>CAXMRU010000027.1:0-4325 GCA_964195715.1 Akkermansiaceae bacterium | reverse complement strand
CTCGATCGCCTCAGCGCCGTGAACCGGTGCCGAGTTGGGCGGATGCAGGACGGCGTCCTTGGTATACAACGCAGCGATCGCGGCTCCGTCGCCCGCATTGTAGGCGGCCTGCCACTTGGCCGCGGACGCCTCGACCGCCTTGTGTGCGTCGTCGCCGTACTGGGCCATCGCGGTCGCTGGCAGCGCCAGCAGCGCGGCGGCGAGGATCATTACAGCTTTGCGCATCGTTGTTGCTCCTTCGAGTGTGGATGGGAATAGCCGGGACGTTACACGAATACTGGAATAATGGCCGTTGTCAAGTCAGCAAGGCCTTCAGCCGCCCCTCACTTCGCCCCGCAGGCGGTCGAGCGCTTCGGCCAGTTTCCTGCGCCGGGCCAGGAGCTGCGCACGAATGTCACCCTTCCTCTGCAGAAGCAGATACCGATGCGCCTGCGTCCGCGAGTCCTTCCACCGGTCGCGCACGAACTGGGTCACAAGCGCGAGGACGGGAAGTCCGATGGCGACTCCGACGCCGACCCGAACGCCGAACACCACGCCGGCGGCGAGCGCGAGAATCGTGATCCAGGCCAGGTAGATAACGGCTCCGCCGAGGAGCTTCCACGTGGACTGGCGCTCTCTGCGGATCTGGGGACGCGTGGCGAGCCAGTCGGTGAGCTGGTAGGGGACGAAAAACACCACGTGTCCGGCGGCGGAGATCGGCCCGCCCAGGAGAAGCAGTCCGAAGACCTTGGCCGCCCACCCCACCGTCGACCGAGTACGCACAGTCCGGTCGATGTCACCGACGCCAATCCCGAGCACGTCCAGCGTCCACGCGAAGCTCTCGACTTCTTCGTACAGGTGCTCGACCCGCTCCGGCTCGTCGTGGCGGAGCCGGGTGAGGGTCTCGGCCGCCTGCCGAAGGCGCCGCACTCGCGGCTCCTGGGAGGAGTCGAGACCCTGCTCCGCCGCGAAGATCGCCTCGGCACATTCGAGCGTCCGCCGGTCCTCGAGGTGCTCGACGTTCACAGTCACGGCCCGGATTCCGCTCTCGATCCGGTCCGTGAGCTCCCTCACCGCCTTCACGTCGTCCTCGGGACGGCCCGCGAGGTCGTCCCACGGAACGGGAGTCCCGACGAGAGCGAGACACTCCGAGCGGAAGATCTGCTTTTGCCGGGCCACGATCCCAATGGGAACAATCGGAAAGCGGAGGTCCCTCTGCGCGGAGGCCCCCAGGGCGATTCGGGCGACGCCGGTGCGGAGTCGGGCCAGCGAAGGCTCAGAATGGCTGAGCCCTTCCGGGAAGATTCCCACTGCGTGGCCGGAGGCCAGCGCGTCGTGCACCGCCTCGAACACATGGGCGTTCCGATCCACGAGGGCGGGATCATCCTGGCGACGGTACACCGGGATCGCTCCACCAGCCCTCACCAACGCGCCGACTCCCGGCGCATCGAACAGCGTCGCCTTGGCCAGGAAGCGGATCGGCCGATCTACGGAAGCCGCCACGACGATCGCGTCAACGATGGAGTTGGGGTGGTTGGCCACGAACAGGACCGGTCCGTCGCGCGGAGGTGTGCCTTCCGCCGTGAATCGGTAGAACACGCGGACGGCGGCCGAGCACACGGGTGCGAGGACAGGCAGAAACCAGGCTCGCGGCTGTCGGCTCATCCAGACTGCTGCTCCGCTCGGGGGTCGCCGCTCAATCTCAGCTATTGTTCAATATAGCGGTATCAGAGCGACGCCCAACCCATATACAAAGAGAGAGGGCCTGTCTAAACGTCTGACACAGGCCCTCTCCGCGCTTTAGAAGGTGTGTCCGTCCGGACCGGGCGCGCCTTCAAGCTGCGATCAACTCCGCGCTCGGTCGACCGCTTGGACTGCCAGCGATCGGACACTTGTAACATACGGTTTCCGGCACCGCCCGCAACCCTGTGCGATTATTCTACATGAAAGCTATCTAATTGCAATATTTGCCTTTTATGCGATTCTATCTCATGTCATTTGTCAGATAATTATGGACGCCCGGCCACCAGTCGTGCGGCTGGTTAGTTCGCCCGGAGAAACCTCGAGATGCCGGAAGGCGTAGAAGGCTGGACACAGGGCGTCGTTGGAGGGCGCACGACCCAAGGGGAATACGGAGGGGGATACATGACAGGGCGGATGCGACGGACGGGGCTGACGGGGATTGCGACAGCGGCGAGCATTGCCACGCTACTGATTACTGGCGCGGTCGGGACCGCCTTCGGGCAGACGGCCGATGGGCTACCGACTCTCTCCTATACGGTCGACCTGAACGACCGGGCTGACGACCTGTTCCACGTCCGGATGTCCGTGTCCGGACTCGGGCCGGACAACGCGATCCTCCAGTTCGCGTCCACGGCGCCCGGCACATATCAGGTCATGGACATTGGTCGATATGTAAGAGAGCTACACGCGTTCGCATCGAACGGCACGCAAGTTCCGGTCGAGCAGATCTCCACCAATCAGTGGAGGCTCGAGGACCCGGCGTCCGTGGCCGAGATCCGCTACTCGATCGCCGAGACCTGGGACACTCGGGTGGACGAGCACCCGGTCTATCCGATGGCGGGCACGTCGATCGAAGACGACCACGTACTGATTAACCCGCACGCGGTATTCCCCTTCCCCTCCGGGATGCAGGACGCTCCAATCGAGCTTCTTCTGGAGTACCCGGCCGACTGGGAGATTGGGACGCCGCTCGATGCGAACGCGGACGGGGTGTATCTCGCCGACGACTTCGACCACCTGGTCGACTCGCCACTTCTGCTGGGCCGCCTGAGCTACGCCAGCACGAGCGTCACGGGTGTGCCGGTCGAGATCTACACCTACTCGGCCACCGACAGGATCGAGTCGGCGCAGCTCTTGGAAGCGATGGACCTGATACTGCAGGCGGCGGGCGAGTTCCTCGGCGAGCTCCCCGTGGACCGCTACACGTTCCTGTTTCACTTCGAGAAGTTCTCGGCTGGCGCGTGGGAGCACTCGTACAGCTCCGAGTACGTGATGCAGGAGGCGGACTTCTCAGGACGCTACGGACGCATGATCTCCGACATCGCGGCGCACGAGTTCTTCCACGTAGTGACCCCGCTCCACATCCACAGTGAGATCATCGAGAACTTCAACTTCGAGACGCCGGTCCCCTCCGAGCACCTGTGGCTGTACGAGGGCGTGACGGAGTGGGCCTCCGATGCGATGCAGCTGCGGGCCGGACTCAAGGATCCGGACCGCTACCTGGCCGATCAAGTGCAGAAAATCCGGTCCGACGAGGGGTTCTTCGACCAGGACTACAGCCTGTCGAAGCTCGCGCTCACGTCGTATACGGCGGAGGGCCAGCGCCAGTACGCCAACATCTACCAGCGCGGCGCCATCGTGGGCAGCCTCCTGGATCTCAGGTTGCTCAAGCTGTCGAACGGCGAGTACGGCCTGCAGGAGCTCCTGCTGGAACTGGCTGAGCGATACGGCCAGTCACGCCCGTTCCCGGAGGACGAGTTCTTCGACATCGTGACGGAGATGACCTATCCGGAGATCGGCGAGTTCTTCGAGGCCTATGTAAGGGGAACGGAGCCACTCCCGATCGATGAGTACTACGGCTGGATCGGAATCGAGCTCGAGCGCCGGGATGACGGTCGAGCAGTCCGATTCGTGGTCGATCCGGAGCCGCTGCCTGAGCAGAGGGCGCTCAGGGACGCCTGGATCTCGAACCCGTAGGGCGGTTTGGGCCGGGCCGGCTGAGGTTCGGCGGGCGTCAGCCGGCCATCAGGCTCTTGAGGGCCTCACGCGCCTCTTCCACCTGCGGAAGGTCGGGATCCGCCTCTTCCCACGCCTGCAGGAACCGGATATAGGCGGCACGCGCCTTCTCCCGTTCGCCCAGCTCTGCGTAGACGCCGCCCAGCAGGTAGTTGGCATGGTGAGGGACTCCCGTCCCGCGCAGGGACTCGAGGTATGCGCTCGCCTCACGGGGCCGGCCATCCTCAGCGTAGAGCTGTCCGAGCCACCAACGGATCCACACGTCCGGGGCCCGTCCCGTCCCTTGCAGGTCCCTGAGCTCGAGGATCGCTTCCTCGCGTTCCTCCGGGTTGCCGTTTCGCGCCCAGCCGTAGGCGTCGATGGCATCGGCTGCCAAAGTCATCGTCTCCGCCCGACTGGATCTTCCCTCCGCCTGGGCCTCGGCCTCTGCTTCGCGAATCGCGGCAATCAGGTTCTCGAGCGCCTCTTCCTTCCCTTCCTCGGCGAAATACGCCCCGAGGGTCATCAGGCAGTGAGTCGCCGCCCCGGCTGCCGGACCACAGGCATCGAGCGTGAACACCATTTCAAGTTGTTCCTGCGGGAGCGGT
>CAXMRU010000026.1:0-8103 GCA_964195715.1 Akkermansiaceae bacterium | reverse complement strand
TTGCTGTGAACTCGACCGGTGCGTGGACCGAAACGGTCAGCTCAGTCGGGGTGTGCAAGAAAGTGTGCAAGGTTGATGTCACAAAGGGTGCGGAATCCGCCGCATGGCTTCACACCTCCTGTGAACATATCCGCAGAAGTCCGCCATTATTGCGAATATCTCTATCTATAGGTTACGCCTCATAATCCCAAGGTCGCTGGTTCGAGTCCGAGCTGAGATGGGCGCGAGATTTCTCTACCTGCCTAGGGCCTCGCGATAGAGATAGCGTCGCTTCCAGACGTTCCGAACCGTCCCGGCGTGCCAGCGGCCCCCGCTCTTCGTGGGAACATCATCTCGGTTCATCATCCTTGCGAT
Source organism: Akkermansiaceae bacterium (assembly GCA_964195715.1). Lineage (GTDB taxonomy): Bacteria > Gemmatimonadota > Gemmatimonadetes > Palauibacterales > Palauibacteraceae > Benthicola. Next base: position 7,749 of record CAXMRU010000026.1, on the reverse strand, counting down.
CCCGTAGTAACTCTTCCCTGAGCGCCGGTGCCGGAGGATGGTCCGAACGGCCTCCAACTCGGCCAGCGCCGGCTGAAGGTCCGCGCCGGGCGCGGGTGTCACGAAGCCGAGAGGCGAGGCCCCGAGCCGCTCTCCGTTTCGCTTCTTCGCCGCAAGGGCTTCCCTGGTTCGCTCGGCGATCAGCTCCCGCTCCATCTGAGCGAAGATCCCCATGATCCCCATCATCGCGCGGCCGGCCGGGGTACGGGTATCGATTTGCTCTGAAACTGAGATCAGCTCCACGCCCCTCGGGTTCAGCTCGTCATCGACGATCAGAAAGAGGTCGCGAGGTGAGCGGGTCAGGCGATCGAGTCGGTAGACGATCAGAGCCCCGACATTTCCACCTCGAACACGGCCCAGGAGCTCCTGAGCGGCCTCCCGGTCCAGGTCCTTCCCTGACTCGCCTCGGTCGCTGAGGATGTCGGTCAGTTCCAGGCTGTGGAGCTGCGCGTAGGCCCGGATGGAATCCTTCTGGACCTGCAGCGAAATGCCCTCCTCGGCCTGCTCCAAGGTCGAGACGCGCGCGTAGCCGATCGCTCGGATCGCACCGTTTGGATGATTCTTGGCCATATTTCATTCCAGATGGTGCGTTCAGAAAGGAGTTCTCAGAAAGTTGGAACTCCTCGCCCATCTGGAATATCTAGGAGGCGACAAGCTCAGACACTGCGAGGCTGGACCCTCGCTCCCGAATGGAGGGGACGGGCCTTACGGCCGAGCCGCTCATGTTGCCGCGCCAGCTCTAGGCGCCTATTGGGCACCGCGGCCCCGAGGACCTCCCGGCGGGAATCGAGCGGGATCCGGAATGTAGGAATCGACCTCGGTAAGGAACTGCCAAGCTGAGTCGGCAGCCCAATGGGCTGTATCAGCATCGAGCACTTGTGAAGTCCAGTCCAGGGTTGCTCCAGAAACATGTGGGATCACATCTCGGAACTTGGAGAGCTTTTCCGGCCAAGTGCCCGGTTCGATGAACTCCGCGTTTCGATGGATCAAGGTATTACGTAGCGTCACCAGAGCTTGATAAGGGCGGTAAACTGGCAGACTATCGATCCCCGGACCAAAGAGCCTGGCCAGAGCATTATACTTCTCCCATAAGTGGGCCTTCTTCCGGATCTTTTCACGCTCCTCTCTACTAACTGCCCGCACGTCGGCGAGGTGTGCAAGAAGCTCAGAAAGGTAGGCCTCCGTTGCGGCAGTCGCTGCAACAATAGCGGAAAAGGCCGCACCTCCGTGCCGGACCGCATTACCCTCGGTGCGCGCCCGCTGGGCCCGCCGGACGCAAAGGCGGGCTTCACGCAGGTACACGCTATCGAGGAACCGAACGAGGATCACATTCATGTTCTCTCATGAACCGGGAGCCTTCTAGGCGGCGTCGCTGCGGCTCTGGCGTGAAATGAGATCCTGCACCAGAGGCACAAGACTCTCGGTTTCTTCCAAGGTTTGAATCTGGCCTTGGCGCCACTCTGTTGGATTGTGTTTTACCAAGTTCACGTCGCACCTGAGCTTGTGGAGCAATTCCGCCTCCTCGGTCGTGATTGCTTGAGAGGATTCCGCCGCATGTATTACATGGACAAAGGTGTCATCCTGCGGCGCGTTGAGAAGTAGCTTGAGCGCGCGTTCTGCTGCAAATGCCAAGCGAAACAAAGCAGAGTTGAAATGAAATCCTGCTAGCCAACGCACTTGATCTACTGATTCACCATTGGCAATCGAGGCGAGAACTTGATCGATCTCTGAGGCGAACTCGCGACGTCTGCCCGGGAAAGTCGGCGAGCTGTCCAATGCCCGCGCCAAAGCGAGGCTGTATAGAGCTCCTGCTGCCAGGCCACGTGCGCCAGCAATGTTGTGAGGCTCGCTTCCCAATCCGATTAGATCCTTAGCCGCCTTACGGACTATGTCCATCGCTAGTGCCTAACGGTCGGCGCCTGAGCTGCGCGCCCGGATGATCCTCACCACGGCCCGAGGGACGCGGCCTCTCTCAAAAACTTCCGAAATCTCAACCAGAGTCGTTTCAGCATCGCACTCAATCTCCTCGCGCCAGCTCCAGGCGCGTGTTAGGTCGCATGGCGTGACGTGCAGACGTCGGCTGCCCAGCCCAGCTGGTCCCAGCCTCCCATATGCGGGGCCACCCACGCTCAGCACTGGGCGTCTCCCCGGAGGAGCGAGGCCAGACCCTCTAGGTTCCAGGACTTGATGCGATCCTGGACGGCGTCATCGTTCCGATCCGGCAACATGTCGGAATCCACTATGACTTCGCGCTTACCGAGCCAGTGAAGGAGCCCACCTGATGTGTCCGCGTCCGCATCATACGTGGCTTGGTATAACTGGTTCGTCCCATCCAGATGGGACCGGTAGTAGGGAACGAGGTGAACCTTGTACTGATTGCGCGCCTCGTTCGCGCTGACCCGAAGGACGAGCGTCTTAATATAGTCTCCAGAAGTTTCGGTGTAGCACGCCAGCGAATCCCACCCCTCGCACGGAGAGGGGAGGCTTTGCTGCAACTTTCTCATGCAATGCACGATGTGTGGTGAGGCCGCGGCGAAGCTCTCGTCCTCAATGGTGCACAGATTAGTGCAAACAAGCTGGGTATGGCCAAAAGTGAGTGGCGCGTCAACTAGGAACGCGTAGGCAGCTCTCTGACGGTACCAAATCCGTGGGCGAATCCCTTCTGGAATGGCATCGACTTGCAGACTCATTCGTACGAACCTACGCGAGCAATCGAGAACCGGAATCGCCAAGCGCGGCCTAAGGACATGCCTTCGGTTTGAAGGTATCCCTGAGTGGGGCCGGTGGATATTCCCGGCCAGTCCGGGTGGGACAGTTTCTGGGACACATTGGATGTAGGATTCTCCGGTATCGGCGAAGGAAAGATACCGGAAAATCTCCGCGTTACACTGAAAACACGGAGGTTTCCCTGCAATCGAGGGCTCTTAGCTAGCGCTTCCTAATCCGAAGGTCGCGCGTTCGAGTCGCGCCGGGGTCACTCTTCTAACTGCTTGTAATTCAATTCGTTATGAGATTACCCTTGAGGCGTGGGAAGCCTGGGTGAGGGCATGTGAGTCACTTGTAGACACACATTCGCTCCGCACTCGCAGGAATCCGGGTGGCGAAGGCCTCCTTGGGAAACGGCTCCGCCGTTAAGTTGGGCATTCGAAGCCTGAGTCCGGCGCTCTGAGGCGCTCTGCAAGCGCACCCCCACCCCCTCCCCGGGACCAACCTGCCGTCATGCCAGAGACGCAGCGAGAGACCCGTCATAGGCCCGGTCCAGGGTGGGAGTTGGGGGAGATGTTCGGTCGGTGGCGCGCCGGGATATCTGGAACCCGGCACCGAGTATGGCCAAGCCTCCTGACCGTACGTCAGGAGGGCGCCGCGGAGAACGTCTGTCCGATGTCCGGCCATGCCGCCGCGGCCGATCTCCGACCCGACGGCGTAGCGGTCGGCAAGTGCTAACTTGAGACGTTCCAGGAGGTTGGGCATGGACGCCTCCAGAGGAGCGAGGGGTAGGATTAATATATGGGAGAGCGGCTTAGAGCGCCCGTTAGGGCAGCCTTGGTAATGAGCACGCCTACTCGGCGTGCGGTTCCAGGCTGGGCTGGAGTCCCATCTTCTCCTGCAGCTCACCGAAGCGCGGGTCGGAGCGCAAGGGGTCGTACCAGGGGTGCACAGCGAGGTTGATCAGACTCTCCGACTTCCTCTCCCACGCCTCGCTCAACAGCTGGAAGGCGGTGTCCTCGCGCCCGAGCCATCCGTATCCGGCGCCGATCCAACCGAGGTTCTTGATGCGGAAGGGATCCTCGCGCCTCTCCAGCTCCCCCAGGAGTCGTAACGCCTGCTGTGTCTCTCCGGACCGGGCTCTAATGAGCGACACAAGCAGATCATCTTCGAACCACTCGCTGCCCCCGAGATCGCGGGCGCGATCGACCTCCGTCAGGGCTTCGTCGTACCGACCCTGCTCCACACGAATCTGGGACAAGGCCATGTGAGCAGCCGCCGCCAGTGCTTTCAGGGTTGAATCCAGGTGAGCCGCGGCCAAGTTATCCGAGCCGAGGAACGTCGCCAGCTCTGTTGCCAGCGTGTCATATTCGCGAGCCAGGAACAGAATCTGCGAGTGAAACAGGCCCCACCAATAAGGATTCAGTTCCTGGGCCCTCGCCGACGCTATGAACGCTTCCTCTATGCGCCCCATCGCCGTCAGCACCCGTGCCCGGTTCCCATGCGCCCAGTGGAAGTCTGAGTCGAGAGCGAGGGCTTCCTCCACCTGCTCCAGAGCCTCCTCGAACCTATAAGCGTGCAGGAGAGCCTGACCGTACACGTTGATGGCTGCCGCGGAGAGCGGATCGAGTGCCCGGGCCTTTCTCGCTTCCTGCAAGCCTTCGTCAACGCGACCCAGCTCCATGATGAGCAGAGTAGCGTACCAGTGCCTCACCTCGGCATCGTTTGGATTGAGCTCGATAGCCCGCCTGTACTCCCGATAAGCCCCCTCGATGTCATCCCCGACCTCCAGCACTCCTCCAAGAGCGAAGTGCGCCTCCCCAAGCGTTTCGTCGAGCCTGAGTGCCTTCTCCGCCATCGTCCGGGCGACCGTGAGGGAGTCGTTCCAGACCAGGGGATGCCAATAGCTCAATAGGGTATAGGTCTGTGCAAGACCACCGTATGCCAGCGCGTAGGTGGAGTCCCGCTGAAGCGCGCGTCGGAAGTACCTGGCAGCCGCCGTGAGATCCTCCTCATCCCGGCCGGCCAGGGTATGGCGGCCCTTAATGTAGAGACCGTACGCCTCGAGATCCTGCGTCGGCTCTGCTTCGATCCGTGCTTCGACGTCGGGTGCCAGCGTGGCGCGGAGTGCCCGGGCCACCTCCAGCGCCAGGTCGCTCCGAATGGCGAAGACATTGGCTGCCGTGAGCTCCTTGTCGTACGTCTCGGCCCACAGGTGCTCGTCAGTCGAGGCGTCGATGAGCTGCACGTTGACATGCACTCGATCGCCCAGGACATCCACGCCGCCCTCCATCACCACCGCCACCCCCAGAGCGTCGGCGATCTCCGGCAACCCCAGCACGGTGTCCCGGAATCTCATCACCGAGGTGCGCGAAATCACCTTGAGCGTACCGATCTTGGACAGCTGTGTGATCAGGTCGTCATGAAGTCCATCGGAGAAGATGAGGGCCTCCTCGTCTTCCGCCGGGGCTCGGGTCGTGAACGGCAGCACCGCGAGGGACGGACGTCCCTCCTCGAGAAGAATCCCACCCGCCCGGTCAAGTGTCGGCGGACCGGGCATCGGTGCCCAGAGCGCAACCGAAACCGCGGCCACGGCGAGGAGGGCCGCCAGCGCGAGGAGCTCCCTTCCACGCACGTGCTGGGCTCCTTTTGCGCCGTGGTACCAGGCGAGAGTCAGAAGCGCGACGAAGCCCACAGCTGCTACAATGATCGCACCGCGGACGAGCGGCGGCGGCCAGCCGAAGCGGTCAGCCACGAAGCCGAGTGCCTCCAGAAAAAGCCAGGCACCGGCAAGGTAAGCCACGGCCCACTGTATGACCTTACGCTCTCGAAGGCGCGCCAGAAGACCGGACATGGCTCCCTGTTCGCGGCAGAGGTGACGAGGGGGAAGTGGAGCCTCAGTTGAATAATAGGCTTTCAGGGCGCTGTGGGCACCTGAGATACGCCCGATGCCGCCGCCCGGTGACGCACGCCTAGTTGTAAGTAGCATGGACGTTGGTCACCCTGATCTCGACGAGGCGCTGGAATGGTGTGACCTGCCCCCAAGAGTGGTACCACTTGTTAAGTTAGTCTTTCGGCCGCAACTTTCAGTATCGGGCCGGGCCCCTGAAGTGCGGGCCGCCTGAGCCATGCTCGAGCTGGCCGGATCGCCTGCAGAGCGGGTGGCCGGTAGCCCAGCGAGCTGTGCGGCCGGATCGTTTTGTACTCTCTGCACCGCTGCTCCACGAGCATCTTGGCTTCCCAAAATGAACAACCTGAGTCCGGAGCTCTCAAGCGTTCAACCTGCGCGGCCCACCCTTCACCGGGGCCAGCCTCCAGTCACGCCAGAGACGAAGCGAGAGACCCGTCATAGGCCCGGTCCAGGGTTGGAGTTGGGGGGGGCACGAGATTTCAGGAATCCAGTTAGCCACTTTTCTTTTCTTTTCGTCCGGAACCCCAGGAATCTCAGAAGATAAGAAAAGAAGCTACGGCAAAGGTCTGGCCGCCTTCAGATGCTGTCGTGATTGCGTGGCGGGGCTGCGACTCTGAAACTTGAGATCGGCTCTCTCGCGCGCCTGAAGGGCGTCCCCCATCCCCTTCACCGGGGCTAACCTTTGGTCACGCCAGAGATGCCGCGAGGACTTCAGCGGGGTTCGGTGAGCGTGTAATCGAAACCGTAGAGGTGCTTTCCGTCAACGATGTCGATTGTCATTATACCGGCGAGCCCAACCAACTCTCCAGTGCCGGAATCCGGGACGACAGTAACACTTAGTTGCTGGACGCCGCGCGTCATTGTGCCGCTGTGCTGTAATGTGAAGGCGCCACTGTGGCCATGCAGAGTTCCGGTAACCCGCTCCATCGCTACGTAACCGGCTGAGCCCTGGACGTCCGTGCTGACGGCCAGCATCTGACCCTTACTGGTGGCTTCGAGATCGCCGTGGAACTGCTTATCAATTGACATCCTGCCCACAGTTGGGTGGCCGACTTTGTCGTCCGGCGCCTGGGGGTTCAACTTCACTTCAAAGGTTCCACTTGCCCGATTCGTCACGACCGTCTCCTCTTGGACTGTATTGGGAGTTTGCGAGTAATTTCGCGCGCACCCCGAGCCAAGGCTAAGTAATAGGCAAAGAGTGCTCAAGGCCACGGCCGAGTAAAAACGTAAGGGTACGCTAGGCCGTTTGACCCGGCACGCTTTGCGGAAGGTCAGCGGCAGATCCTCAAGCTAGGGACGCCCTCTGGAGTTGGCTCGGCGAGGGGTTGATGAGAGGTCGAGTTCGTTAGCGCCCGGTTGTCTCGCCAACGCGGCGGCACGGAGCTGGTCACGATCCACTCGGGGACGTGTGCCCTGCCCCCAAGAGTGGTACCACTTGTTAAGTTAGTCTGGCCGCAACCCTCCGGACCGGTCCGGGCCCCTGCAGCGCGGGCCGCCTGAGCCACGATTGGACGGGCCGGATCGCCTGCGGAGCGGGCGGACGGTAGCCCAGAGAACTGTGCGGCCGGATCGTATTGTACTCCCTGCGCCACTGCTCCACCAAGACCTCGGCCTCCCGCAGCGAATAGAAGATCTCCCGGTCGATCAGCTCGTCCTTGAACTTGCCGTTGAAGCTCTCGTTGTAGCCGTTCTCCCAGGGGCTGCCAGGAGCGATGAACAGGGTCTGCACCCCCACCCGCTTCAGCCACTCCCGCACCACTTTCGCCGTGAACTCAGAGCCATTATCCGAGCGCAGGTGCTCGGGCGCTCCGTGCCGGGCGAACAGCTCCGCCAGCGTGTGCAGCACGTCGTCGGACTTGAGCTTTCTCGCCACCACGATCGCCAGGCACTCCCGCGTGTACTCGTCCAGCACCGTCAGCATCCGAACCGCCCGCCCGTTGTGCGTCCGTGTCGCCGTGAAATCGTACGACCACACGCTGCCCCGGTGCGTGGGCCTCAGCCGGATGCACGATCCGTCGTTAAGCCACAGCCGGCCCCGCTTCGGTTGCTTCTTGGGCACCCTCAGCCCCTCCTGCCGCCAGATCCGCTCCACC
>CAXMRU010000025.1:0-5011 GCA_964195715.1 Akkermansiaceae bacterium | reverse complement strand
CTGCTGAACCCACACATCGTTCTGGTAGAAGCTGTTGGGCTCGATCACCGTGTACGGAATGCCTGACCGCTCGAGCCCCTGCGCGATCTCAACTTTGGTTCGGAAATGGGGGATCTGGGAAGCGTCCGCGGCCTTGTGGACGGACATGAAGACGATACGCCGGACACCCGCCGCTTTCGCCGCCTCGATCCCTGCGAGACCCTGCGCCACCTCGTCCTGTGCCAGGGGCGTGAGCAGGAAGATGCGGTCGACTCCTTCGAACGCCGGACCGAGCGTAGATGGCTCCGACAGGGCGCCGATCGATCCTGTCACTCCATTCGGCAGCGCTGAGGCTTTCTCCGGCGATCGAGTCAGCACCCGTGTCTCATGTCCCGCCGCCGCCAGGTTCGCAACCACGTGACTGCCCACCGTGCCGGTTCCGCCCGTCACCAGGATCGTCATCGCCCCTCCGTTCGCTCGCGTTCCACAACTCCGCACCGTCCAGGGCTCCAGTCTAAACAAAGGCGCCCGGCGGGTGCAGTCCCGTCGGGCGCAATCGAGTTGTGGGAAGCGGGACCAGTAGTCGGCGCGTGCGGCCCACACACCACCGGCCTGCGGCCCGGGCCAGGTGGAGCGCCACCCTCACTCGATAGACTCCCACGGGGCGAAGACCATGACAACGCCATCGTCGTTCTCCATCTCGAGACTCTCGCCTCGCAGAAAGGCGCGCGTCGCAGATTCCAGGTTCCGCAAGAACGCTTGCTCGAGATCCATCCGGCCATCAGGACATGCCATCAGGGTCGCGCCCATCGGGCCCTGGACGATCTGGTGTCCGTTCTGGATCCGGAAATCGCCGAAGTATCTATTGCACCCGTCAAAGCCGGCCGTGCGCCCCTCCTCGGACAGGTCCAGCGAGACCGGATTGTCCGCCGGAAGCGAGGCGAGCGCTCCCTCGATCACGGACGCCGTTGCCTCGTCCCCCAGGGCCGCACCCGGCCCGAAATCCTCGAGTTTCCACGTCCGGAGCACCAGATTCCTGCCTGCCTCGTCCGCCGCCACGGGGGTCTTCTCCAGCACTTCGGGCACGCCGTCGCCATCTCCCGTGCCGTCGCTGCAGGCGACAGCGGCCAGCACGATTGCCGCACCGGCAAGGCCGAGCTGTATCTTCTTCCGCATCATCCATCTCCTCCGCATGTCGGGTCGTCATTCAGAACGCACGAGTGGCCGGGTGAGGCACGTCGGCCCCCCGCCTCCCTTCGCGCTGATCTCTCGGCCCCTGTACGTGTGCACCTCGGCGCCGGCCGCCTCGAGGCGCCGCTGCGTGACCGGGTTGCCCTCCAGTGCCACACATCTGCGAGGCGCTGAGGCCAGCACGTTGCAGCCCATGCTCTCGAATTCGTCGTCCGGCACCTCCACCAGCTCGTACCCGTGCTTGAGCAGCAGCTGGCGGAACGGTACAGGCAGCAGGGGCGAGTAGACCACCGCCAGGTCGCGGTCCACGGGACTGAACATCGACATCAGATGAAACACGTCGCCGGGACCGCGCCAGTGGGGCAGCGGCACGGGAACCACGCGCTCCACCGCGCTGCCCAGCAGGCTTCGAAGCTGTCGGATGCCCTCGCCGTTGGTGCGGTAGCCTCTCCCGACGGCGAGCGTCCGTTCGTCGATCCAGGCCACGTCACCTCCCTCGAGACGACCCGATCCCCGTATGCGTCCCACGATCGGGATCTCTGCCCGGCGGCACGCCCGTTCGACCGCGGCCGGTTCTCCTTCTCGGGCGTCCTTTCCCATCTGGCACAGGATCGCTCCGCGATTGCACACGACGGCGCCGTCGCGAACGAACATCGAATCGAGACCGGTGCCGGATGCGACGGGCATCAGATGAACCGCGACACCGAGACCCTCGAGAAGCTCGACGAATCGGTCGTACTCTTCCGTGGCACCCGCGAAGTCAGGCCGGCTGATATAGCCAAGCCCCTCCCATTGCTCGTCCACCGTGGGTTGGTCTCTGAACGCGTCCCGGGCGTGCTTGAGCAGCACGGTCTGGATCGGTGCGACGTCGGATTGTCCGAGAAGGCTCATGACCGCGCCTCCGGCATGGACCCGTCCTCGGCTCCACGCCTCCATACGACCCACACGTACATCGGTAGACCCGCCAGCAGAAGGAGCAGTCCCCAATACACGATCTCCGCCCCGGCCCCGGCGATCGCCCACAGCGCGTAGGCAAAGCCGAGCAGGGCCGTGATCACGGCTCCGGTCAGGCGCTTCCCGGCGAATCTCTCGCGGTCGCGCGCGTAGATCATCAGCTCGGCCAGGGCACAGATCGCATAGGGCAGCAGTGCCGTCAGGGTAGCCAGCAGGATCACGAACGTGAACTGGTCCACCAGGCCCTCGCTCGAGTTCATCAGCATGAGCCCCGTCACCAGCACGCTCGAGACGACCAGGGCGACGGCGGGAGTCCCCCGCCTGGATGTTCGGCCGAGCACGGAGGGAAAGACGCCGTCGCGCGCCGCGGCCCACGGAATCCGCCCTTGCAGGAGGATCCAGCCGTTGAGAGCCCCGAAGCACGAGACCATGGCGCCAATGGCCACGGCGGGTGCAGTCCACCCACCCCACATGCGGCTGGCGGCGTCGGCGAATGGAGCGTTCGACCCGGTCAGCTCCGCGGGCGGAATCACCCCCATGACGGCCGCCGTGGCGAGCACGTAGAGCACGGCGGCGAACACCGTGCCCAGGACGGTCGCCCGCGGGATGGTGCGCTCAGGGTCGTTTACTTCCTCCGCCGGGACCGTAGCCGACTCGAAGCCTAGGAACGCCCACAATGTCAGGGTCGCGGCCGCCGTGATGGCGGGAAATGTCCCCTCGCCGCTCGCATTGAACGGACGGAAATTCGCCGGCTCCAAGTACAGCAGTCCGAGACCGCCGATGGCGACCAGCGGGATCAGCTTGAAGATCGTCGTGACCACCTGGACCGAGCCGGCTGTCCGCACGCCGCGCACGTTGACCCACGTCAGGAGCCAGATAGCTCCGATACCGACGGCCGTGGCGAGGACGCGGTCAGTTGTAAGCGCCGGCCAGAACCATGACAAGTAGCTGGTGAATGCCACGGCGAGGGCCGCGTTCGCGACCCAGATCGATATCCAGTAGCCCCACCCCACGAGGAAACCGGCGAAGTCTCCAAACCCGGCGCGGGAAAACGCGTATGGGCCTCCAGCACGAGGAACGAGACGGCTCAAGCGTGCAAACACGAGCGCGAGCAGGATCGCGCCGACACACGTAAAGCCCCACCCCAACAAGCTGATTCCGCCGAACGAGCCGAGAGCCGCGGGCAGCAGAAACACCCCGGATCCGATCATGTTTCCGACCACCAGGGCGGCGACCATCCACATGCCCATCTTCGCCGGGGCGTTCGAGGCCATTGGGTCTCCGTCCTCTCGGGAACCGATCAGTGCAGTCGAGCTTCGCTCGCCGCCCGAACATACGGGACGTCCCCCGGCCCCGCACAACCGTGTTCCGACACGTTGCCGGACCCGGAAGCCGCAGGCACATTGGGTTCGGCGGCTCGAATGACAGCGGAGTTCTTTAGACGGTACACTAACAGGTTGCTGACAACGCTCGCCGGAGACTGTACGCATGGGACTCGCACGGGCTCTGCTTCTGAAGGGATCCGAGAGCCGGTGGTTGGCGAACCAGCTGTCGCAACGGCGGTTCGTGCGACGGGCCACGACGCGTTTCATGCCGGGCGAATCGATGGACGATGCGCTGAGGGCAGCCGAGTCCCTCGGCGACAGAGGCATCTCTTCGATTCTCACGTTGCTCGGCGAGAACGTGGACGACGCCGAGGCGGCCACGATCGTGACGGTCGAATTCGCGACCCTCCTGGACCGCAGCGCAGAAGCAAACCTCGACGCGGACATCTCGGTCAAGCCGACGCACCTCGGCCTCGACCTGGGTTTCGACGTCGCAGCGCATAACCTCGAGGCTCTCGCGTCCACAGCCGCCGGGCACGGGCGGCTGGTAGCGGTGGACATGGAATCCACGCGGTACTGCGACCCGACCCTGGACCTGTACCGGGTATTGTGCGCGGACCACGAGAATGTCGGGATCTGCCTGCAGTCCTACCTGTACCGCACCGATGCGGACCTGGAAGAGCTGATCGACCTGGCTGCGATGATCCGGCTCGTGAAGGGGGCCTACAAGGAGCCGGCGGACCTGGCCTACCCGAAAAAGGCTGACGTCGATGTCAGCTACCTCCGCCAGTCCGTGACCCTGCTCGAGGCCGCGCGTGACGGGGCGGCACGTGTGGCGTTCGGCACGCACGACGCGGCCATGATCGCAGAAATCAACCGACGCGCCGCAGACATGAAGTGTCCGCGAGAGTCCTACGAGTTCCAGATGCTGTACGGGATTGAGCGAGATCTGCAGGCACGCCTTGCCGACTCCGGATACCGCATGCGAGTCCTGATCAGCTACGGCGCGTACTGGTTCCCGTGGTACATGCGCCGGCTCGCCGAACGGCCTGCCAACGTCGGCTTCGTGCTGCGGAACTTGTTCAGAGGCTGATGACAGAAGGGCCGCCCCATGAGGCGGCCCTTCTTTTCACTAGAGAGCCAGTGGCTCCCTCTCACCGACTCCGGGTCAGTTCTCTTCAGGCGGCGGAGCTTCCCACCCCTTCTGGATCAGGGGCATCTCGGCCTGGATCTGCAGGTCCATCAGGTTGTTGATCGTCCGCTCGATCATCAGCCAGCGAGCGCCGACCAGCGGGGACAGCTCTTTCTCAAACTTCTTGTAGTACTTCTGACGCAGCTTGGCCCGATCGCCCTCGATCTTGAAACTGGTCTTGGCGAGCTCGGCCGCCGTCTCGTCGGTCATGCTGCTGAAGTTCGACGCGTAGTTCTTGATGTTCGCGATGCGCTGGTCCACGATGTCCGAGAGCTCGTAGTCGTAGTCCCGGTAAATCTGCCAGAAGGCGTCGGACTGTCCTTCCTCCAGATGCATCGCCTCCGTGATCACCGCGACCTTCTGGGTCTTG
>CAXMRU010000024.1:0-4658 GCA_964195715.1 Akkermansiaceae bacterium | reverse complement strand
GGACGAGGCCGCAGGGCGGCGGGGAGAGACGGGCGGATGACAGGGACGACGGGTCGGGTGGTGCGGCAGGCCGCGGCATGCATCTGCTGGACGCTGGCGGCTGCCGGCGGAGCTCTCGGTCAGACTTCCTCCAATACTGGTAACACGTCGGACGACGCGATGCCTCCGAAGCTCGCGCTCGCCGTCGGCATCGATTCCGATCTGATCACGATCGACGGCCGACTGGACGACGCCGCGTGGCGCGACGCCCACTTCATCGCGGACTTCCAGCAGAAGGAGCCCGAGCAGGGCGCGGCTCCCACCGAGCGCACCGAGATCGCCTTCGTGTACGACGGCGGCGCTCTCTACATCGGCGCCCGGATGTTCCACCAGGACCCGTCGAACATCGCCGAGGTGATGACGCGTCGGGACGAGATGGGCAACGTCGAGACCCTGTCCGTGTCGCTGGATACCTACCTCGATCGGCGCACCGCCTACAGCTTCGCGATCACGGCTGCGGGAGTGCGGATCGACTGGTACAACGCCTCCGACACCGAGCACCGCCGCGACTTCACGTTCAATCCCATTTGGGAAGCTCGTGTGCAGCGTGACTCGCTGGGCTGGACGGCCGAAATGAAGATTCCGTTCTCCCAGCTTCGCTTCAACGACACTGAGAAGTGGGGGATCAACGTCAACCGCTGGATCCCCACGAAGAACGAGGACATCTACTGGGTCTACGTCCCTCGTGAGGAGACGGGCTGGGCCTCCCGGTTCGGCGACCTGACGGGCATGCAAGGAGTTGAGACGAGCAGCCGCAAGGAGTTCATGCCTTACGTTGCCACCGATAGCCGGGTCACCAGCCGCGAGCTCGTGAACACCGACGACCCGTTCGGCGCACGCACGGAATTCGACGGACGCATCGGTGCGGACTTCAAGATGGGCCTCGGATCCAACCTCACGCTGGACGCGACCGTGAACCCGGACTTCGGCCAGGTGGAGGCCGACCCGGCTGTCGTCAACCTGTCGGCCTTCGAGGTCACGTTCGACGAACGCCGGCCCTTCTTCGTCGAGGGGGCGCAGCTGCTGAGCGGCAACGGCCGCATGGGGCCGCAGTACTACTACTCGCGACGGATCGGGGCCTCGCCGCACGGCTGGCCGGCGGCCGACTTCGTCGATCGCCCCGACGCCACGACGATCCTCGGAGCCACCAAGATCACGGGTCGGCTGGCGAACGGACTCTCCATCGGGGCGCTCGGAGCCCTGACCTCGGCCGAGCACGCACGCACGTTTGACTTGGGCCTGGATCGGTTTGATGACGTCAAGGTGGAGCCGCTGGCCGGCTGGGGCGTGCTCCGTGTGCAGCAGGAAGTCGGCGGCGCCGGATCCACGATCGGGCTCACGGCGACGGGAGTGCGGAGACAGTTCGGATCCATCACGGACCCGCTGCGAAGCGAGATGAACGAGCGGGCCTTCACGGGCGGTGGCGACTTTCTCCTCCGCCTGGACGGCAACCGCTACGAGCTCAACGGCCACCTCGGCCTCAGCTACGTGGCCGGCTCGGCCGATGCGATCGCCAACGTGCAGACCGCCAGCGCCCATTACTTCCAGCGCCCGGACCAGGATCACGTCACCTTCGACCCGACCCGCACGTCGCTGTTCGGCAAGTCCGGTTCGCTCCAGTTCCGCAAGGTGGAAGGCGATCACTGGCTGTGGGGAGCCGGAGCGTGGGCCGACTCGCCGGACTTCGAGCTGAACGACGCCGGAATCATCCGCCAGGCCGACGACATCGCCACGTGGGGCAACCTCACGTACCGCGAAACCGAGCCGGGCCGGACTTTCCGCAATTATTCGTTGACCCTGAACACGCAGAACGGATTCAACTTCGGTGGCGTCCACAAGCAGGCACGATACAACCTGTTTACGAACGCGCAGCTTCAGAACTACTGGAGGACGAACCTCCGGTTCAGCTACAACGCGGGCGTGCAGAGCGACCGGCTGACGCGCGGCGGGCCGCTCATGGGGCAGCCGGCCTGGGGCAGCATCGGGACCCGGCTGTCGAACAACTTCACCTCCAGCACCCGCTGGGACGTGAACTTCATGTGGGGAAACCTCAACAAGGGGAACGACTGGTTCGTCGACTTCGGGGTGGGCTTCGAGCCGAATGATCGTTTCACGTTCCGCGTCGCCCCGGGCGTCTCCTGGATGACCGACCGTCGCCAGTACTACACGACGCTGGACCGTGAGAGCGACCGCACGTTCGGACAGCGGTACGTCTTCGCGACTGTGGACCGGAAGACGGTCTCGATGCAGTTCCGGGCCAACTACTCGTTCACGCCCGACCTGAACCTCGAATTCTACGCTGAGCCGTTCGCCTCGAGCGGCAGGTTCACCGACTTCGGCGAGCTTCCCGAAGCGCGGAGCTTCGACCAGCGAGAGTACGGCACCGACGGTACCACGATCGAAGAGATCGTTGAAGTGGACGACGAAGGAAACTCAACCCGGTTCTACGAAGTCACGGACGGCGATGAGACGTTCTTCCTCGATGACTTCGACTTCAGCACGATCTCGTTTCGCTCCAACCTCGTCATGCGGTGGGAACTCCGCCCGGGCAGCACCCTGTTCGTGGTGTGGCAGCGCAACCTGTCCGATTCCGCGAACAACGGGGACCCGGTGAACGTCAGCGACATGTTCAGCTCGCTGGGCGCGGCCGGGCAGAACATCCTCGCGATCAAGTTGAGTTACTGGCTGCCGATGTAGGGCGGCGTGCGACGGCCTTCTCTCCTTGCCCGGATCGGGTGGCCTGTCCAACTTGGCGGCATGAGCCTGTTCGAGGAGATCAAGGAACGGCGGCTGCTGCCGTTGATGGGCGCCTACATGGTTTCCGGTTTCGTGGTCCTGGAGGGAGTCGACCAGCTCATCTCCAACGGGCTCCTGCCGGACATCGCGTACCGTGTCGCGCTCGTCCTCTACCTGTTTGGAGTCCCGGGCAGCCTCTCGATCGCGTGGTTCCACGGCGCCAAGGGGCGTCAGCGGGCCACTCGGTCCGAGATCGTGATCCAGGCGGTCCTCGTGGTCCTGGCACTTGCCACCGTGGCGCTGGTCGTGCGAAATCACCGCGAGGAAACTCGTCTCGCCGAAATAGCGGCAGCCAGCGGGATCGAATCGACCAGCATCGCCGTGCTGTACTTCGAGGACCTCAGTACGGGCGGCGAGCTCGAGTACGTAGCGGACGGCCTGACCGAATCCCTGATCGACCAGCTGTCCGAGGTCCGCTCGCTCGACGTCGTGTCGAGAAACGGTGTCGCACGCTATCGCGGAGCAGACGTCACGCCGGACAGCGTGGCCCGGGCCCTCAAGGTCGGCAGCCTGATCCGGGGAAGCGTCGAGCCCGACGGAGACGATCTTCGGATAACGGTTCGCCTTGTCGATGGCCTGAGCGGAGCCGACATCGAGCGCCGAGTGCTGGAGATTCCGTTCGGCCAGTTCCTCGCTGCTCGCGACTCGTTGGCGGAATATGTGGGACGGATCCTGAGGCGGCGCCTCGGGGAGGAAGTCCGTCTGCGCGAGTTCCGGGAGGGTACGGAGAGCGACGAAGCCTGGTCCGAGGTGCAGCGGGCCGAACTGATTCTGCAGCAAGGGGAAGAAGCGGCGGATGCCGGCGACGTCGAGGCCGCGATCGAGAGGCTGGCGCTCGTCGACTCGCTGCTCACGCGGGCGGAGAGTTCTGACCCGGACTGGGTTCGCCCGCCCGCGAGGCGCGCTCACAGGTCGTTTCGCATGGCCTTTTTTCTGGCCAACGGCCTCGGCGAATTCGACGAGGCCGGCGCCGAGATCGAGACAGGACTCGAGCACGCCGATCGCGCGCTGCACACTGATCCTGGGGATGCAGACGCGCTGGAGCAGCGGGGAGCGCTCAAGTACCTGCTCTTCCTGCTCGCCCTCACGGCGGACCCGGAGGAGTCCGAGCGACTGCTGGACGAGGCCCAGACGGATCTGGAGGCGGCCGTCGCCGCCGACCCGACGCGGGCGAGCGTGTACAGCATCCTGAGCCATCTGTACGTGAATCGTGGCGACAATGTCTCGGTGATCCTGACGGCGAGGCGCGCGTACGAGGAGGACGCCTACCTCGAGGACGCGGACCGCATCCTCAGGCGGCTGTTCTGGGCACACTACAACCTGGAGCAGCTCCGGGACGCGAAGACCTGGTGCGACGAGGGAGCCTCGAGGTTCCCCGAAAACTACCACTTCGTGGAATGTCGTCTGTGGCTGATGATCTCTTCAGCGAACGATCCCGACGCCGACGCGGCCTGGGAGCAGCAGGCGCGCCTGGATGCCCTCGCTCCCGACGAGTACGAGCGGCATCTCGGCAAGCTGCTCGTGGCGGGTGTGCTGATGCGCGAGGGAATGCGCGACAGCGCCGCCGCCGTGTTCGTCTCCGGACAGGGCAACGAGGAGATCGACCCGCTGCAGGAGCTCGTGCTCCAGGAAGCGGCGATCCGATCCGTGACAGGTGACCCCGATCGCGCTGTCGAATTGATCCGCGTGTACCTGGCCGCCGACCCCAACGCGTCCTTCGACATGGGGGGCGGACTGCATTGGTGGTGGCGCAACCTCGCTGGTCGGCAGGACTTCCAAGCTCTGCTCAACCGCTGACGCTCCGCCGGACGGCCCGCGTCCAC
>CAXMRU010000023.1:0-4830 GCA_964195715.1 Akkermansiaceae bacterium | reverse complement strand
CGTTGCCTGTGCAATCATATGGTTGCGCGAGCAACGGATGAGTTGGAGATTGGGGTATGGCCAAAGACAAGAAACGGAAAAAGACTGCGGATGGGAAGGGGCTGCTTCAAAGCAGCCGAGCGGATGACGCGCCGGCATGGCTGATTCAGCGTACAGCACGACTTCTCAGGGTGCTGTTTCTCAGGCTGGTGCAGGAAGAGGGCGGTATCGATCTAACCCCGGAGATGTGGACGGTCATTACCCGACTGTTGGCTCGCGACGGGCAGTATCAGTCGGAGCTCGCGGCGGCCACGTATCGAGACCGCCCGAACATGAGCCGGATCCTGGCCGGGATGGAGTCGCGCGACCTGGTTCTTCGTCGTCCTGACGTGGATGATCGCCGCAAGATCCGCATTTACCTGACTCCGCGGGCCCGGGAAGTCGTCGCTGCGACCGCACCACTGGCTGCGCGCACAAGAGATCGGCTGTATGAAGGGCTCAAGAAGAAGGAATTGAAAGCGCTACGCAGGGCTCTTCGACTGATCGAAGCGAACACGCTGGCTGCCCTGGGCGACCCGGATGGCGAAGCGCCGCCCGAGTAGGGCGGCGCCTGCCAGGGTCAGCTTCCGCTCTTCAGATGGATCGAGCCGTTCACCGTCTCCATCTCCAGCTCCCGTCCACCGCTTCCGATCGTTCCGTGCATGTTCTTCATCGAGAACCGCCCCTTGATCGTGAGCGGGAAGTCGGTATTCATGCTGCCGTTGACCGTGGAAGCCGACACCTCGGTGTTCACGCCCGGTGGCAGGTTAACCGTGATGCTCCCGTTCACGGTGTTGAAGCTGAGTTTGCCATCCCAGTCGGCGCGTCCCATCGATGCTTGGATCGAGCCGTTCACGGTCGTGGCCTTTACCAGGCCGGAGGTTGATACCTTCACCCCGCCGTTGACCGTTGTGGCCAGCACATCGGCCTCCAGGTTGCCGGCCTCGATCTCCCCGTTCACCGTCGTGCCGAAGAATCGCACGCCGGCCGGGACCTGCACTACGAAGCTAACGCTGACATCGTTGTCCTTGGAGGAAAGGCGCCCGCCGTCGCCCGGCGCGCACTCGTTTTTCTTTCCGCCCGCTTCCGGGTAGACGGCGCAGATGGTCACGCCACCGGAGTGCTCTATCACCTCGATCCTGACGTCGGCCGGATCGTCGTCCTTGCCTTTCTTGATCGCCGAGACCGTCACCTGGCCGCCGGAGGTTCCTGTCGCCTTGATGCCCCCGTTAATGCCCTTGATCTCGACGGCGTCGCCCCGATCGACGTTTCCCTGCCACTCCCAGTCCTGCGCCTGCTGCGCGGACGGAGTCATCTCGAACATGTCGCCCACCGGGGGCGTTTCCAGCGTTCCCGTCACCGTCATGAGGCCCGCCGCGGCGAGCGCAATCGCGCCAATCGTCTTCATCGTCCGTTCCCCTCCGCTGCCTACTGTTTCTTCAGCGAGATCGTGCCGTCGAAGGCCGAGAGCTCAATGAGTGCCTTGCCTGTCCCTACGGTGAACGAGATCTGCTTTTTGCCGAAATCGCCTTCGAGCTCGACCGCGAAGTCGGTGTCCAGATCTCCGCTGAACGTATGCACCGAGATCCTGGCATTCGCTCCGTCCGGGATCGTCACGTACAGGTCGCCGTCGTGTGTCGAGAGCACGTAGCGGCCCCCGTCCGCGATTGTCCCTTCGTAGGTAAGGTCGCCGTCCACCGCGTTCACGCTGACGTTATCCGAGGCAATGCCCTCGAGAGTCACGTCGCCATCCACGGCGGTAACGGCCATGGCGCCGCTCGACCCCGTGACGGATATGTCGCCGTCCACGGCGTTGAGCGCGATATTGCCGGACGCTCCGCTGACCGTGACCGTTCCGTCCACCGAGCTCAATGCGACGTTGCCCGAGCCGCCCTCGAGCGAGATGTCACCCTCCACGGTGCTCACTGTAACGTCGCCCACTGTTCCCTCGACGGAGACCTCGAGCGAAACCCCGGTTAGCTCGAGAGCCATGCCGCGGGGCGCCGTGATCTCAAACTCGGCGTACATCGGCTCACCCCACTCGCCCTTCGCGGACAGATGGACGGTGCTGCCGGACTGCCTGATGTCGAGTGTTCCGTCGTCCTCGTCGTAATGGGCGATGACCCTCATCTCGGCCCGGTCCCAGGCCGTCACGCTGATTTCGCCCTCGATCTGGCTCACCTCGAGCCGGCCTCCCGCGTCCACCGCGAAGGTGGTGTCGGCCTGCTGGGCCGGGGCCAGTGCGGCCAGTATTGCGGCTGTCACGTGCGCGATCATAGATCCCTTCCCTTCTCTCCGTTATAGGCTTTCGCGAACCGCCCGTCCGCGAGCCGGAAAGTGCTTACGATGTTACCAACCGTGCGGCTTGCTGCAGGACGCTGATCTTCCGCGTTTGAGCGTCCGCCAGGTGCCGGTTCAGGTATACGCTCGCCGGATCCGCCTCGAGGGCCTCCCGTGCCTGCGCGATCGCCCGGTCGATTGTGGCCAGACTTCGCTCGAGCGCCTCGATGGTCGATGGGTCCAGCCGATCACGACCGATCTCCAGCTGCTCCGCCAGGTCCCGGACCGCCGTCTCATACGAGAGCGCCGGACCCTCTACCGGGGGCAACGACACGAACCCGGCATCCGGGCTCGGAGCCACCGCGCTCCGCGAATCCACGCTGTCCGGGCTCCCGGCGTCTGAGTTCATGCCCACCCACACGCCCGCGCTGCCGAGCATGAGCATGGCGACCGCCGCTGCCGCGAGCTGCGGCATGGTAAACGAGAAGCGTCTCCGGGCGCGGCTGGCGCTCGCGAGGTCCACAACGGCTGCCTCCGCGCCGATGCGGGACTCGATCCCCGGCCACAGGTCGGATACCGGCGAATGTGCGGGCAGCGAGGCAGCTGTGTCTCTCACCGCCCGGAGCTCCTCAAGGACACGCTGCAGCTCGACGTCCCCTTCCAGGGCCGCTTCGAGCTCCGCGCGCTCATCCCCGGACATGTCGTCGTCCAGGTAGTCCGAGAGTTTGTTGATCCAGTCGGTCATCGTTCCACTCTGCGTTTCGCCTTCGTGTCAGCGCGGCATCGTGCCGCGTAAGATTCGATCGCCGATTGGGTGCGAAGGTTGGAACCCTCCCCATCCGGCCTTTTCGTCAGTTGGTGAGGTAGTTCCTCATCAGCATGCGGGCGCGGTGCAGCTGCGCCTTCGTAGTTCCTGTCGTCACCCCGAGCATCTCCGCGATCTCCCGGTGCTTGTAGCCCTCGAGGTCGTGCAGCACGAAAATCTCCCGTGCCCTGGTGGGCAGCCTGCGCATACCGGCCTCGAACTCCGCCCCAATGGCCGCCGGCCGCTCGGGACTCGAGGTGCGGTCCAACACCGTTTCGCCGTCGTGGTGGTACCGGTCGCGCCGAATGCCGAGCTTCTTTCTCCGTCCGAGAACCAGGTTCACGGTGACCCTGTGCAGCCAGGTGCTGAACGAGGACTCCCCCCGGAAGGTCTCCAGCTTGTTCCACACACGCACGAACACGTCCTGGGTGACCTCGTCGGCCAGATCGGGCTCCAGCATGCGGGAAACCAGCGTGTGGACGCGGGCGACGTGCGTGCGATATAGACGCTCGAACGCGGCCACGTCGCCGCCGGCCGCCAGCCGGACGTCTTCGAAGTCGTTCTGCGCGGCGCTGCGCTCGTCGCCGGGATTCATGACCAGAGCAATACTCGCGTTCATCGAGAGGGTTGGACGGGCTCTGCCAAGGAATGGTTGAAAGCTCCGAGTTGCGCAATGTTCACCGATGAGGCATAACGTCCCGCTACTTCATTCGGGGAGCTGCGAGGATGGCCACGTCGGTCTGGTACCACACCTTCGGCTGCAAGGCCAACCAGTACGATACCGAGCGCATGCGCCAGGAGCTCGAGAGCCGCGGTGCCCGGACGTCCGATTCCCCAGAATCCGCCGAGACCGCGGTCCTCAACACCTGCACGGTCACGGATCAGGCCGATCTGGCCGCCCGTCGCCTGATCCGGAAGCTCAGCCGCCGGCATCCCGACCTCCGCATCGTCGTGGTGGGCTGTTCGTCTGCCCTCAAGGAAGACGAGTACCGCGCTATGCCCCAGGTTAACGGAGTCGTTCGGGGCCATGACCCGGTCGCGATCGCGGTCGAAGTCGCCCCGGAAGCCGCCCTCGCCGCCGCGGACCACGAGCCGATCGGCGGCGTCCTCCTTCGCGCGAACCGGCGGGGGAGCCGGGGGTGGCTCAAGATCCAGGACGGCTGCGACCGGAAGTGCTCCTTCTGTGCCACTCGCCTGGCGCGCGGAGTCAGCCGCTCGCGTTCCGTCGACGAGATCGTGAGCGAGGCGCGGCTGCAGTCCGAGGTGCACGCGGAACTCGTGCTGACCGGGATCCACATCGGCCACTACGGCCTCGACCTGGAGTCCCGCACTACGCTGGCCGCATTGTGTCGCCAGCTGCTGGAGGAAGTGCCGGGCGTGCGTTTCCGGCTCGGCTCGATCGAGGCCACCGAGATCGACGACGGGCTCGTCGAGTCGTTCATTGCCTCGGACGGACTGCTCGCGCCCCACCTGCACGTACCGCTGCAGAGTGGGAGCAACGCAGTGCTACGGCGGATGCGTCGCTGGTACACTCGGGAGCAGTATCGCTGCCGCGTTCTCGAGATCGCGGATCGCGTCCAGCCCTTGGGACTCGGGGCCGACATCATCGCGGGCTTTCCGGGAGAGACCGACTCCGACCACGCCGAGACCCGGGCTCTCGTCGAAGAGCTGCCATACACATACCTGCACGTGTTCCCGTACTCGGTGCGCGAGGGGACCCACGCCGC
>CAXMRU010000022.1:0-25113 GCA_964195715.1 Akkermansiaceae bacterium | reverse complement strand
CGGCGAGGCGCGATCAGTCCTTCTTATCGGACTGTTCGTCCGCAGCCTCTTCAGCTTCGGCCACAACTTCCTCGACGACCTCGTCCGCGACCTCTTCAGCCTCGGCCACAACTTCCTCGACGACCTCGTCCGCGACCTCTTCAGCCTCGGCTACAACTTCCTCGACGACCTCGTCCGCGACCTCTTCAACCTCGGCCACAACTTCCTCAACGGCCTCGTCCGCGACCTCTTCAGCCTCGGCCACAACTTCCTCAACGACCTCGTCCGCGGCAGCCTCGGCCTCCGCTGCGGCAGCCTTCGCCTCTTTCTCGGCCTTCTTCTCAGCTTCTTTCGCCGCCTGTTCAGCCACCTGGCGCGCCGCCGCGACTTCTACGGCGCGGAGCTTCTGCGCCACGGCCGCCACGGCCGCCCGCGTCGACGTCTTCTGTTCGCCGGCAGGGGGACCGAGCGTGATGACCGTCTCTTCGAGAGAGTCAGCCGTCTCGCCCGCCTGGAATTTCTGCCACACGCCAGTCTTCCGGAAAATCGAAATCACGGTGTCGGTGGGCTGGGCCCCCTCGTACAGCCAGTTCAGGGAGGCCGCGGCATCCAGCCGAACGATGGATGGCTGCGTACGGGGATTGTATATCCCGAGCGTCTCGATCGCGGGGCCGTCACGCTGCTCGTTCACGTCGGTCACGACGATGCGGAACGATACCTGCCTCTTCCGGCCCGTGCGCTGCAGTCGAATGCTTGTCGCCACTGAATCTCTTCCTCTTGTTACGTCCAGTCAGTCATGGGTCGCCGCCTCAGGGAGGTCCGCCGACCCTTCATTGAAGCAGCGAGTCCAGTTTCCCGCTGGCCGCGAGGCGCGGTGCGAGCTTGCCCATCTGCTTCATCATCTTTCGCATTTCCTTGAACTGCTTCAGTAGCCGGTTCACTTCGCTGACCGGCCTCCCGGATCCCCTGGCCACCCGCGCGCGGCGCGAGCCGTTCATGATCTCCGGTCTTCTGCGCTCCGCCAGCGTCATGGAGAGGATGATCGCCTCCATGCGCCTGATACGGCGGGGATCCACGTCCACCCCCTCCAGCATCTTCGGCTTCACGCCCGGTATCATCTTCAGCAGGCCTTCGAGCGGACCCATCTTCTGGATCTGCTTCATCGCCTGGAGAAAGTCCTCCAGGTCGAATTCGCCTTTTCCGAGAACCTTTTCTTCCAGCTTCTTGCCGACTTCCAGATCGAGCGTCTGTTGGGCCTTCTCCACGAGGCCCACGATGTCGCCCATCTGGAGAATCCGGCCCGCCATGCGCTCGGGCTCGAACGCCGTTAGATCCTCGAGGTGCTCGCCGACGCCGACGAACTTCACCGGCACTCCGAGCACCCCGTGGATCGACAGCGCCGCACCGCCTCGCGCATCGCCGTCCATCTTCGTGAGAATCACGCCCGTGATCCCCACGGCATCGTGGAAGCCCTCCGCGATACGGACGGCCTCCTGACCCGTCATCCCGTCCGCAACGAGCAGAACTTCCTGCGGCTCGATCTCCGTTTTCAACCGCTTGAGCTCGTCCATCAGCGCGGCATCCGCCTGCAGACGACCCGCCGTGTCTATGATCACGTGCGTTGCGCCGGCCCTGCGGGCGGCGTCCACCGCTCTCGCGGCGAGCGCGACCACATCCATCTCCCCTGGCTCGTGAACCACCGGCACGTCAATCGATTCGGCCAGCGTAACGAGCTGCTCACCCGCAGCGGGCCGGTACGGATCGCACGCAACGAGTGTCGGTCTCCGACCAAGCCGATCGAACCGCCTCGCCAGTTTGCCGGCGGTCGTCGTCTTTCCCGATCCCTGCAGCCCGACGAGCATGATCACCGACGGCGGCACCGCCGCCTCGGCAAGCCCGGACCCGGCGCTCGCTCCGCCCAGGACCTCAATCAGCTCGTCATGCACGATCTTGACGACCTGGTCCGCCGGGCGAACCGAATCCAGCACCTTTTCCCCTAGCGCTCGCTCTTCGACACGCTTCAGGAAATCCCGGGCGACGTGGAAATTCACGTCGGCCTCGAGCAGCGCGCGGCGCACCTCGCGCAGCCCCTCTCTGAGCATGGGCTGCGTGATGACGCCCCGCCCCTTCAGGCGGCGAAATACGTCATCGAGTCGATCGCCGAGCTGCTCGAACATCCCGTCCCGGTCCCTGCCCCGGCTGTGCCTGCCACGGGGCCGTCCGGGGCCCTTTCAAAGCAAAAGACGCGACGCCGTGACTCGGTTCGCGTCTAGCGGCGCCGGCCCTCCTGGACCAGCCCGAAAACAAGAGCCCCAAAGTATAGCGAAAGCGGCTGGATCGGGCAATCCGGGTGGACCAGGAACTCCGCGAAGATGAGGGGGCTTTCCCACGGCCGCGTGAGGCCTATTATCATCGGCCCGGTCTGGACTCGTGGTCCGACCGGTCAACCTGGAACAGGAGCAAACCCATGCGACTCCGCGTTACCGTCGCCGCGTTCTTCTTTCTGGCACTGTCGGCGGCACCCGTCGCGGCTCAGGTCGGGATCACGGCCGGTGGCATTTATTCGGACGCCAGCGTCAAGGTGGACGGGTCCGACTTGAGCACTGAAAGCCGCACCGGCTTCCAGGTCGGTGTCTCGTACGCCACGGGAGGCATCTTCGGAATCATCGTCGGCGGCTACTATTCGGAGAAGGGCTTCGACTTGGCGAGTCCATCCACGGACCGCGTGCGCCTGTCGTACATCGAGGTCCCGGTGATGGGTGTCGTGCGACTTCCGATCCTCGAGCGTGTCATCGGCCCCCGATTGTATGGCGGCATCAACGGCGGGTTTGAAGTGAGCTGCGACACGGACGGGCTCCTGTTCAGCGATCTGTGCGATAACACGAACTCGTTCGACTTCGGTCTCAAGGGAGGCCTCGGCCTCCAGGTCTTATTTTTCGGGCTCGACCTGTCCTACACCTACGGACTTACCGACGTGGCGAAGGACGAGTCACTCGAGATCAAGAACCAGGCGTGGGCGCTCGCGCTGATCATCGGGGTCGGCTGATTCGGGGATGGGGGCGGGGCCGCGGCCTCGCCCCTCCCAGCTACTCGGAGGCTGCCGCGGCGTCCACGGCGTCCGTATCCCCTTCGCTCGCTTCCGTCTTCGGCCCGCCGCGCTCGATACGCCACAGTAGGTCGGTGCTCTGCTGGTCGCCCGTGATCGCCTCGATCGACCACCTCGCGGACAGCAGGTAGCGGATCCGGAGAGTGCTGATCGGCTCGTAGATCCCCACCCCATAGCCCAGGAACAGGCGAGGCGAGACGTACCTCCCGACCACGAACTGCGCCTTATTCTGGCTCGAGCCCATGTCGATGCGGGCCTCGTCGAGGCCGAGGCTCGGCGCCAGGCTCATCGCCAGCATGTTGGCCCCGAGCACGGCCGCCGCGTTCGAGGCCTGGTTTCCTTCGGTGCCCGACGTCTGGTCCATGGGCCGACCGAACAGGATGTAGGCCATGATGTCGCTGTCAGACCTGGGCGGACGCGAGTACGTGGTGACGTCCAGGTTCTGGACGGTGCCGCCGATCCGGAATCCGGCCTCGGTCCCGTCGGACGCCCGCACGAAGGCCCGCGCGTCCACGCCGGGGTCGTCGATCGGGCCGTTGAACAACAGGCGGCCCGGCTCGATCCGGAGCTCCTGGCCGAACGAACGGAACGTGCCGTTGATGAACTGGATCTCACCGCGGCCCCGTGGGTCACTGCCAGGATCCTGGACGATATTGATGTCGCCCAGGAGGTTGGCGCTGAAGCCGAATCCGTTGAAGAAGACGTCCCTCCCGATACTTACCGTGATATCCGTCCCGAATAGAACGCGAGGGGCCCACTCGACGAGCGTGTCCCCCACGATCACCACGTCATCCGAAGGGGTCACGGCCGCCTCCGGGATCTCGGGGAAGCCCAATCGGCCTCGCGGTATCACCACCTCCCCTGTGAGCCGGCGGGTGGATCCATCGAACGTCAGGTCCAGATGCGGCTCCGCCTCGAGGTTGACCTCCGGGATGTCCACCACCACGAATCGCTCACCGCGCACCTGGAACACACTGGGCGCCTCGGCCGATGGGTAGCGCACCGAACGCCCGCTCAGCGTGAGGCTGCCCGAGCCCGAGTGCACCTCGCCTTCAACCTCTATCACCCCGTCCTGTCGACCGGTCGCCGTGAACTGCATGCCCGTCAGCTCAAGTCCGAGGGCCGGGATCAGGGCATGGCCATCCCTCAGACGCGCCTCGCCCTCCACGGTCGCAGCGGCCAGGGTGCCGGTGAGCCGGGTGTCAAGCTCGAAACTGCCCGCGGCGTCCGAGATCTCGAGCAGGAAGGCCTCCGCGATGGAGATGTCAGAGACCGCCACGTGCAGACTCGCCTCGAGTGGCTGCTCGTCCGGGTTCACATCGATGGTGGTCAGATTCGGAAGCGCGATCTCGCCGGAAGCCGTGAGGAGGGCCCCCATTCCTGCCACATCGACGGCCAGGCGCAGGTCTCCCTGCAGGCCGTCCGGTCCGATGTTGACGGAGATGCGTGCGGGGTCCGCAGTCAGGGTCCAGCCCTGTCCGCGCACGGTGTTCCGCGCAACCAGCGAATCGGTGGCCGCCTCCAGGCTCCCGGTCAGGCGACCTTCCGCGTCGGTCTCCAGGTCCGCGACCGCCCGGAAGCTCCCCGACACATCCCATAGAGGCAGCAACTCGTCCGTCAG
Organism: Akkermansiaceae bacterium; assembly: GCA_964195715.1. Taxonomy (GTDB): domain Bacteria; phylum Gemmatimonadota; class Gemmatimonadetes; order Palauibacterales; family Palauibacteraceae; genus Benthicola. The sequence goes on along the minus strand of CAXMRU010000022.1, from coordinate 20,407 downwards.
GAGCAGCAGATCATCCGCCTCGATCTCGAGATGCGCCGAGACCGGCTGGCCGCGCAGGCGGGCGAAATCCTCCGCCGAGCGGATGGCGGCGGGAGACTCCACCCGGCCGCTGACGTCCAGGACCCTGACTCCGGTCGAATCTCTGACGTGCAGATCGATCTCCCCCCGCATGCCATCCTGTCCGGACGAGGCCACCAGGTCGATCGGCTCGAAGAACAGCTCTCGCGACTCCCCTCGCACGGGCAGGACCAGAAGGCCGGCGCTCGTACGAACCTCCACCTCGCCGGCGAGCTCGCCTCCGCGCTCGATCTCGAACGCTAGCGCCGCCTGCACGGAGGCCTCCGCGGAGATGCCCTCCGGCATCAGCGGGGCGAGGCGCTCGACCCGGAACGAGTCGACGGTGGCGCTCACTCGGGTCCGTGCGTTGCCCGTCTCGCCTTCCACGCAGACGCGGGCCGGCGCGGACACGAGGCACGCCTCACCTAGGCGCACGACGTCGGGTGAGACGGAGATTCCGACCGGCCCCGCGAGGACCCACGATCCCACGGTGTCGGCGGCGAACCGGAGGGCCTCGACCGTGCCGGCCCACCCATTCTCCGCGTCGAGGCGGCCCGCGGCTTCGAGGTCGAGCTCGCCATCCGGTCCCCGGACCGCGGCTTCGAGCCGGTGCCCATCCCGAGTGCCGGAAAGCACCACTCGCGCCGAATCGACCTCGCGGCCGGCGATCGACAGGGTGCGGGCGAACACCGTGGCGCCCAGCGATCCCGCCAGGTCCAGGTCCACCTCGCCGTCCACCGACTCCGCTTCCACGGACTCCAGGGCCACGCTGTCGGCTTCGAAGGTCGCCTGGATCCTCGGGACGTCCCGGGGACCGGTGGCGCGGCCTCGCGCGACCAGCCTGCCGGACGAGCCCGGCAGCAACAGGCCGAGGTCTGGCATCGTGGCCTCGAAGGTCAGATCCAGTGTCCCGCCCGCGGTGCCGGACGCGCTCACTCGGGCTGGGCCCCACGTGACCTGTGCCGCCGGCAGCTCGAGGTCCTCATCTCGCAGGTGGGCTTCAAACCGTCCGTCCAGCAACTCTCCGCGGACTTCGCCGAATATGGTGTCCACGACCGCGTGCAACTCCACCTGGCCCTCGTTCGACACCCGGCCGGTGCTCGAACCGGTCAGCGAGATCCGGCCCGGCCACTCGTCGGGGTCGGGCAGGATGCGCGAAGGCTCGAGCCGCTCGGCCTCGAGATCCCCGTCCCACGTCACCCCGGGCCACCACTGGAGCGATCCGGAAGCAGAGACCCGCCCCCCCATCGTCTCGGCGACGAGACTCTCCAGCTGGAAGTCCGTCGTCGACCCCGTACCTGAGAGCGTCGCTTCGGCCGATGCGAAATCCGGTACGTCTACATGTCCGGAAAACGAGAGGCGGTAGTCGTCGGGCTCGCCCGCTGCGACCGCGCGCGCGCCGGAGACCCACACGGAGTCGTTCATCCGGAACGTGATGTCCGCCACGTCGACCGAGTCGAACGAAATGTGGACTGGGAGCTCGGGCACCGGCGGACCGTGAAGCGAGTCCGGAACCGCTTTGTCCACGGTGGCGATCGAATCCTCCGTCCCCTCGAGCAGCCGCACGTCCACGCCCTCGACCGTGGCGACCTTCACGTGCACCCGCTTGCGGAGCAGCCCGGCGGCGCGCCAGTCCACGGCCACTCGTCCGGCCGCGATCTCTACCGTGGGAAGACGAAGGTCCACGTCCCGCAGCTCGAACGTGTCGATCAGGCGGCCGCTGAATCCACCGACTTCCACTTCCAGGCCGTCGGGAAGGACTCCCTCGGCCAGCGCCAGTGCCAACCGTCCGCCGGACGCCGTGCCGACGAGATAAGCGGCGAAGCCAACGACCAGGAGGAGGAGAACCGCAAGTCCCAGGAAGAGTCGCCGCACCCAGCGGGTCCATCTCCGTCCCACCGCTCGCTCCGTCATCAAAAATCCGGCCCGATCGAGAGATGGAGGCGGAGCTTGCTGCCTTCCTTCTGGAGCCCGAACCCGACGTCCACTCTGACCTGACCCACGGGAGAGATCCACCGGACTCCGAATCCGGTTCCGGTAGCGATCTCCCCGCTGAAGTCTCGAAACGCGTTGCCGGCGTCGAAGAAAACAGCCGCACCCCACTTCTCGAGGAACCGGTACTCGAGCTCCGCGCTCCCCACCAGCAGGCTGTTGCCGCCGGTCACATCACCGTTCGGATTCACGGGCCCCAGCGACTGGTAGTCGTACCCGCGGATGCTCCGGTCGCCACCCGCGAAGAAACGGATGGAGGGCGGCAGCTCGCGAAACTGCTCCGTGGCGATCCAACCGGCATCCGCCCTGAGAGTCCCGCGGATCCTGGGTGCCAGGCTGCGAATCGCCTTGAGCGATGTCCAGGCCCGGAAGAAGCTGGCCGATGAAGCGAATCCGTCCAGGGCACCCCTCAGCTCGATAACGCCTCCGATTCCGCGGGTGGCATACAGGCGGTTGTCCGCGTCAGAGAACGTCCAGGACGCGATCGGCTGCATCAGCAGAGACAGCGCGGTGTCGGCGGCGACCTCGAAGTCATCTCTCTGGTAGCGGACCGTGAGTACCTCGCGGATCTCGCCCCGAAGGTGCGCGTAGCCGAGTCCCACGAACCCCTGGATCGTCTTGCTGGTCACCCACTCGATCCGCCCATACCGGCCGGTCACCATCCACAAGGAGGGAAACGGGAAACCGACCGGGATGTTGTAGCGGGCGGTGATGCTCTGCTCCGCCGTGGACAGGCGCGCATCACCATCAGCGTAGTGGCCGCGCCGGCTGAGGCGCCGGAACTCTGTGGCAAGCCGGATACGGGGCCCGGTGTCCGTACCGTAGCCGACACCCACCTCCCAGCGCTGCGATCTGCGGGCCGTAGTGTGGATCTCGATCGGCACCCGCAGCTCGCCGTCCGCCAGGTCGCGGCGCGGAACGATCTCGACGTTGGCAAAGTAGGTCGTGCCAGCCAGGTTGGTCTGAAGGTCGCGCAGATACGATGCGTCGAACGGATCGCCGCTCTGGAATCCCACATGCGGCTGCAGAATGTCAAAGTCCACCCACTCCTGGTCGAACAGCACTTCACCGAACCGGAAGCGGGGGCCCGTCGTCATGTGCAGGACGATCACCGAACGATTTCGCTCCAGGTCGACCCGGATGAGACTCGAATCCCACACGGCATCCAGGTATCCCCGGTCCGCGGCGAGAAGCTCGAGGGAGGTCCTGGATCGCTCGTACGCCGGGTGGTTGAGCGTATCCCCTTCGGCCAGCGGCAGCCGGGCGAGCGCCGCCTGGAACACGCTGTCCTGTTCGGCTTCGCCCGTCACGCGGATGTCCAACCGATCCACGAGCGTGGGCGGCCCCGGATCCACGACGAAGCGCGCCATCCAGGGCGACGCCTCGGTGTCCAGCGACGATGAGACCGTCGAGTGATAGAATCCGAACGGCTGAAGGGCCCGCTCGATCTCAGCGGGAGCTTGGTCGTACAGCCGGTACACGTGACCGGGGCGAACCGTTTTGGCGCGCGAGGCCCTGACGATGCCCGTCAGGGCCTCGACGTTCCTCCAGAGATCGCCTTCGACACCCGAGATCTCGACCAGGAGGCGGACCTCAGCCGGCTGTTGAGCGGCTGCGGTAGAGATGGCGCCGGACGCCAGTGTGGAGGCGAGACAGGCGAACATAAGCCCGCCACGGGATTCGCTCCGGAAGCGTCGAGCCAACCGCGCCTCTCCCTGGGCTCTCTCAGCCGACCCTGATGATCTGACTCCGGGCCGAGCCGACGGAAACGAGCCGAATGGGTACTTCGGAGGCCGACTCGATTCGCTTCAGATAGTGGCGCGCAGCCTCCGGGAGCTCGTCCCACGACCGGCAGGCGCCCGTATCGGACCCCCACCCGGCCTCTTTCTCATACACCGGTCGTACCTGCGCGATATCGGCCGCCCGTTCGGGAAAACCAGTCGTCGCGACGCCGTCGAGCTCGTAGCCCACGCCGAGCAGCAACTCGTCGAACGAGTCCAGCACGTCGAGCTTGGTCACCGCCAGCCCGGTGAGCCCGTTGACGCCCGCTGCGTGGCGCACGAGCACGCCGTCAAACCAGCCGGGGCGCCGCGGGCGGCCGGTGGTGGCACCGAATTCGGCCCCCAGGTTCCGCAGACGATCGGCGTCGGCGCCCTCGAGCTCCGTTGGAAACGGTCCTGCGCCCACGCGAGTCGTGTACGCCTTGACCACACCGAGCACCTCGTCGATCAGCGTGGGACCGATGCCGACGCCGGCGGCTGCACCTCCAGCGGTCGTAGTCGAGGAGGTAACGAACGGGTAAGTGCCGTGGTCCACGTCGAGCAACGACCCTTGCGCTCCCTCGAGAAGCACTCTGCCACCGTCGGAGAGCTCTGCCCGGATCTCGGCTCCCGTGTCGGTGCCAAGGGCCAGAAGGCGCGGCGTCACTGCCGCAAGCTCGGACATCACGGCGTCCGGATCGGCCCTTTCCTCTACTCCGAAGTGAGCCAGGAACACATTGGCCGCAGACGCCCCTTCGCGCACCACGTTCCAACAGTAGTCTCGATCCGCCAGATCGCAGACGCGAAGCCCGTTCCGCGAGATCTTGTCCCGATACGCTGGCCCGATGCCCCGCTTCGTGGTCCCGATGCGGTCCGCACCCTTGCTCGCTTCCTTCGCTCCGTCGAGCTGCTTGTGATACGGCAGGACGAGGTGCGCGCGCCTCGACACACCGACGCGGTGCTCGATCTCCACCCCGCGCATCGTGAGCATCTCGATCTCGTCGATCAGCGTCCACGGATCGAGCACGACGCCATTGCCGAGCAGACACCGGACATCGGGATACAGCGCGCCGGAAGGAATCAGGTGCAGGATGAACTCTTCCTCGTCGCCGACCAGAACGGTGTGTCCCGCGTTCGCCCCTCCCTGGTACCGAGCCACCAGCGTGGCCTGCTCCGCCAGAACGTCGGTGATCTTGCCCTTCCCCTCGTCGCCCCACTGGACACCTACGAGCACAACACACTGCGTCTTGTCGTCGAACAATTGTGGCTCCCGCCCCGCTGGGCTGGTTGGTCAGATGCCTTGAGGTGAACCTACCACGAGGCCCGCTCGCTCGAGGGCCGCGGCGATAGCCTCCTGCTCTCGATCCGTCGACGGAAGAAGCGGCGGGCGGGGAGGGCCGCCCACCAGACCGAGCAGGTCCAGCCCGTGCTTCAGGCCCGGCACTCCGGTGCCGGCCACGACCCTCTTGTGCAGCGGCCCGATGCGCTCCTGCAGCCGCCCGGCCTCGGCTGAGCGGCCTGCCATGAAAGACCGGTAGAGCTCGCAAGCAGCGCCGGCCGCGAGCAGGCCGACCGCGATGATGCCGCCGCGCGCCCCCATCTCGAGGCCGGGATACAGCAGTGTGCCTGCGCCTACGACCACGGAGCCGCGGTCGCCGACCGCCTCACACAGGGCTCCGAGGTTGTGGATGTCTCCCGATGAATCCTTGATCCCCGCGATGTTGTCGTGGCGGACCAGCTCTCCTGCGAGGTCGGGTACCACGTCCACCGGCACGAACTTCGGGACGTGGTACAGAATCACGGGAATGGGTGACGCGTCCGCCACGGCCAGGAAATAGGTGCGGATCGCCTCCGGCGACATGCGGCCCCGGTAGTACGAGGGCGGCTTCACGAGCACAGCGTCGGCCCCTTCGCCGGCGCATCGGTCGCTCATCCGGATCGTCGCCCGCGTGGATTCGGCTCCCGTCCCGGCGATCACGGCGACTCCGTCGCGCCGGGCGCGCGCGGCCCGGCCCACCAGAGCCAGCAGCTCATCCTCGTCAAGAAGCGCCTGCTCCCCGGTCGAGCCACCGACCACCACACCCGCGATCGGATGGGTACACCACGCGCGGATGTTAGCAGCGAACGCCTCGAGGTCCGGATCCCCGGTCGCCGGGTCGAACGGCGTGGTTACCGGAAGGAACACCCCGTCCAGGTTCATAGCCGCACGTCACCTCGCGTGGGATCCGGCACGTCCCCGCCAAGCGTCTGCATCGCCAGCTCGAAGTCACTCGGGCTGGGTGCGGCCGACTTCGCCACCTCGTATTCGACCAGTCCGGCCCGGACCAGCTCCTGCAGGTGCTGTTGGAAAGTCTGCATTCCGTACGCCTCCCGGCCGTTCTCCATGAGCCCGACGATTTCCTCAACCGGGCTCAAGTTGAGAATGCAGTCCCGGATGGCGCCGGTGACGCGGAGTATCTCGACCGCCGGTATCTGACCGTCCATGTCCTTGCGTGGAAGCAGCCGCTGCGAGATGACCGCCTTCAGCGAATCGGCGAACCGCATGCGGGCCATCTCGCGTTCCTCCTCGGGAAACGCGGCGAGCACGTAATGAAGCGCCCCGACCGCCATCGGCGTGGGCAGCGTGGAGATCACCAACTGGCCCAGCTCAGCCGCTCGCAGGGCCGTGGCGATCGTCGCACGGTCCCTCATCTCGCCGATCAGGATGACGTCCGGGTCCTGCCGGAGGGCCGCCCTCAGCCCGGAGTGGAAGGACGCCGTGTCCACACCGACCTCACGCTGAGTCAACGTGCTCAAGTCGTCAGTATGCAGATACTCGATGGGATCTTCGAGCGTGATGATGTGCTTCTTGTGGTGTGCATTGAGCCACTGGATCATGGCCGCCTGCGTGGTACTCTTGCCCGTACCCACCGCCCCGGTGACCAACACGAGGCCGTGGCTTGTCTCCGCGATATCGCCGAGGACCAACGGCAGATACAGATCCTCGAGCGTCGGGACGTTCAAGGGGATAACCCGCATGATGACCATGACCGTCCCGCGCTGCCGCGAGATGTTGATGCGGAACCGCCCCACACCTTTCAGCCCCCAGGACGTGTCGTAGTCGCGGATCTCGTCGAAGCGTTCGCGGTCCTTCTCGCTCGGGATGAGCTTCAGCGCAATCTTCACCGTCTCTTCTTCGGTGAACACCTGGTTCGAGAGCTTCACGATCTTGCCCTCGATCCGCGCGCGGAGAACGTCACCCGCCTTGATGTGGATGACGCTGGCCCCGCGGTCCACGGCCGCCTTGATCAGTCGCTGCACCTAGTAGCCCCGTGTCTTGTCCACCACGTTCTCCATTCGGCCGCCCGCCAGGTAGCTCCCGATGTTGCGCACCATGAGCGCCGTCTGCCGCTCCCAGAACCGGGGCGAGATCGCGGCCGCATGGGGCGTGATCAGCACGTTGTCGAGGGTCCAGAGCGGACTGTCGGCCGGAAGCGGCTCCTCCCGGAACACGTCTAGCGCCGCGCCCCGGATGTCTCCCGACCGGAGCGCATCGACGAGCGCGTCCTCGTCAACGATGCCACCTCGGGACAGGTTCAACAAGACGCTATCCGATCGCATCAGGGCAAGCTCGGGAGCGCCGATCAGGCCGCTCGTGGAAGCGGTCTCCGGCAGGCTCAGGACCACGTAGTGGCTCCGTTCCAGGACCGTCGGCAGGTCCTCCGGTCCGAAGACTTCGTCCGCTCCTTCCGGCAGGTCGCCTCCGACCCGTGACCGCACCGCCAGGACCGACATGCCGAGGGCTCTCGCCCGGCGACCGATCGCCCGGCCGATCCCACCGTAGCCGACGATCCCGATCGTGCCTCCCGCGGCCTCACGCTGCGGATGCCCGAACGCCGCCATATCGTCGTACGGCCACCGGCGGTCGAACTTACCGCGGACGGCCAGGTCGAAGCCACGCGCGAAGTACAGCACGGCCGCGATGGCCCACTCGGCCAGCGGCTCCGCATAGATACCGGCGGAGTTGGTGAGGACGACGTCGCTGTCCCGCATCTCGGAAAACAGCGAGGCGCGCGCGCCGGCGGCAGCGGAGTGCACCCAGCGAAGCCTCTCCGCGGCGACGAACAGTTCCCGCGCGATCCCGAACCCGAAGTAGATCTCCGCGTCCGCAGCCGCCCGCTTCACGGCACCCGGAATGAGGCAGCTGCCATCGCCACCGGCGAACGTCGGCTCGCGGATGACCTCGACTTCCCAACCGGGGCCGAGCGCAGTCCCGAGCTCCACGACGGTGGAATCCGGCATCGACCAGGTGGGGAACCGATCCGAGTACATCCAGGCCACGAGCCGGCGTCGGACGTCCGTCACGCGTCCCGGCGTCCCAGCCCCATGCGCTCGTACGCCTCGGCCAGGGTTACGGAAGCGATGGACCGCGCTCGCTTCGCTCCTGTCTGCAGGATGTCCCAGACCCGGTCCGGATCGGCCAGAAGCTCCACCGCCTTTTCCCTGATCGGCGCCAGTTCAGATGCGATGTTGGCCGTCAAGAGGCGTTTGCAGTCGACGCACCCGATTCCCGCCGTACGGCACAGGCCGTCTATCTCCTCGCGCTCTGCCGGCGGCGTGAAGTGACCATGCAACGAGAACACGTTGCACACGTCCGGGTTGCCCGGATCTTCCCTCCGCACGCGCGCAGGATCCGTTACCGCCATGCGGATCACCGACCACAACTCCTCCTCGTCCGCCAGGAGGGGGATCGTGTTGTTCTGCGACTTCGACATCTTCGACGCCCCGTCGAGACCCAGGATCCGCTTCCCTTGCCCGATCAGGGGCTGCGGTTCTGGAAAGTAATCCCCGAACCGGGTGTTCCACCGGCGGGCGATTTCCCGCGTCAGCTCGAGGTGCTGCCTCTGGTCTTCACCGACCGGCACGTGCTCGGCGTGATACAGCAGGATGTCGGCTGCCTGGAGCACCGGGTAATTGAGGAGACCCGCGTTCACCGTGTCCACCCGGTCCGACTTGTCCTTGAACTGCGTCATGCGCGACAGCTCGCCGAGCGGTGCTACGGTGTTGAGCAGCCACTGAAGCTCCGCGTGCTCGGGTACCGCCGACTGCACGAACAGGGTGCAGCGATCCGGGTCGAGGCCCGAGGCCAGCAGGCCGACGGCCAGCTGGTAAATCCGGTCCTGAAGCTCCGAAGGCTGATACGGGATCGTCACAGCGTGGAGGTCCACGATGCAGTAGATACAGTCGTATCTTTCCGTCAGGGCCACCCAGTTCTGGATGGCGCCCAGGTAGTTGCCGAGGTGGAGCTCCCCGGACGGCTGGATTCCGCTGAACACGCGGCTCTTGCCATGCGTCATGAAGGAGTGTCTGATTCGTGTGAGCGATGGCCGGATGACGCAGATTTCCGCCCCGTCCGGAGGAACGCCGGAACGTAGCCGGGCCCGATAACCCGAGCAAGCGAGTGCATCGGTGAGCGACTTTCCGATCCAGACGGCCGGACTGATCGACGAGGACCTGCTGGAGACGGCTCGGCAGGCGGCGGCGAAGGCGGCGGAAGTGCAGCAGAGGGAGCGCGGACGCGTGGATCCGTCCCGCTGGAGCAAGAAAGGGCGTTCCGACTTCGTCACCGAGGTCGACATCGAGTCGGAGCGGCTGATCGTCTCGACCCTTCTCGAGCGTTTTCCGGACCACCAGATCCTGGCCGAAGAGGGGACGGAGAACGACGCCCGCGTCGAGCGGCCGTCCGTTCGGTGGATCATCGATCCGCTGGACGGAACCACGAACTGGCTGCACGGCTACCCGGAATACGCGGTGTCGATCGCGGCGGAGGACACGGACGGGATGCGGGCCGCGGTAGTCCTCAACTCGGCGACAGGGGAGTGGTTCGAGGCGTCACGCGGGGGCGGCGCAAGGCGGAACGGTGAGCCGATTGCAGTGTCAGATCTTGCCGACCTCGCCCTCGCCCTCGTCGGCACGGGGTTCCCGTTCAAGAAACTGCATGTCCTGCCCGCCTACCTCGAGACGATGTCCCGCGTCCTCCGATCCACCGCTGGCATCCGGCGTGGCGGATCGGCTGCGCTGGATCTGTGCAACCTGGCGTGCGGCCGACTGGAGGCCTTCTGGGAGTACTGGCTGATGCCGTGGGACGTGGCAGCCGGCGCCCTGGTCATCCGGGAGGCGGGCGGCGTGTTCGAGGAACTGGAGGTGCCCGGAATCGAGAGCGGGGGCGCGGCGGCGGGACTCGGCGGGAGCATGCCCGAGGGGCTGGCCCCAGGAGCGTTCCTGGGGGCAAACGCGACGCTCGTGGACGAATTCCGGACACTGGTGAGGGCAGATCTGCCGCGCTGAGGCCACGCCAGGCGGGCCGATCAAGCATGCGCGCGACTGACCGGCTAGAATTCAACCACCTGTTCGAGGAGCCTGTCCGAGTAATGCGGTGCGGCCGCGAGCGGGGCGAGACGTAATTGCGGCAAGGCATGGGGCCCGGGAGCGTCATGGCATACTCCATCAAGGAAATCTACTTCACCCTTCAGGGCGAGGGGGCGAACACGGGCCGACCTGCGGTGTTTTGCCGATTTGCCGGCTGCAACCTGTGGTCGGGTCATGAGAAGGACCGCGACAGGGCGATCTGCCCCTTCTGCGACACTGATTTCGTAGGGACGGACGGCCCCGGCGGTGGAAGGTTCGATTCGGCCGCCGAGCTTGCACGGGCCGTGGCCGCAGCCTGGCCCGGCGGGAACCGGCGTGACCGGGCTCGCGAGAGGCCCTTCGTCGTTTGCACCGGGGGTGAGCCCCTGCTGCAGCTGGACGAGGAGGCCGTGAACGCATTGCATGAGTCGGGATTCGAGGTGGCCGTGGAGACCAACGGCACGCTGGATCCACCGCCCGGCCTCGACTGGATCTGCGTCAGCCCGAAGGCCGGCGCACCGCTGAAACTCACTCGCGGACAAGAGCTCAAGTTGGTGTATCCGCAGGACGAGGCCCGTCCCGAGCAATTCGCGAAGCTGGGATTCGATTACTTCTTCCTGCAACCGATGGACGGCCCGAACCGGGAAGTGAACACCAGGCTCGCGGTGAGGTACTGTCTCGGGCACCCTCAGTGGCGGCTGAGCCTTCAGACGCACAAGTACGTCGGAATCGATTGAACGAGGCTGTATGGAGATCTGGAAGGAATTCACTTTCGACGCGGCGCACGTGCTGCCGAACGTGCCTGAAGGGCACAAGTGCCGAAGGCTCCACGGTCACACGTACAGGGTGCGGATTTACGTGAGCGGCGAGCCGGACGACCGCGTCGGGTGGGTCATGGACTTCGGTGACATCAAGGCGGCGTTCGAACCCATCCTCGATCGGCTGGATCACTATTACCTGAATGATATCGAGGGGCTGGTGAATCCGACGGCCGAGGTGCTTGCGCGGTGGATCTGGCAGCGTCTCGAGCCGCGCCTTCCTATGCTCAGCCGGATCGAGATCCACGAGACGTGTACGACCGGCTGCAGCTACGAAGGCGACTGACCGCGGGTCCGGCCGCTGAGCCTACCCCTTTGACGCCTCCGTGTCGTCCGCCGAAACGTCGGCAGCGGTCGAATCGTCATCCTCTTCCTCGATGATCTCGGCGTCCGCGACCGGAACCTCGCCCGATCCCAACGCCTTCGGTTCCTCAGCGGCGGATGCCGGTCCGAGCAGCCCCATGTCCCGCTTCAGGGCCAGGAGCTTCTCGTCTACGTTCACGTCTTCACCGCCGGATTCGAGTTGCGCGAACTCGCGAGTGAGGTCGTCGCCTTCCAGATCCTCGGTGACCTCGGCCGCAGCCAGTGCCTGCCGCTCGCTCTCCTCGATCTTGTCCACCATCTGATCGAAGGCCCGAAACGCGCTCTTGCTCTGCATTCCGGCCATGGTCTCGTGGATGCGCTTCTGCGCCTGGGCCCGCTTCTGCTTCGCTAGCAGGAGGTTCTTCTTACGCTTCGCCTCCTCGATCTTCGAATTGAGCTGACGAAGCGAGTCCTTGAGCCGATCCGTCTCCTGGCGGTGCTTGTCCCACTGCTCCTCCATCTCGGCCGCGTTGTTGGCGTGCTCCTGGCCTCTCATCAGGGCCTGCTTCGCCAGGTCGTCACGGCCCTCGCGGATCGCCAGGCGGGCACGGCGTTCCCACTCCTGCGCCTGCTTGCGCTCCTCCTCCATTTGCGCACGCAGCTTCCGCTCGTCAGCAATTGCGACGGCCACTTCCTGCTTCGCCTGAGCCAGCTGCTTGCGCATGTCCTCGATGACCTGCACCAGCATCTTCTCCGGGTCCTCGGCCCGGGCGATCAGGTCGTTAATGTTCGAACGAACCAAGCGAGAGAGTCTGTCGAAAATACCCATGGCTCCGTCAGTCCAATGCGAGTTGCTTAGCGTGGGACGTCACCGCCAGAGAGAGGCTCTCCAGGGACGCCAGAAACTCCGAGTAGTCTAGATCAACGATCTCCAGGGCGTCTGTCAGGATGATCTCATCCCCCTCGAGGCCATACGCGCCGTGGACCATGTCCGTCGCGTTGAGCTCGAGTAGATCCTGGAACAGGGTGAGACGGGCCTGGTCCCCTTCCGGAACCATGCCGATAGCGGCTCGGAAAATTACCAGGGGCGGTGACAGGCTCACGACCACCGCCGGATGGTCCTCTTCGGCGTCTCTCACCGGGTCCACGAGCCACATCGCTTCGCCGATCTCCCGGTGATCCATCTCCGTTCGGATGAGAAAGCTCTCCAGGTCTTCGCGGCTGATCATCGTCCCTCTTCCTCGCTGTGGGCGGACGGTACTCTCGAGGGTCTACTCTCCAGCAGATGCGTCAGGAACTCCTGGTTTTCGACCATCGCATCGACCTGCTCCGACAAGTACAGGACCTGCCTCTCGAGCTCTTCGAGCCGGCCCGCCTGTTCCGGTTCCTTCGGCAGTGGCGGACGGGTCGCCCTCGTTTCAATCGCCTTCGCGACCGCCTGCCCGATGGGCACGACCACGAAGAATACTAGAATGATCAACACGAAGACGTTCACGAGCAGTTGTTGTCCGCACTTCCTGTGACCGTTCGGTACTCGCTCGTACGGAATCCGGGGGGCACCGGTTTCATTCCGCAGTCTGCCACGTTCAGAGTCGTTCACGTTAACCCGGAGAGAGAGTGCGATCAACGAGATCGGAAATATCCGATCGATCCGTGAGATCGATCGCGGGCTTCAACGGACGTCAGCAGGCTGCTGAAGGACCCTGCTGGAGCATGTCGCGCAGGTACCGGCCGGTGTAGCTACCCTCGGTGCGGGCAACATCTTCCGGCGTACCTGCCGCCACCACCAACCCGCCTCCGGAGCCGCCTTCCGGACCCAGGTCGATGACCCAGTCGGCGGTCTTGATCACGTCCAGGTGGTGCTCGATCACGAGGACCGTGTTGCCGAGGTCGACCAGCCGGTGCAGGACCTCCAGCAGAATGCGAACGTCCTCGAAGTGGAGACCCGTCGTAGGCTCGTCCAGGATGTACAGCGTCCGGCCGGTGCCGCGCTTCGAGAGCTCTGAGGCGAGTTTGACACGCTGCGCCTCGCCGCCGGAGAGAGTCGTCGCTGCCTGGCCGAGATGGATGTAACCGAGTCCCACGTCCGACAGCGTGGCGAGGTGGCGCTTCACCCTGGGAATCGGCTCGAAGAACTCGAGCGCCTCGTCCACAGTCATGTCGAGCACGTCGGCGATGCTCTTCCCCTTGTACAGCACCTCCAGAGTCTCACGGTTGTAGCGTCTCGCACGGCACACGTCACACGGCACGTACACGTCGGGCAGGAAGTGCATCTCGATCTTCACGAGGCCATCGCCGCGGCATGCTTCGCAACGCCCGCCTTTGACGTTGAAGCTGAATCGACCGGGGCCGTAGCCCCGGATCCGTGCCTCGGGAAGCTGTGAATAGAGCTGCCGGATCGGCGTGAACACCCCCGTGTAGGTCGCCGGGTTGGAACGCGGTGTACGCCCGATCGGGCTCTGGTCGACATCGATGACCTTGTCCACCAGCTCGATGCCCTCGATGGACTCGTGTGCGCCGGGAACGAGGCGGGCGCGATACAGCTCACACGCCATGCGCCGATAGAGCACGTCTTCGACGAGAGTCGACTTGCCGGAGCCCGACACGCCCGTGACAGTGATGAAGCGTCCAAGCGGGAAGGTCACGTCCAGGTCGCGCAGGTTGTGCTCGGTGGCACCTCGCACCACCAGGGCCTCTCCCTCGCGACCCGTCCGCCGCTCGGCCGGCACGGGAATGGACAGGTCTCCCCTCAGATAGGCCGCGGTGAGCGAGTCCTTCGTCGCGAGCAGAGCCTCCAGCGTCCCCGAGACCAGTACCTCACCGCCATGCCGGCCCGCCCCCGGACCCATGTCCACGATGTGGTCCGCCGCACGCACCGTCTCCTCGTCGTGCTCGACAACGAGCACCGTGTTCCCGAGGTCCCTGAGCCCCTCCAGTGTGTCCAGCAGACGCCGGTTGTCACGCGGATGAAGTCCGATGCTGGGCTCGTCGAGTACGTAGAGGACTCCCACCAGCCGGCTGCCAATCTGCGTCGCGAGGCGTATCCGCTGAGCCTCACCGCCGGCGAGGGAATCCGCCGATCTCCCGAGCGTCAGGTATCCCAGGCCTACCTGGTCCATGAAATGGAGGCGTTCGCACACCTCCTTGAGGATCGGGCCCGCGATTTCCTCCTCGAGCGGCACGCCTGCGTTGCCGGCGCGCAGGTTCTCGAACAATTCCAGCGCGTCGCCCACGGAAAGGTCGACCACTTCCGTGAGCCGGTTTCCGTCGACCGTCACGGCACGGCTCTCCGCCCGCAGGCGCCCTCCCTCGCACTCCGAGCACAAGCGTGCCGTCATATACTCGTGCAGGTTCCTTCGCACCGTGTCGCTGTCGGTCTCGTGGTACTGCCGCCGAATCGACTCCAATGCTCCTTCCCAGTCGAGCTCCGGGTCGCCGTGCAGAACCGAGCTCCGCTGCTGGTCGGTCAGCTGGCCCCACGGCTGATTCAGATCGAATCCGTGTTTCTCGGCGAGCGGTGGAAGAAACTTCTTCGCCCAGCGACCGGTGGGGACGCCCCACGGTAGGATCACCCCCTCCAGTATCGAGATTCTCGCGTCACCGATCGACAAATCCTGGTTCGGCTCGAGCCTGACGCCGAGTCCGTCACATGCCGGACAGGCGCCATATGGGGAATTGAACGAGAACTGGCGTGGCTCGAGATCCGGTATGCTGATCCCGCAGACCGGACACGAGTAGTGCTCGCTGAACAGGTGGTTCTCCGCGACCGGATCACCGTCGCCCTCGCGGCCGCCGTACTCCAGAATCTCCACGATGCCTGCGGCCATGCGGAGTGCGGTCTCGATCGAATCGGCTACCCGGGCCCTTTTCCCCTCACGGAGCACGAGCCGGTCCACCACGACCGAGATCTCATGGTTGAGGCGCCGGTTGAGCTTCGGAGGTTCGGACAGGTCGACCAGCTCGCCGTCTACCCGGGCGCGCACGAACCCTTCCTGCAGCGCCTCATCGAACAGGTCGCGGAATTCGCCCTTCCGTCCGCGGATCAGGGGAGCCAGGATCTCGACCCTCGTGCCGTCAGGCCATGCGGCGATGCGAGCCGCGATCTGGGTGGCCGACTGACGGCGCACCGGCCGCCCGCAATCGGGACAATGCGGGGTTCCGACGCGGGCCCACAGGAGCCGGAGGTAATCGTAGATCTCCGTGACCGTTCCGACTGTGCTGCGGGGATTCCGGGCCGCCTTGCGCTGCTCGATCGCGATCGCCGGTGACAGGCCGTCGATCTGGTCGACGTCCGGCTTCTCCATCACGCCGAGGAACTGGCGCGCGTAGGCGGACAGGGATTCGACATACCGACGCTGGCCCTCGGCGTAGATCGTGTCGAAGGCCAGGGACGACTTTCCCGATCCCGACAGGCCGGTCACGACGGTGATCCGGTTCCGGGGGATCTCTACATCGATATTCCTGAGGTTGTGCTCCCGGGCTCCGCGGACTACCAGGTTTCCAGCATCCTCCCGGCTCACCCGGCGATCTCCCCCCGCCACAGGTCTTCGAGGGTCTCGCGGAAACGCACCACCCTCCAACCAGTGTCGTCCACGAGGATCTCCGCGGGACGCGGGCGGGCGTTGTAATTGGAGGCCATCACGAAGCCATACGCCTCGACGTCGTGGGCGGCGATCGAGCGGCCCGGATCACCGACGGCATCGACCCACCGATGTACGCCCGCGTCCAGCATCCTGCCGTCGTAAACGTATGTCGGCGTGCCCTGGTCGCGTGCGATCTCAGCCAGGAAATCCAGGTCAAGACTGGTGTGTGTACGGACGGTCAGCATATGCCTTCAGGGTTCGTGAGAAGACCCGGGGAAGCCCGGATCAGAGAGTCAGCGGGGAACCAGGATGCGTCCGGCCAGCGGCACGATCTCGGCCTCGATCGGCGTCTCTCCGCGCGGCTCCCCGTCGATCTGCGCCGCCACGGGCGGATCGGACTCGACTCTGATCCGGCGCGCCTGCAGGAAGATCATGCGATCGTCTCCCGAGTACTTCTGAAACACCACCCGGGTCAGCATCGCCGCCATGTCGGGCAGGTGACGCGGCGAGAAGATGGCCACGTCGAGGAGGCCGTCCTGGAACGAGGTCCGTGGCGCCAGCTTGAGCTCGACGGGCAATCCTCCAGCACCGATGATCCCCGCATTGGCCAGAAGGACCATCGAGGCCTCGATCTCGATCTCCTCGTCGTCCGCTACGATCCGGTAGCGGGTCCGGCTGGGCGTGATCACGTGCTTCAGGCCGCCCACCAGATACGCCAGCACACCGAGTCGGCTCTTGAGCTCGGACGTGGCGCTCGCCATCACCTCCGCGTCGAGCCCTACCCCGGCGATCAGCGCGAAGTACTCGTCTCCGATACGGCCCAGGTCGATCCGCTCCTCGACACCCTCCACGGCCACCCGGACGCTGTCCTCCAGCGATACGGGCACGCCGAAGTTCAGGGCCAGCTGGTTGCCCGTGCCGAATGGCAGTAGCGCCACCGGTACCCCGCTGCCCGCTGTGCCACGGAGGGCAAGGGCGATCGTGCCGTCTCCGCCGGCGGCCACGATCGCCTTGCAACCGGTCTCGACGGCCGCGCGGACGATCCGCAGGCCATCCTCGACGCTGGTTGACTCGACGATGTCGAACGGAACGCGATGCGCTGCCATCGCACCGCCAATGCGGCGGCGCAGCACTTCTGTCTGCCCTCCTGCCGCGTAGGGGTTCAGGAGAACGAGATAGCGCTCCGAATCTGCTATCGGGTAACTAGACGCCACGTCGCGCAAGCTCCTCGCGTCGGTCCAGAGGTCGAGCCCTGTACATCCACAGCACAGCGCCGAATACGTTCACATGGCTCATCACGATCTCCAGCAGGTCATAGACGAACCCTGCCAAGGACCGGAATCTACACTCAGAAGTTCCAGTCCCGGAAGAGCATCAGACCGAACGTCCGCCGGCTGTACGAACTGAACGAGTACCCGTACGACGCGTATCGCTTGAACTGGTCCTCGGTCACGAACTCGAGGCGCCACCTCGGGGAAATAGTCCACTCCAGACCGAATCCCGGTAGCTGGCCGCCCAGCGGCTGTGTCGCCCGTACGAACAGATCCGGAGTAAGATAGCGTCCGATCTCAAGCTCGGTGCCGTACAGCAGGCTCTGCGTCGAACCCGAGTCGATCGGTCCCGCCTGCCCCGTGGAGCGGAGGTCGAAGTAGTCCACGATCCCGACGCCGCTGACGAGCACCTGCGAGAACTGGTTGCTGACCGTGCCGAGGAGTCCCTCGCGTACCAGCGACGCGGCGAACTCTCCACCCTGTACTCCGGCGCCCAGGCAGGCCGTCGAGAACAGCAGGTAGCACACTTCGTCGGCCGCCGGAAGCGGCGGGTCGCTCGACGTGACCAGCGTCGGCGAGGTGGCCGTTCCCCCGATATCGACCGTGATCGTCACGGGCCCCTGGTCTGTCCGGGTCTCGTACTCAGCCTGAATATCCAGGTTCGGATCCATGCCCGGCGATCCGGTGAACGTGATCGAGCCGGCGGCGATCTGCAGCTGCCGCGAGTACAGGCTCGACAGGTCGGTTCCGGAACCCGACACATAGCGGTACTTGCCCAGAGGCAGGTTCAGCGTCCCGAACGCGACCATGTCCCCCTGGGCCCGATCCATCTGCACGTTCAGAGTGCCGGCGAGCTCGACCTCCAGCGCTTCCGAGCGAAGCCAGAAGTTCGGCCCCACGGTGATGTCCGCGTCCATGCGCAGGTTCTGCATGAACGGGTTCCGGGCTCTCTCCAACAGGCGCTGCTCCACCGCGAGCGTCGTGTCGATCAGGGCCGCGACCATCGGATCCGTGAGATCCACGGCCTGCCGCCTCCGCATGAGCCGCTCCGCCCGGACCTGGCCCTCGGAGAATCGGAAAGCGCCTGTAAGTTCAGGCGAGCGGTAGGACCCACCCAGGTGACCCTCTCCGTCCAGGAGAACGCTCGCCAGTCGCCGGTCCATCGCCCGGAATCGGTTCATCAGAATCGTCACGTCGAATCCGAGATTCATCGGCTCCCGAGTATCGATCGAGCCCCGCAGAGTGGCCGCGCCGCCCGCCGACGAGCTGAGCCGAACGGCCTCGAGCCGGGCCTGCGTTCCTTCGAAGCGCAGCGATGCCTCCACGTCCTCGAAGCGCACCCCCAGGTACGGCACGGTCGCTGCAGCGTCCGCGAGAATAGCCGCACCGTCGAGGTGCAGCTGGTCCGGATCGCCGGAGAACTGTACACGACCGCGCCCGAAGCCAGTGACGTCCTCCAGGGTCGCGAACGCCAGCTCCAGCGGTTCCAGCGGCAGGCTGTCCGCCGTCAGCACGACGTGGATCGAGTTCGGGGAAAGGCGGCGCTCACGCTCCCGCAACGCGAGGTCGGTCAGCACGAATCCGTCGAGCCGGCCCAGGCGCGTGCCGTTGTCGTGCAGTCCGACCCCCAGACTCAGACTTCCGACGGCATAGTCCACATCGCCTTCCAGGCGCCCGTACTCGAGGCCCCGGACGGCCGGATCCGTGATCTCGAAAGACAAATCCCAGATCGGTTCGTCCGCCGTTCCCCTGAAGCGTCCGTCGACATCCAGCAAACCCGCATATGGCAGTGCCCTGTCCGGAATGCGGAACAGGCTGGCCAGGTCCAGGCCACGAAGCCGCAGATCCAGGTTCGCATATCCGCTGTCAGGCAGCACGCCCTCAATAAGCAGTCCGGCTCCGTCGTCACCGCGCAGATCCAGTCCCCGGGAAACAAACCCCTGCTCTCCCCAGGCAATTTCCGCCGGGCCCTGCAGGGTCACTCGCTGCACTCCCAGCGAGGCCGTCAGTCGCTCTACGACCAGGCGCCTCTCGGTCTCGGTCCACAGGATTCGGGTCCCGGTGTCCAGCTCGAGCGTCGTATCCCGCCGCGCGTACACTGCGACCTCGCTCGTCGTCGAGTCTCTCTGGACCCACAGCACATCCACCGTGTCCAGTGTCACGCCGATACCGTGGAGCGTCCACAGCGTGGCGCTCGCAGTCAGCCGATCGAGGGCCCGCGGATCGTCGATGTCCACGGTCAGGAGAACGGAATCCGCCCTGGCCGGTCCGTAACTCACGTCACTTCCATACAGCCGACCGCCGAACGAGAAGTCGTGGATGTTGCCATACAGGATGCCCAGCGCCTCGATGGACCCGGCGATCGTGTCGGGGGCCTCCGCGGCGGGTCGCTCCACCTCACCAGCATCGGCGTCGGCGTCCCGCGGGAAGGCGGCGAACAGGGTCTCGAGATTTGTGTCCTGCCGGGCCGGATTCCGTCCCGGTACCAACCAGCGATTCCAGGAGGCGAGGTTGGGCGCCGACACATCGAGGATGAGGGAGCCGCTCGTTTCTTCCGCGAGGCCGAAACTGCCCCTGCCTCTGACGCGACCCGCGTCCGTCTGGATCGCGAACGTATCGACGGTGGCCAGTCCGTCGGCGACCGTGAAGCGAAGCAGACTCGAATCCACGCGGGCCCCCTCGACCAGGGAGCGAAGGATGGTCAGGTCGAACGTCGCCTCGAGCGTGGCCGGGTCCGTCCCTACGCCGAGTACCCTGCCCTCCACGGCCAGTCGGGTGGAAGGAGCCTGCTCCAGCCACTGCCGCAATTGGAGGTCCCGGGCCGTCAGTCGCGCGTCGTACTCCTTCTCGTCAGCCAGCAGGTTGAACCTGCCATCGAAGTTCACCAGCCCCCGCGGCGTTCTGAGATCGGCGATCACGCGCAGATTCGAGAACAGACCGCGGGCCGCCAGGGGACCTCTAACGTCTCCAACGAGCTCCACATCGGGCGGCGCGTATGGCTGCAGCGCGGCAAGCGCCAGCGGATCGGCCTGGAAGTCGACGGTGACGCCCGGCTCTTCACCCAGGACCACACTTCCCGATCCGGACACGTGCGATCCCTGCCCCGCCTCCAGTTGATGCAGGAGATCCACATCGAAATCGAACCACTGTCCGACCGTACCGGTCAGGCTGGTCCGCCCTTCGAGCCGGCCCCGCATCCTGTTCGCGATGCCCACGACGGCCGTCCACCTCGGCTC
>CAXMRU010000021.1:0-15314 GCA_964195715.1 Akkermansiaceae bacterium | reverse complement strand
GTCCCCTGATTGACTGAATGCTAGATTTGGCATACTGTGGTGGATAGGCAAAAGCAGATCCGGTGGGTAGGCCCGGCGCTTAAGGAGGTGCGAACTCTTCCCGCGGCCGTTAGGGCCGTTGCGGGTTTCGGCCTGTACCAGGCGCAGCAGGGCGACAAGCACGTCAATGCGAAGCCACTTCAGGGCTTCCCCGGTGCAGGAGTGCTCGAGATCGTCGTAAACACTTCAGGTAATACCTTCCGTGTCGTCTATACCACGAGGTATCATGATGCGATATACGTGCTGTGTGCATTCCAGAAGAAAGCGACGAGAGGCAAGAAGACCTCCGAGCGGAATATCAGGCTGATTCGGAGTCGGCTGAGAGCGGCCGAGGAATATGACCGAGACCGTCTTGCGAGGAGATGATGATGAGCAAAGCCAGGGTTTCGGAGAGTTCGGGAAACGTGTTTGCCGACCTCGACATCGGGGATCCAGATACGGCGCTGGCCAAGGCCGAGCTGGCCGCTCAAATCACACGAATTATACGGGGCCGCCACCTGACACAGGCTCAGGCAGCCGACCTGCTCGGAATCGACCAACCCAAAGTCTCCAGACTGGTGCGAGGCAGGCTCGAAGGGTTCACGGCGGAACGGCTGATGCGGTATCTGACCTACCTGGGACGTGACGTCTTCATCTCCATCAAACGCCGCCGCAACGCCAACGAACGGGGGCGGGTGGCTGTCGTCGGGTAGCCTGAATGAGAAGGGGAAGCCGGGCACCGATCCCGACCTCCCCATTCGATGCCAGCCTCCAAGACTCGGAGAGCCAGGATGCGCTTCTCCCGGAAGGCGTGGATAGCGATCGCTGCGGTCGCTCTATTGGCCGTGCTCTACGTGGGCGTTCTGGTCCTCGCCGAGAGACAGTTCGCTCGAATGCTCCCGGGTGCCGTCGCGGACGGAGTCGGCGGACGCGACGCGGACCGCTACATCGTGAGCGTCGGCGACGTTAGCCTCTCGCCATCTCTCAACGGCGTCACTGTAGAGAACCTCGTCGTTTCGCTCGATTCGGCGTTAGCAGCGGAGACTGCCGAGCCGGCGCTCATCCGCGCCGCCAACCTGGGGTCCCTGCGAGTATCGGGACTCAAGCTGATTGCCCTCCTGCGCGGCGAGGGAGTATTCGTCTCCTCCATCGAGATCGACGGCCCGACGATCTCGCTCGACTTCCCGGCAGCCGAGACAGGCGCCACGCCGGCCGCGATGGCAACAGCCGCCGTGGAACCCGCCGCGGGTCCGACCGGTGTCTCGCTGCCCGACGCGACTCTCGAGCGAGTCGTGATCCGTGACGGGTCGATCGACCTGGCCAGGGCAACTAAGCACGGCACGATGGTGTCGTTTCTCCTCGATCTGGATCTCGTGCTCACCGAGATTCGAATCGATACCGTAACCCTCGCCAATCCCGTTGCCGCCCTTGCCATTACTTCGACGATCCGGGTCTCGACGACACGGACCGTCAGGTGTTCGCCATCGCCGGCAACATTCACGCCGGTCCGGTACGCATCCGGAACCTACGACAGAAGACGGCCGCCGCCGGCCTCGACCCCAACGCGTGGTTCGACAACGTGGAAATCCTGGTCGCCCGCGAGGTAGGGTCGGAGACCGTGCGGTACGTCAGCAACGTGATCAAGTACTACATCACGTTCACCCTGATGCTCGAATCCCAGGAGCTCCGCGAGCAGCGCGACCGGTGAACGGCCGGCGAGCCTTGTTCTCTGAGACCCCTGGTGCCAGCACTTCAAGGGCCCGGATCAGTCCGGAGGGTTGCGGCTGGAGCGCTTCCGGGTTTGCCGGGCAGGAGGGTCCCCCGGCATCTTCTCCCCCTAAGACGAACTATTGGGCATCGCGACACCTCCCTGTGCTTCGAGGAGACGGACTGCATGTGGCACGAGGACATTCTCGGCACGATTGGAAACACGCCTCTGGTCAGGATCAACCGGCTCGCGGCCGGCCTCCCGTGCACCGTGCTCGCCAAGCTCGAGTACTTCAATCCCGGCGGCTCGGTGAAGGACCGGATCGGCGTATCGATGATAGAGGCGGCGGTCGAGGCAGGTGACCTGAAGCCCGGCGGTACGATCATCGAAGGCACGAGTGGCAATACCGGTGTCGGGCTCGCCCTGGCTGCGATCGCGCGCGGGTACCGGTGCGTGTTCACGACCACCGACAAGCAGAGTCCAGAGAAGATAGCGATCCTCCGGGCGCTGGGCGCGGAGGTCATCGTGTGTCCTACGGCTGTCGCACCGGAAGACCCGAGGTCCTATTACTCGGTCGCCCGCCGGCTCGTCGACGAAATCCCGAACTCCGTGTACCTCAACCAGTACGACAACCCGGCGAACACGGCGGCCCACGTCCGGACGACCGGGCCCGAGCTATGGGAGCAGACCGATGGGAAGATCACGCATGCCTTCATCGGCGCCGGCACGGGCGGGACGATCTCCGGCATCGCAACGTATCTGAAGGATAAGAACCCCGCTGTGCGGATCATCGGCGTCGACCCGTACGGCTCCGTGTACTGGAAGTACTTCCACACGAGGGAATTCGACGAAGACGAGATATACCCGTACGTCACCGAGGGCGTCGGCGAGGACATCCTGGCCGGCAACATGGACTTCGACCTCGTGGACGATTACGTGCGTGTGACGGACAAGGACGCGATGCTCATGACCCGGCGCCTGGCCGAGGACGAGGGGATGTTCCTCGGTGGGTCGTGCGGTATGGCCATGTCAGGCGCCCTTCAGTGGATGGCGGCGAACCACGACAATCTGTCGGAGAACGACCTGGTGGTCGTGATCATGCCGGACGGCGGTTACCGCTCCCTCGGAAAGACCTACAACGACGTGTGGATGCAGGAGCACGGGTTTCTGGAGGACGCGGATACGCTGAGCGCCGAGGGCCTGGTCAACCAGCGTCGCGCGGGATCGTCCGGACCGGGGGTCGTGTCCGTCACCGCGGACACGACTCTGGGCGACGCGATCGACGTCATGCGCGAGCACGCGATCTCGCAGGTGCCGGTCATGGACGGTGGCGACGTCGTCGGGAGCCTGATCGAGCGGGAGATCCTGCGCGACCTGATCGGGGATCCGGACGCGCGCGCTCACCTGGTGCAGGACCTCATGGGGCCGCCGTTCCCGATCGTGGAAGGATCGAGTTCTCTTCAGGACACGGCGGGACGCCTCGGCGGCGACAACCCCGCGGTACTCGTGCGCCGATCGGACGGTAACCTGGGTATCCTCACGCGCTCGGACCTGATCGGCACGCTGGGGGCCTGATGCGCCTGGACGTCGACGGCAAGATCCACCGGGTCGTGGTGCGTCTCGGCCTCGCCTAGTCAGCTTCGCCGAGGGCCTCGGCAATCAGCGTGCGAACCTGCTCCGTGAGCTCCGGGGCCGAGAGTTGCTCGAAGCTCTCCGGCGGGATCGGATCGAGAATCGCGATGCGGATCGGGTGCCGCCCGCGCATCACGAACCCCCGTTTCGGTAGCGCCTCCCCCGTTCCCCGTATCACGATCGGCTGCACGGGGCTCCGCGTGCTCAGCGCCAGCTCGAAGGCTCCGGACTTGAAGTCGCGCATACGCCCGGTCGGGGAGCGCGTGCCTTCAGGAAACATCATGATCGAGCTGCCCCGCGCGAGCACGTTCTCGCACGCCTCCATCATCTGGAGCACACTGTCGCGGTCGCCGCGCCTGAGCTTGATGTACCCGTTGAGGGACATGTTCCAGCCGATAAATGGGATCCGGAAGTTCTCGATCTTGGACACCCATTTGAAGTAGGCGAAGGTCCGGAAGAGCACCAGGATGTCGAGCAGCGAGAGATGGTTCGCCACCATGATGGTCGCCCGATCCGATCGGATCTTCTCACGGCCGACTATGTGGACCGGCCAAGCCGGATTGAGCCACGTGTAGAGCGAGGCCCAGAAACAGGTGAATCGATGCAGCAGCCGCTTCTGCGGGTCAAAGGGCAACGTGAGCGCCCAGACCAGGAGCGCGATTACGAACAGAACCGCAGAACTGAGAACCGCGAAGGCCCAGTAGAGCGCAGAGAACAGGAGGCGACCCATTCCTGAATCCTATTACACGTCCAGCCGCCGTGCGAGCAGAGCGACTGCGGCCGGCTGCCAGCTTCAGGGTCTCAGCGACCGTTCCGTTTCGGGTGAACCCGGCCTGGCATGCACATTTACCGGCCGACGAACTGCCGCGCCTCCGCGATCGCAGGCCGATCGGGGTGCTCCTCTGACGAGACGTCGAGGAGCGCCCGATAGTGCACACGCGCCTGCTCATCCAGACCGGCGCCGCGTGCCGCGCGTGCCGCCCCCACGAGGCTGTTGAATCGACCTGGCCACATGGCCAGTGAGGACTCGTACGCCGCCAGAGCTTCCTGGGGCCGTTCGAACTCAAGCAGCAAGTCGCCGAGGGCTTCTTGAGGCGGATACAGTGCACCCGGTGTCACCGGGTGCTTCTGAGTCGTGGCTTCCAGACGCGCGGCCTGTTGGACCAGCTCCAAGGCTCGCTCGTCCTGCCCATCGACGCTTGCCCGCCAAGCTGCCAGCACGAGGCGGTCGACCTCGATGTAGGTCGCGAACGCCTCCTCTCCAGCACCCATTGCTGCATCCCGTAGCTCGATCATGCGGCTCTCGGCACGGTCCGCTTCGTCTGCGCCGCCCGTGTGCAAGGCTCCCAGTCCCCGTGCGAACCAGCTCAGCGACTCTGCCCACCGGAACCGTTCCCACGCCACGGACTCTGGCGTACCAGGGGTGACCCCCCGCGCCTCGTCCCAGGCGCGGCGCTCGACGGCGTAGCGGGCCGGCATGGCAGCCAGATGAAAGGCGCTGACGAAGCTGCCCTGGAACGGCTGCACTTGTTCCGAGACCTCAGTGAGGATCGTGAGCGCCTGCTCGTCCTCCCCTCGCTGCAGATAGGCGTAGACGAGGTAGTCGAGCGCGTGAGGATAGTGATGCGAGATCCGGTCGCCAGCCGGGAACCGGAGCGCAGCGTCCGCCGATTTCCTGTTCCACTCGATCACGCTCGGCCATTCTCCGAGACGCACGAAGATGTGCGTAGGCATGTGGAGCGCGTGGGGCACGTCCGGCGCGATGTCATCGTAGCTCCGGACCACCTCGAGCGCCTCGGTCGCCCGGCTGTCGACGTCGTTCGCGTGGATCGTGTAGTGGAGTGCCCCCGGGTGGGTCGGCTCGCGTTCGTAGATGCCGAGGAGGATCTCGGCGGCGCGACCATGGTACGCCATGCGGTCCTCTGCGACCTGCCCCGCCGCGAGCTGCGACAGCGCGTAGAATGCCGCCGTCTCGATGTCGTCCGGCCTGGACTCGTACGCCTGCTCCATCGCCTCGCTCCAGCGACGGATCCGCGTCCACCAATCAGCCGAGTCAGGATCGCGGAAAAAGGCTCCGGCTGCGGCCACTAGATCCGCCTCCCGATCGGTACCGGGGACGAGTTCCACCGCCCTGCCAACCTCGGTCCACCCCCGCTCGAGCGCGTCCGGCCTCGGGCGTTCCGGCCACAACGGCTGAAAGAGAGTCATCGCAATGCCCCAGTGGGCCATCGCGCAGTTGGGATCAGCCTGGGCGATCCGCTCGAACGCCCCACGGGACTCCTCGTACTGCATGTGGTGCAGGAAGGCTACAGCGCGGTCGAAGCCGGCAGTCACGTCATCCGAGCAGGAGACGTCGAACTGCACCGCACCTAACGCGGCCTCGTCGTGCCCGTGATCGGCCTGCTCAGCCGCCGGACCGCCGCAGGCCGCGACGCTGATAACAATCAGCGCCGATCTCAGCCAAGCCGTCGTAGAGATACGAGAAACGTCGTCGAATCTGGCCCTATCGTACACGAATGGTCCCCTTTCCGTGAGCGGGCGGTTCGGTATTCACAGCGATCGAGAGAACTCCGCCCAGAGTGGAGGGGCTCAGAATGAGCTCTCCATTCTGACCACCACCATACTCAAATGGCCAACTGAGCCGAAGACCCGGATTGCACTGATTATGGAGAAACCTGGGTTCTGTTGAGAATCCGGGCCCTGTATTCCTATTCCGAAGGTCGCGTGTAGCTCGCACGTTTTCACGTGCTCAAGGTCTCGCGTTCGGCTCGACGGCGAGTCACGCCGGGGTAATTTCTCTAACTCCCTCTAGGCGTGCGGATTACCAGAGTGACCGACGCGCCTTCCACTGTGAAAGCCCTGGTGGGAGAACGGGATGAAACCAGGATCTACGTCGCGGACCGGCCGTGACGGGAGAATTCGATACGGCCCCCCAGCGGACTCAGCCGCTTCCCTCAGGCGGGAATCCCTGGAGAGTCCGGCGCACGACCTGGTCGACATAAGCGTCGAGATCGTCGCCCGATGGCATGTCCAGGAGCGCTCCCTTGGCCAGGCCCTGCCACACTACCCCTCCGCTTGCCGTATCGATCACGTCGATCACGAGCGTACCGGGACCGCGGTCGCCCGACCCGATCACGGAGGGTCGCCCATATCCACCGAGTGAATACACGCCGTAGCCGAAGAACGGCCTCCATCCGTAGCTCGGGTAGCCGAAGTACGGACGGCTCCAACCCCACCGCGCGTCGAGGTACCACGAGTACGGATTCCAGTAGCCGAGCGCGGGCCAAAATCCGTAGCTCCGGCCGCCAAAGCCATACGGGGAGCCATATCGGTAGGGGTGACCGAATCCGACCCCGAAGCCTACCGACACGGTCAGCGGGGTACGCACACGAACATCGTATTCCGACAGAGTGGAACCATTCCAAGGTCTGCTGGCGCGATCAAGCAGAAGCGCGTATGCCGACACCAGGTAGTCGGACGTGCCGTCTGATACGGGCGTGAAGCCACGGCCGCTGAACTCTCGCTCCACGGCTCGCTCGATTCGCCGTTGCAGGAAAGGGCTGATCTCGGCGAGCAACAGTTCCTGGGCAGCCGTCAGTGGCTGCCACGCCCAGGTCCCTGAGGCCGGTACCTGAACCTGGCGATCGAAGTCCTCGCTGTAGGTGACGCTTGAACAGCCCGAGCCCAGTACAACGAGCGACGCCACCACGAGCGACGTGGCCACGGTTGCGTGCTTCAATCTCGACTCCACTTCTCCACCCTTCGAACTAAAAAGCAGGATCGCGCTGTCCGCATGTTCTCTACACGAGTGACGAGTGGTATGTGCCGGACGTCACGCTCAGTCCCCCGTCCTTGTGAGGGAGTCAGAGTACGACCGTCTGTCACAGTCGAACGAGGACGCACACCAGCAGTTCATGCACGAGCTCAAATGCTACGCGTGGGCGAGGCCGCGACCTCCCGCCTCCACGTGAAAGAAAGGATCGATATCTGAGCCGAGTGCGAGCAATACGTGGCCGCCTACAACTCCCGTGACCGGATGACCACGAGTTTCTGGACCTGCATGTCGCGCATGGTATAGCCGATGCCGCCTGTGCCCAGTCCGGATTGTTTGAGACCGGCAAAGGGCATCCAGTCGACGCGGAATGCCGTGTGATCGTTTACCATGACGGCGGATGCGTCGAGGCGTTGCGTCGCGCGCAGCATGGCATCGATGTCCTGTGCGAACACGGCGGCCTGGAACGCATACGGCAGCGAGTTAGCCCGCGCCGTCCCCTCGTCCAGGCTATCTACGGGATAGACGCACACCACAGGCCCGAAGATCTCCTCAGTGCTCACCTTCGCGTCGGGCGACGGGTCGTAGATTACGGTCGGTGCGTAAGCCCGTGACGATATGGGCATTCCGCCGGCCAGCACTTCGCCCCCTGAATCGGTTACCCACTCTCCAATCCGCGTCACTTCGGCTTCGCGGATCAGCGGGCCGACCTCGGTGCCCGGCTGCGTGGGGTCGCCGACGGTCAGCGCGGACGCTGCTTCCGCCAGCCGCTCCGCGAGCTCGCGGGCGAGCTTCTTATCAGCGAACACACGCTGCACCGAGACGCAGACCTGGCCCGCATGGTAGAAACCACCTTTCGCGAGCAGTGGAATCGCGTTACCGAGGTCCGCATCGGCAGCTACCAGGACCGGTGCCGCCCCGCCATGCTCCAACACGCATCTGGTACCAGGGGCCAACCGCGAACGGAGCATCCACCCGACGCGCGCGCTCCCGATGAAGGTGAAGAAGTCGACGCGGGGATCAGACACCAGCGATCCTGCCGTCTCGAGGCTATCCGTCACCAGCGCCTGACACCACTCCGCCGGCAAGCCTGCCTCGCGCAATATCCCCACGAAGCGCATACACGAGAGCGGGGTCGCTTCGGCGGGCTTCACGATAACGGGGCACCCTGATGCCACGGCGGGGCCCACCTGGTGGACGATCAGGTTGAGAGGATGGTTGAACGCGCTGAACGCCAGCACGACGCCTATCGGCTCCCACCGCGTCAGGGCGATCCGGTTTCGGGACGCCGCATTGATCCCCATCGGGATCTCGGTCCCGCCCTGGGTGCGCAATGTCTCCACGCACAGTCGGACGCCGTCGATCGCGCGATCGGTCTCCACGAGCGAATCGACCAGCGGCTTGCCTCCCTCCCGCGCCGCCTCGACCGCAAGCTCTTCCCGTCGCTCCTGCATGATCACCGCAGTGCGTTCGAGGATGGCGATCCGCTCAACCTCGGGAAGTCGGGCGTCGCGGTCGGCGGCGAGGGCCCGCGCCGTCGTCAATGCCGTCTCGACGACATCGGGGCCGCCTGTTTCGATATCGGCGATCACGGCGCCGTCCCACGGCGCGTGCACGGTCATCGTGCCAGACGGCGTTGCGCCCGGAACCAGTATGGGAAAACGCGTAGTCATGGTCCCCTCCGCTCAGCCGCGGGCAGCGAATCGACCGAGCCTCTCGGTCAGCTTCATGTTCTCGGAGTAATCGACGGGACAATCGATGACGACGACCGTGTCGTCGTCCAACGCCCGACGCAGCGTCGGCAAGAGATCTGCGGAAGACTCGACCCGATACCCCTTGCAGCCGAAGCTCTCGGCGAGCTTGACGAAATCGGGGTTGGTGAATTCGATGTGAGTGGCACGGCCAAACTTGCGCAATTGGTGCCACTCGATGAGGCCATACTTGTCGTCCCGCCAGATCAGGGCCACCAGGGGTGTACCCAGACGCATTGCAGTCTCGAGCTCCTGCACGTTCATGAGAAACCCGGCGTCGCCTGTGACGGTGACGACCTTGCGATCGGGGAACGTGCGCTTCGCGGCGATGGCCCCGGGGAGGCCGATGCCCATCGAAGCAAACCCGTTCGAGATGATACATGTGTTCGGTGCCTCGGCCGGATACAACCGCGCCACCCACATCTTATGCGCACCGACGTCGCTGATGACGATGTCGTGAGCGTCGAGCGCCTGCCTGAGATCCCAGATAATCTTCTGTGGCTTGATGGGGAAACAGTCGTCTTCCGCGTGGGCGGCGAGCTCGTTCGCGATGACCCGCTGAAGCTCCGTGATGTTCGGATCGGCGAAGGGCGTGACGAGGTTGCCGATCGCCTCGAGCGTCTGCTCGATCCTGCCGAGCACGCCGGCGGCTACTATGTAGTGTTCGTCGACTTCCGCCGGCGACATGTCGATGTGAAGGATCGAGCGATCCTTCGTAGGGTGCCAACGCTCCGGGGCGTACTCGACCATGTCGTAACCGATACACACGATGACGTCCGCGACGTCGAACCCGCACATGACGTGGTCTTTGGCCTGGATGCCGATCGTTCCGAGGCTGAGCCGGTGCGACGCCGGCATGGCTCCCTTGGCCATGAATGTCGTTGCCACCGGGATGTTGAGTTTCTCCGCGAAGGCCACCAGGTCGTCCGACGCATCGCCGCGAATGACGCCGTTTCCGGCCAGGATGAGAGGGTGCTTCGCGCCGGCAAGCACCTCGGCCGCCTGTTTGACTTTTTCTGGAGCGGGGGCAGGCTCCATCGCCTGCTGGACGAGAAGCGGTGACATGTCTTCGACTTCCATCTCCGCCACGTTCTCGGGCAGCTCGATGAACGAAAGCCCCGGCTTTTCCGTCTGTGCCGTTTTGAACGCCTTCCGAATCACCTCCGGGATGATCTCAGGTTCCCGCACTTGCACTGCGTACTTCGAGATGGGCTCAAACATGTCCACCAACGGCAAGTACTGGTGGCTCTCCTTGTGCATGCGCGTGGTATCCGCCTGCCCGGCGATGGCGATGATCGGTGCGAGATCCATGTTGGCGTCGGCCGCGCCGGTGATGAGGTTGCAGGCCCCGGGCCCGAGGGTTGCCAGGCAGACGCCTGCCTTGCCGGTGAGCCGGCCGTACACGTCCGCCATGAACGCCGCCGCCTGCTCGTGTCGCGTGAGCACGAATTCAATGTCGGTCTCGAGCAAGGCGTCCATCATGTCGATGTTCTCCTCGCCCGGAATTCCGTAGATGCAGTCGATGTTTTCGTTGGCGAGGCAACGGACGAAGAGTTCGGCAGCGTTCATTGTGACGTCTCCAACTGCTCCTCGATGCGAGCCACGCGCCGCTCGATCTGCTCCAGCATGTAGAGGATCATGACGTGCGTCTTCTTCGCGTCGATCCCGACGGGGCTGTTCTCGCTGAATATCGTGCTGGCGATCTCCTGGTAGCGTTCCTCCGGCACGTCCACATGAGCCTCCTGCGTAATAGGGTGATCCGATAGAGCCTGGTCCCGCGGTTGCCAGCCAGTCAACTGCGTTGCCCGCGTTCAGGTTCCTGACGCCGCGACCTGCTGGTTATGCGTCCCGTCGCGAAGTCCGGCGCAGCGTATCGGAGGGTAGTTCGCCGAATGCCCGTCGGCAGTCCTGGGTGAATTGGCTGGAGTGCCAGAACCCCCATCGGAGCGCCACCTCACGAACCCTCAGCACCCGTCCGGGGTGACATGCGAGGTAACTGACCGGGCCTACTCGAAGGACCAGTTCACGATCGGAAAAATGGGGAACGCCCCACCCTCCTTGATGATGTTCACGATCCCGATCTGGATTCCGTTAAGAGTTCGGGCATAATTGACGAACGAGAGCTGCAGCCCGCTGTGGAAGTCTGCCGTGTTCACGAAACCCCATTGGAGCCCTTCTCCGGTGCCCTCCGAGTTGTATAGACCTGTCTGCACACCCGTCATGGCAGCCTCGGTGATGTTGACCCAGTTGGCCTGCCAGCCGGTGAAGTCACCCTCTGAAAGGCCCAGGATGCCGAACTGCACGCCTTCAACGCCGCCGGGTCGCGTGTGGTTGACAAGCCCGATGTCGAGGCCAGTCATCGCCGAGTTGCGGCCGTAGAGAAGGTTGAACCGGAAGCCGCTGATCGCCTGGTCTTCAGGCACGATCTGGATCGGCGTTACCAGCGAGAGCTGGATCGGCTTCGACTGCGCGACAGCCGAGGAGGCCGACATGGCCAGCATGACACCAAACAGTGCGGCCAGCCGGAAGCGCGATGTCATCTTGCTGATCAACTGAATTCCTCCTGCTGTAGGTCGGTGGTGCTCGGTCCTCTGTCAGAAGAAAGAGGGCGGCCCACAGAAATCGCCGTGTCAGCCTGTGAAAGTACTGTTGGATCAGTCCCCGGAGCTAATGCTCGTCAGCTCCTCTTTGTCCTTCAGCGCCTCCATGAATTCCTGCTGCTCCAGGAGGCGGCGTTGTCCCCCTTCCAGGGCCGCGAGACGCGACGCCAGTTCCTGGAACTGTTCGCTGGAGCCTTCCTGTTCCGCCCGGCGGATAGCAATCCAATCGTCGAGGAAGTGCCCCAGGCTCCGCGACACAGGCCGCAGGAGAATGACGCCGCCTATGATGGATGCGATGATGATCCAGAAGATAACGGTGGCGATGAGCATGGTAGAGTCCACGGATCCAACCTCCTTCTCTGAACTGCGGACCTTGACGCGGTGATGATTGGCGTCGGTGACCCGTCACCCTATCGGTCACTACGTCACTCTGGAACCGTGGGTTTCCGCAGGCCCGCATCGGGGCTTCAGGCACCCCGCCCGCCGACGCGTGAGCAGCGAATCGCCCGTCAATCGCCCAGCGACATGAACAGGTTGTTGAGCGACTCCGCCAGAGTCGGGTGCGCTATCACCGCGTCCCTGAGCACGGTATAGGGCAAGTCTCCCATCATCGCCACCTGGAGGACGGAGACCACCTCTCCCCCCTCAAGCCCGAGGATCGACGCTCCGAGGATACGTTTCGTGGACGTGTCCACGACGGCTTTCATGAATCCCAGGGTCTCGTTCACCTCGATTGCCCTCGCCACGCGGGACATGGGGAGCTTGGCAACCCGAACATCGTGGCCTTTCTCGCGCGCCTCGCGTTCCGTCAGACCGACGCGTCCGAGCTGCGGGTCGGTGAACAGGGCGTAGGGAAGCAGACGATCGGTCGTCGTGCGAGGCTCGCCTTCGAGCAGGTTTGCCCGGATCACGCGATAGTCGTCGTAGGCCGTGTGCGTGAACGGGGGGCCCCCCGTGACGTCTCCCAATGCCCAGACGCCTTCCACAGCGGTCTCGCAACGCTCGTTCACCGGAATCCAGCCCCGCTCATCGGCCGCCAGCCCCGTCGTCTCCAGGTGGAGAAGATCGGCGTTCGACGTACGACCGACCGATATGAGAAGGTGGCTCCCCGATAGCACTGTCGCCTCGTCCCCGGCCCGGACTTGAAGATCGATGCCGCGCGGTCCGGGCTGAACGGCAACGGCTTCGGACTCGGTCAGGACTCGCATCCCTTCGTTCTCGAGGATCTCGCGCATGGCTTCCGAGACATCCTGGTCCTCGCGCGGGATCAGCGTCGGACCCTTCTGGACGATCGTCACCTCGGCGCCGAACCGCCGGAACATCTGGCCGAACTCCAGTCCGACGAACCCGCCCCCGAGAACGAGCAGGTGATCCGGAACCTGATCCAGCTCCATGATCGATGTGGAAGTGAGGTACGGCACGGTGTCGAGTCCCTCGATCGCGGGAATCCGGGGACGGCCGCCCACGTTCAGGAAGATGTGGTCGGATGTGAGGCGTCGTGTCCCGCCGTCCGCGAGGGCCACTTCGATCTCCCGGGTGTCCACGAATCGGGCCTCGCCGAAGATGAGCTCCAGCTTCGCGTGGCGCTCCAGGCCCTTCTGGCTGCCCTCGCTCCATTGGTCCACGATCCGGCGCTTCAGTTGCCGGACAACTTCGAGGTTTACGGATACGGGACCGGTCTCCACACCGTACTCCGCGGCCCGACGCGCCAGATGCGCGATCCTCGCACTGGCCAGCATCGTCTTCGTGGGGGTGCAGCCCGCGATGACGCAGGTTCCGCCGACCCGTCCCTTTTCAATGATGGCCGTGCGCCATCCGGCTCGGGCGAGATCGGCGGCGAGGGGCTTTCCGCCCTGGCCGGTTCCAATGACGATCGCGTCCAGGCGTTCAGCTCGAGATTGCGTCGTTGCTTCCAAGCCAGCCTCCCTTGCTCCTCGTTACCGTGGCTATTCTAGGCGGGTCGTTGAGAGCCCTCGGATGTCTTCCCTTCGACATCCGCGTCGAGATCCGCCTCCAACTCCGGACCTCGAAGTCGGGCGAGCAGTGTCTGACCCGACTCGGCGACGGACTGCATTCTCTCCTCGAGCAGACGTATCTCGCCACGATAATGTGAGTCATCGGCCAACTCGTGCGACAGACTGGAGAGCACCTCGGTCAGAGACTCGAGATGTTGTCCAGCCTCGAGCTGCCCGGCGGCGGCCGCGCGTAGTCTACTCAGCAGGTCCTGCAACTCCGGGTCGACCACCACGCTTCCGTCAGTCCGTGAGCCTTCAGCCCGGCGGCCGATCACCAGATCCAGGGCCTCGACAGCTTCGCTCCACGGTCCCGCGATCTCCTGTCGGATCTCGTATGCACGGCGCATGGCATTCCGACTGAGGTCCTGAACCGTACCAATCCGCACGTCCATCACCGAACCGACCTGGAGCAAACGCCGGTTGACCGCCGCCACGCGGCCCAGAACGTCCTCGAGATCCTCCACGAGCATGGTAAGGCGGTCGAGGAAGTGGTTGAAGTCGCTCGCGAGCTCTCCGAACTCGTCATCGGAGCGGACTTCCGCCCGTTGGCCCAGGTCCATTCGCCCGCGCGCCAGGTTGGCTACGGTGGATCGCAGCCGCAGGAGCGGCTCCATGCGCACCCGCAGGAGCAGGAAGAGCACGATCGTGTGAAGCAGGACGTTCCCCATCCCGACGACTGAGATTACTCGGGCCTCGCGCCACCACTCGGCCATCCGATGCGAACGATAGCTGCGCACGGAGACACGACCCAGCACATCCCCCGGCTGAGCCGTCACGTGACAACTGATACAGAAGGGCTCAGCGGTGAGCTCGATCGTCGCCTCGTGATGCAGCCCATCGGACCAGTCGGGCGGGATGCCTCGGGGGGTGAAGCCGAACCGCCGCTCGATCGCCTCCACGGTGATGGGCGAAGGGACGATCGCGATCTCGAACTCGGCTTGCTCGCTGTGTCTTTGAATGATGGGATAGACGGTACGGGCGGCGACCGGGCCACCGCTGTTCAGCATGATGTCCTTCACGTCGCCGGCGAGACGCTCTGCGGCAAGCCCGGTGGCCTCGAGATCGGCCGTCGCGAACTCGTACCGGGCGAGCGCGTAGCGTGCGCCGAGCTCCACGGCCACGATCGCGAACAACGCGATCATGAAATCGCGGATCATGCGGATCGCGAAGGATTTGTCGAACCGACCACCAGCCGGGCTCATTATCGTGTTCCTCTTCTTCCGATCGTGTCACGGACCGCGGAGCGCCCGAGCCGTCCGGACTCTTCATATCTCGTTTCGTCCGCAACGCTATCGAGGCGGAGAGGGAGCCCGGCTTCCCCTCCGCCTCGCGAGAACTCCTGGAGGAGGGACCGGACGCGGCCCTCCGCCACGACTCCGGTGTCTAGTTGCTGCCTGCCCCGCAGGGGTTCGCCGCGCACGGGTTCATCGCGCCCGCCCCGCAAGGGTTGGCCGCACAGGGATTTTTCGCACCTGCCCCGCAGGGATTGGCCGCGCACGGGTTCATCGCACCCGCTCCGCAGGGGTTGGCCGCACATGGGTTCATGGCTCCGGGCTTGTAGCTCGACTGGAGATCCTCGATGTGTGCAGTGAGAGCCGCGAGCTCGACGGAGTTCCACTTCAGGGGCTTCGCGTTCATCGGAACGACCATACACATCTGCACCATCTCGGCGGTCCTGACTTCCTCCATGCCGAACCGATCGCTGGCCATCTGCACGGGGTGCGGATACGGCTTCTCGAAGGTGGGGTTCATCATCACGGTTCCACCCTGGTGGCACGTGGCGCACGAGGTGGTTCCGGCTCCACTCAGCGACTTGTC
>CAXMRU010000020.1:0-14004 GCA_964195715.1 Akkermansiaceae bacterium | reverse complement strand
CAGACCCCTGGCCGCCTGTACCTCCGTGATCGCCGCCGTCAGCGTCGTCTTCCCGTGGTCCACGTGACCGATCGTCCCCACGTTTACGTGTGGCTTCGTCCGCTCAAACCTCTCCTTCGCCATCCTCGCCGGTCTCCTGTTATGCGCGGCTCACAGCCGTGCCGTTGAATCTGCCGTGAAGCTCCTGAGACTTCGTTCGGGTGCCCAAAGCGTCACCGATGGTGGGGGGAGGATTCGAACCTCCGTAGGCATTCGCCGGCAGATTTACAGTCTGCTCCGTTTGGCCGCTTCGGTACCCCACCCAATCGTACGGCCCTTGCCGGATACCCGACTCAAGGGCCGATGAGAATGACTTCATGTCTCCGGTCAGGCCTGCCTGGGGCGACCCGGCGAACGCATCACCGAGCTGACGGTGGGACTCGAACCCACAACCTCCGGATTACAAATCCGGTGCTCTTCCGGTTGAGCTACGTCAGCATAATCAGACCGTCAACATATGGGCTGTCCAGAAGTCCGTCAACTGTCATGGATAGGCCGTCCGAAGACGTTTTCAGTCGGCCCGCGACAGGAGCTTCCAGCGGGTCCCGGACGGACTGTCTTCCAATGCCACTCCCCTGGCAAGAAGTTCGTCCCGGACCTCGTCCGCGAGTGCAAAATCGCCCGCCGCACGCGCCGCCGCCCGGGCTGCGATCCGCTCCTCGATCCACTCCTCGATTCCCGCGGCGCCTTCGGACTCCTCCCGGTCGCGCAGGGCGAGTACTCCGAACACGGCGTCGAAGTCCCCCAGCGCACTGCCGAGGGCGTCCAGTCCGGCGGCAGAGAAGCTACCGACTCCGTCAAGCGCCATGTTGGCTTCGCGGACCAGCGTGAACGTCGCTCCCAGCCCATCGCTTACGTTCAGGTCGTCGTCCAGGGCCGCGGTGAAGGCGCTCCGCCAGCGCTCCGCGAGATCCGCAAGGTGAGAGCCTCCGTCAGACGGTCCGTCCGAGACGGGCGTGAGAGCCAGCCTCCGCCGAAACTCGTACAGGCGACCAACCGCGCGATCGGCGTCCTTGAGTCCCTCGAGGGTGAAGTTCAGCTGCGTCCGGTAGTGGGCGCTGAGCAGCAGGTACCGGATTGCCGATGGTCGGTGTCCCCGCCTGACGAGCGACTCTACGGTGTAATAGTTGCCCAGGGACTTGGACATCTTCTCACCCTCGGACAGGAGGTGCTCCGCGTGAAGCCACCACCGAGCGAACGGTCTTCCAGTGGCGGCTTCCGACTGCGCGATCTCGTTCACGTGGTGGGGAAAGATGTTGTCCACTCCGCCCGTGTGGATGTCGAGCGTCTCGCCAAGATACTCCATGGCCATGGCGGAGCACTCGAGGTGCCAGCCCGGTCGTCCCGCTCCCCAGGGCGAGTCCCATACGGCAACGTCTCCCTCGTGGTCGCGTCCCCCGCCCTTCCACAGCACGAAGTCGCGCGGGTTCTCTTTCGAGTAGTTCTCATCCCCCTCGATGCGCTCGCCCGGGCGAAGGGAATCGGGATCGATGTTAGCCAGGTGACCGTATCCCGGGAACCGATCGATCGCGAAGTAGACGGAGCCGGCCTTCTCGTACGTGTAGCCGGCTTCCTCCAGGCGTTTCACCAGCTCGATCATCTGTGGCACATGCCTGGTGGCGCGCGGATTCTGCTCGACCGGCTCGAGCCCGAGCGTCTCCCAGTCCTCGAAGAAGGACCGCGTTACCGGGGCGGTGACCTCCTCGAGACTGATTCCCCGATCGATCGCCGCCTGGATGGTCCGGTCATCCACGTCCGTAATGTTCATCACCTGCGTGACCCGGTAGCCCTTCCACTTGAGGTAGCGGCGCAGCAGGTCCTCCCAGATGAACGCGCGGAAGTTGCCTATGTGGGCGCGGTCGTAGACGGTGGGTCCGCAAGTGTACATGCGGACGTGTCCCGCTTCCGCCGGCTCGAACGCTTGGGTTCGACGCGTCAGGGTGTCGTGAAGACGAAGAGCCATTATGGAGTCTGTCGCTCAGATATCCTGGACGGACGGGATCGGACCGATCTCTTCCGAGATACGGCCCGCATCCTCCATATCTCCAGCCTCAACGGTGTCCGCCAGTGCTATGGAATCCGCAGCCGGCTCCAGGACGGCGTCGGCCGGCTCATCCTGTTCGCGTGGCGCCGGGAAGTGCTCCTTGCGCCACGCGTCGTACGCCGCGACCGATTCGAGATGCTCGTCCGCCCACTGTCCCGCGCACGCTCCAACCTGCCGGTCGTTGCGCACCGCGAGAAGCGCGCGCAGGAGTCCCGCTTTACGGGCAAACACCAACTCGTCCAGCGGCTCGAACGCGGGCCCGCCGTAGAGAGTGCGTGACAAGACCCAGCCGTCGGCAAACGAGTTGACAACCGCTTCTTCAAGAGCCAGCAGCGAGTCACAGGACACGTCCGGGTCCGCGGTACGCACCACGCGCATCCGCTTGACGGCATAGTTGTAGTACGCCCTGTCCGCCTCCCTCAGGTTCGCCGGTAGACGCTGCACATCGGCCGTCGAGTCGTCGATCACCGTGATGACGTTCCACGGGTAGCTCGCCTCCGGATCCGTCTCGGGGACGGTCTCCCGTGCGAAGGGAATGGTGTAGCGTACTCGGGGATCCTCCTGCAGATCTGCGTATAGCGCCCTGGCAGTGTCGAGCATCGTCCGGAGAGCGGCGGCCTCGTACTGCACGGTATCGCCACTCGGCGCCGTGACCGTGTACTGCGAGGCGGCCGGGTGTGGGAACAGAAGCGTCAGGATCGCGCCCGTGAGCGCCGCGGAACCGAGTCGGATGTGGACCGTCCAGCGGTCCGGGCCGTCAGGCCGCACCGGCCGCAGCCGTATTCCTGCGGTCCATATCATTCCAGATCCCGGCGTAACCCGTGACCTGCTCGTTCAGTGCTCTGAGATCTTCCGCCGACATCGGGACCTTCCTCCTTCAACGACACCAACCTCGCCGCGCGCCAACCTACCGGGAGGCCGGCTGACACGCGATACCTTCTGTACCTCTTCAACAGCCTGCCTGCGGCGGAATTCCTACTCCACTGTGACACTTTTCGCCAGATTGCGCGGCTGGTCCACGTCACAATCCCTCAGCACGGCAATGTGGTACGCCAGGAGCTGCAGCGGGATCACCGTCAGGAGAGGCTGCAGCATCTCGATCGTGGAGGGGACCGACACGACGTGGTTCACCCTGGACGCGAGGTCGTCGTTTCCGTCGGAGACGATGGCGATCACCTTCCCGCCCCGGGCCTTCACCTCCTCGATATTGCTCGCGATCTTGTGATACACCGAGTCGGTCGGTGCGATGAACACGACCGGCATGTGGTGGTCGATCAGGGCGATCGGGCCGTGCTTCATCTCGGCCGCCGGATAGCCCTCGGCATGGATGTAGCTGATTTCCTTCAGCTTGAGAGCCCCCTCCAGCGCGACCGGGAAGTTGAAGCCGCGCCCGAGGTAAAGGAAATTCACGTTCTCGTGGTACTCGCGCGCGATGCACTCGATGGCGGATGACTGATCCAGGGCCGTTTGCACCAGCTCGGGCAGACGCCGGAGGGCGGCCACGATCTCGCGGCCTTCGAGAGTGGACATCCCCCGTTGCCGGGCCAGATACAGCGCGAACAGGGCGAGCGCCGTGAGCTGACCCGTGAACGCCTTGGTCGACGCCACACCGATTTCCGGGCCCGAGTGGATGTACACTCCACCGTCGGTCTCACGGGCGATCGACGAGCCCACCACGTTCACGATTCCCATCACGGGCGCGCCTCGCGCTTTCGCCTCGCGCATTGCCGCCAGCGTGTCGGCCGTCTCGCCGGACTGCGAGATCGCCACTACCAGCGTTCCTTCCGTCACGATGGGCCGGCGGTACCGGAATTCCGAGGCGTACTCCACCTCCACCGGGATGCGCGCGAACTCTTCCAGCATGTACTCGCCTACGAGCGCCGCGTGCCAGCTCGTTCCACACGCCGTGATCACGATTCGATCGACACGCTCCAGGACCTCGGCGAGCGGAAGCAGACCTCCGAGCTTGGCCGTGCCCTCCTCGTCCAGGAGGCGACCGCGCATCGCGTCGCGGATCGTGTCCGGCTGCTCGAAGATCTCCTTGAGCATGAAGTGCTCGTAGCCGCCCCGTTCGATCTGGCCGAGGTCCCAGTCCACGCGGCTGATTTCGCGACGGACCTGGCGGACCGCTCCCCCGTTACCGAACTCGGAGATGTCCAACAGCGTATGACCGTCCGGGGTCAGCACCGCCAGCTCACCGTCGTCCAGGTAGACCACTTGCCGGGTGTGCCGGACCACGGCGGCGACGTCGGAAGCGGCGAACATCTCGCGGTGTCCATTCTCCCCGACACCGATCAGGAGCGGCGAGCCCATACGCGCCACCACGATCTTCCCTGGATCATCGGCGTGCAACACGGCGATACCGTAGGATCCCTCGACCTGGGTCAGGGCCACGGCCACCGCCTGCTCGAGATTCCCGTCGAACACTTCCTCGATGAGGTGACTCAGGACCTCGGTATCCGTCTCGGAACGGAACTCGTGCCCCAGCTCCGCGAGCTTCGTGCGGAGGACGATGTGGTTCTCGATGATACCGTTGTGAACGAGAGCGATCCGCCCCGAGCCATCCAAATGGGGGTGGGCGTTGACGGTGGTGGGAGCCCCGTGCGTCGCCCAACGTGTGTGGCCGATGCCCATGGACCCGGTAAGGGGAGCTGTTTCGAGCCTGCTTGCGAGCTCGTCGATCTTCCCGGCCGCCTTCCGAATGTCGAGCTCGCCGTCCGATATCGTGGCGATTCCCGCCGAATCGTAGCCACGATACTCCAGGCGCCGCAGACCCTCGAGGATCAGTGGCTGCGCCTCACGCAGTCCTATATAGCCTACGATTCCGCACATTCGATCAATCCGATCCCGGTTTCCTGGCCGACATGTCAGACGCTCAAGCTGCGGCCGGCCAGGCTAGCCAGCTCCTCGGCCCGCTCGAGTTCCAGAGCCTCGGCGATGATGCGGAGGATCGGCTCCGTGCCCGAGGGCCGAACGTGCAGCCATTCCCTGGCCTCGGGCCAGGCGAGCCGCAGCCCGTCCTCGGTGTTTTCTTCCGCTCCGTCGGCCAGGTTCGCCCGCATGCGCCGATAGACGTCCTCCGGATCGAGATCTCCCCTCTCGACCTTCCGCTTGACCATGTGAAACCTGTCACGCCGTGCCAGAAGGTCCGCCAGCGTCGTTTCGCTCGTCGCGAGCAGGGCCAGCACCAGCGCCGCCGCCACCGCCGCATCGCGGGTCAGAATGAGATCGGGTAGCATGACCCCGCCGTTACCTTCTCCACCGATCACGGCTTCTGTTGCGACCATTCGCTCCGCCACTCGCGCTTCGCCCACCGGAGCCCTGTGGAACGGCACACCCGCGCGGACCGCCACCTGCTCGATAGACTGACTGGACGAGAGATTCGTCACCACCGCGCCCTTCCTGCGCTCCAGCACGTACTCGACCGCAAGTGCCAGGGTCCAGTCTTCTCCCACAGGCTCACCCGTACCGTCCACGAGGGCGAGGCGATCCCCGTCCGGATCCACGGCCATGCCGATCTCGGCTCCCGACGCCTGGACGAGGCGGCGAAGCTCTCCGAGGTTCGCGGGAATCGGCTCCGGATCGCGCGGGAATACGCCGTCCGTCGCGAGCCCGATCCCCTCGACGCGGCATCCGAGTCGGCGCAGCAGCTCCGGCATTACGGCGCCTCCCGCGCCGTGTACGCAATCCAGCGCCACAAGAGGAGCCCGATCCCGGATCGAGTCCACGTCCAACAGGGGCAGGGACAGGATTCGCTCGATATGGTGCTCCGCCACACCATCGAGCGTTCCGCCACTACCGAGACGGCTCCAATCCGCCAGCTCCGGCACGGACTCGAACAGCTCCTGGATGGCCAGGCCCGCCTCCGGACTCACGAACATCCCCGACCCGGACGCGAGCTTCAAGCCGTTCCATTCGATCGGGTTGTGCGACGCCGTGAGCACGAGGCCCCCGATAGCGCACACTTCGTCGCGTACCGCGAGAAGAAGCGTCGGTGTAGGAGCGATTCCGGCATCTCGCACGGAGACTCCCGCAGCCCGCAATCCCGCGGCGGCAGCAGCGGAAAGCAGGTCGCCGGACGTCCGCGAGTCACGACCGACGATGACGTAGGTCCCCGGATCGTCCGTCGCCCCGACCTGGACGAGATAGCGCCCGAACGCGGCGCCATAGCGCGCGGCGACATCCGGCGTCATGGTCGAGCCCACGACCCCCCGGATGCCCGATGCCGATACGATGAATGGAACTGTCCCCGTCAAATCGGTTTCCCTTCGTCCGCCTGTTGTAAGCAGGGTTCTTCAGCAACCTGTAAGGGGTCTTTCCACCATCCGTCGCTGTAAACCGACGTACGGATCTGCAAAGGGCGGGCCGCAGTTGTAATGCTGCGGGAAGGTTACCGGGCTGGGAGAATGCCGTCAACGCCGGCCGTCGGTGCCCCGGAGCCGGTTCTGGGCGTCCTCCACGAACGGTCTCGCGGGCCACGATCGCGGGTGCCAGGGCGTGGCCTGTTGGCCAGACGATGGATGCGTCGCATGACGGCTCGCACTTCGGATCCGCTCACCGTGGCAGCGGCGTAGCCTCTGCCCCAGCGCACGGTGTGTCCGGCGTCCTGGATGGCGGCCTCCGAGCCCTCCTTCAGCCGTCCGATGAGAATGGCAGGCGAATGACCGGGATTGAGCCTCGCGAGCAGATGCACACGATCGGAGAACGCACGCACGCAGAGCGGCTCCACGTCGAGGCGACGACAGAGAGCGATGAGGTGTCGTTCGACCACGTCAGCCGTGTTGAGCGAGATCAGCGGGATGCGGCTCAACGTTGGCCACACGAAATGACAGTAGAGGCGGTGCGCCGCCCGGCCGGGAGCTGCGTCGACGGAGTCCATGAGGAAACAGTGACGTCGGCGCTCATCCGTGGCTCATCCGGGGTTCGCCGCTCGTGGAACGGTCCCGTATCTTCTCCGTCCGGCAGTTCACGGACACCTTACGGAGGCCTTCATGATCGGTGAGACAAGCGACGGGTTCGGCACGCGAGCCGTGCACGCCGGTCAGGCGCCGGATTCCGAGACCGGCGCCATCATGACGCCAGTGTTTCTCACATCCACCTACGTGCAGGACGGCGTCGGAGAGCCCCGGCAGGGACACGAGTACGCGCGCGTCACGAATCCAACGCGGACGGCCATGGAGGTCAACCTCGCCTCGCTCGAGGGGGGAGACCACGGCATCGCGTTCGCGTCGGGACTCGCAGCGATCGAGGCCATCCTGAAGGCGAATCTCGTCTCGGGCGACCACGTAGTGTGCGGAGACAATCTGTACGGGGGAAGCGAGCGCCTGTTCAGGTTCTGGGAGCGCTACGGCATCCGGTTCGACTATGTGAACACGTCGGACATCGAAGTGCTACGCGCCGCCGTGCTGCCGGCGACGAAGCTCATCTATCTGGAGACTCCGACGAATCCGATGATGCAGCTGACCGACCTGCGGGCCGGCGCCTCGATCGCCGCAGAAGTCGGGGCCTTGCTGGTCGTCGACAACACGTTTGCCACACCGTACCTGCAGCGCCCGCTCGAGCTCGGTGCGGACCTCGTGGTCCATTCAACGACGAAGTACCTCAACGGCCACAGCGACGTCGTCGGCGGCGCGGTCGTCACCCGGTCCGCGGACCAGAACGAGCGGCTCAGGTACCAGCAGATGGCGACCGGTGCCGTCCCGGGCCCGCTCGACTGCTGGCTCGTGCTCCGCGCCACCAAGACCCTCCATCTGCGGATGCGGGCTCACTGTGCAGGCGCCCGGGTCATCGCCGCACACCTGGACGAGCACCCGGCTGTGGAACGCGTGCTCTACCCGGGTCTCGCAGATCACCCGCAATACGAGTTGGCCAGCCGCCAGATGAGCGACTTCGGGGGGATGATCACGATCGACATGGGATCCGCCGCACGGGCCGAAGCGCTGGCGACTGGAACGCGCATCTTCGCGCTGGCCGAGAGCCTCGGGGGTGTCGAGAGCCTGATCTCGGTGCCCGCCCGCATGACACACGCCTCGGTGCCGGCCGAGCGGCGAAGGGCCATGGGCCTGACCGATGGCCTCGTCCGGCTCTCGGTCGGTGTGGAGGACGTCGACGATCTGCTGGCCGACCTGGACCGGGCGCTGGCCTCGATCGACTGACCGGGCGGACCGAACCGCGTACCGCTGAAACCGGCACGACCCCGGTCGCGTAACAGGGGCTGTGGACTGAACCATCACCGACGTCTGGAGCGATATCATGGATGAGAACGGCACCCAGGACGAAGAGAGCCAGGACGACGGAGGAAACCTCACCACCCCAGGGAGCGGAGGCTTTCAGCGTCGTATCCTGACCGAGATCAGCCCGCAGTCGTGGGAGCACCCGGCCGACCGCGCCGCTCTCAACGCGCTTCGCAAGGTCCCGGGATTCGACCTTGCGCTACGCAAGATCTTCGGGATGTTCGGGGAGCGCGCGATCCGACTGGCGTTCAAGGCGAACGCGGTGCGCGTGTCGGAGAACCAGTACTCGTGGGTCCACGAGCGGACATTGCGCGTGTGCGAGGTCATGGACCTCAAGGAAATCCCCGAGGTCTACGTCTCGCAGACCCCGATCGTGAACGCGGGCGCGGTGGGGATGAGCGACCCGTTCATCGTCCTCAACTCATCCATGCTCGAGGTGCTGAACCACGACGAGGTTGAGGCGGTCCTGGCACACGAGGTCGGGCACATCCTGAGCGGGCACGTGCTCTATCGCACGTTGCTCCTCCTGATCATGCGTCTAGCGCTGTTCCGCTATCCGATCGCGGGTCTGGCGCTCCTGCCGGTCCTGTGGGCGCTCCTCGAATGGTACCGCAAGTCCGAGCTGTCGTGCGACCGCGCCGCACTTCTCGGCGTG
This sequence comes from Akkermansiaceae bacterium, assembly GCA_964195715.1. GTDB lineage: Bacteria > Gemmatimonadota > Gemmatimonadetes > Palauibacterales > Palauibacteraceae > Benthicola. The sequence continues at coordinate 5,033 of CAXMRU010000020.1, read as the reverse complement.
CAGGACAAGGACGTCGTGATGAGCAGCCTCATGAAGCTGGCCGGCGGCACGCGCGGCGAGGATCTCGATCTGCAGGAGTTCATCGATCAGTCCGAGGAGTATCGCGGGGGAGGGGACCTGCTCGACTCCGTTTACAAGGTCCTGAACGCGATCGGCGCCACGCACCCGTTCTCGGTTGTTCGGGTGGCTGAGCTCAGGGACTGGATCGACACCGGAACGTACGAGAAGATCATGGCCGGCGACTACGCGCGCAGGACGGACGAAGACACGCAGCCGTACCGCGAGGATCTCGCGGAAGCCATGAAGGGCTACACGGACGCGGCGCACGAGCTCTTCGACGAGGTCGACGCCGCCGTGGACAAGCTCAAGACACGGTTCACGGAGGCGTGGCGCGGGGGCAAGGGAGACTGACCGGAGGTCCAGCTGGTCTCAGACTCGGCGTGAGGTTCTGGCAGGCTGCTGAAGAACCCTGCTGGAGGAGGGGCGTGGCGTCCGGCCACGCCCCTTTTCGCATCTGGCGGCCCACGGTGCGCGGTGGCATCCTGTCCTCATGAACATACTGATCGTCGGAAGCGGAGGCCGGGAGCACGCGATCGCGGCAAAGCTGCGTCGTGACGATCCCGGGGGCTCGATTTGGGTGGCGCCAGGCAACCCTGGCACGGCCGGGCCGGGCCGGAACGTTCAGATCTCGGCATCAGATCTCGGAGGCCTCGCCGACTTCGCCTCGGAGAATGCCATCGACCTGACGGTGGTCGGCCCGGAGCAACCGCTGGCGGACGGTATCGCCGAAGTGTTCGCGGCCCGGGACCTACCGTTGTTCGGACCGTCGGCGGACGCGGCGCGTCTCGAGTCCTCGAAGAGCTTCGCCAAGCAGCTCATGCGCGACTGCGGGGTGCCCAGCGCCGGCTTCGAGATCTTCACCGACTACGACCGGGCAGCGGCGTATGTATCGAACCTGGAGCCGCCGATAGTGGTCAAGGCTTCGGGGCTGGCGGCCGGCAAGGGCGCGATTGTCGCCGAGTCCGTTGATACGGCTCTCCAGGCCCTGCGGGAGATGCTGGTCGAGGATCGGTTCGGCGAGTCCGGACGGGAAGTCGTGATCGAGGACTTCATGCCGGGAGAGGAGCTCTCGGTGTTCTTCCTCAGCGACGGGGAGAACGCAGTCCCGCTCGTATCGTCCCGCGATCACAAGCGGCGGTTCGAGGGGGACGCGGGTCCCAACACCGGAGGCATGGGCGCTTATGCTCCGGTCGTCGACGGAACACCGGAGCTGATCGAGCGAGTGCGGCGCGAAGTGGCCCTCCCGGTGCTCCAGGGGATGGCCGAGCGAGGCCATCCCTACCGCGGCTTCCTTTACGCCGGGCTGATGCTCACGCCGCAAGGGCCAAAGGTCGTCGAATTCAACTGCAGGCTGGGTGATCCTGAAGCGCAGGTGGTCCTGCCGCTCACTTCAGCAGACCTCGCCGGGCCGATGGCGGCGGTGGCGAGAGGTGAGAGCCTGGGCGATTGGAGCGCTGGCGACTCCCGCGGCGCCGCCCTGGTCACGGTCGTCGTGAGCGGCGGATACCCCGGGTCATATCCGAAGGGCCTTCCGGTAGAGATCCCCGAGGACCTCGAGACGGAGAACGTACACGTGTACCACGCCGGCACGGAGCGTCATGACGGTCAGCTGGAAACAGCAGGAGGCAGGGTGCTCGGCATCACCGGGCTGGGCGAAGATCTCCGATCCGCGGCCGAACGCAGCCGGGAAGCCGCAGCCCGGGTGCGGTTCGCGGGAGCGGCCTGGCGAAGCGACATCGGACACTCCGAAATCGGTCCCACCGCCGGCTGATACATCCCGTGCCCGAGCTTCCGGAAGTCGAAACGATCCGTCGCGATCTGGAGCCCGAGATCACGGGCCGGATCGTCACTAAGGTCACGATCTACAAGCCGGACATCGTGCTCCCTCCCGGCGATCCGGACTCTCTGCGGCGGCGGGTCCGGGGACGCCGCATCGTGACCGTGGCCAGGCGGGCCAAATACCTGCTGTTTTTCCTCGAGGACGGCCCCGTCCTGCAGGTTCAGCTCCGTATGAGCGGTCGCTTCGCGCTCGGTCGGGAACGGCCCGATCCGGGCGAGTTCCGGCACATCGCGGCCGAGCTCGAGCTCGACGACGGCCGGACTCTGTACTACGACGACGTGCGAAGGCTCGGTGGATTTCGGCTACTCGACCGGGAGGAATGGGAGCGCGAGGAGGCTCGCCTGGGCCCCGAACCGCTGGAGCCCGGGTACGGTGCCGCCGACCTCGGCCGGGCCCTCCAGACGACGCGGTCCCCCGTGAAGAACGCCCTGATGGACCAGCGTCGGATCGCCGGCATCGGCAACATCTACGCAGCGGAGGCGTTGTACCGGGCCGGCGTGGATCCGCGGCGGCCGGGGCGCGAACTGGACGAGGACGAGGTGGCACTCCTGCACCGGGCCTTGCGGAGCGTGCTGCGGGAGGCACTGCAAGCGGCGGGAACGTCTTTTCAGAACTACCGGGCGGTCAACGGCCGGTCCGGATCGTTCCAGCACAGCCTGCGGGTATACGGGCGCGAGGGTGAGCCCTGCGGAAAGTGCGATACACCGATCGAGAAGATCGTGCAGGCGGGCCGCAGCACCTTCTTCTGCCCGTCCTGCCAGGTCTAGAAGAATGGGCCTGTCTCACGAATCCGCGGACCGCCGTACTTATTCATCTGTACTTCTTCATCAGCCGTCCAGCTCCACGTGCTTCACCGTCGCCCGGCCGGCCACGACCTCCAGCAGCGCGACCATCGGCGAGTAGCCTTTCAGTGCCTTCCCGGCAGCACCCGGATTGACAATCATGACCTCTCCAACGGAGTCGCATCGCGGCACGTGCGTGTGACCGTGTACGATCACCGCGGCGTCCGGGAATCGACCCAGTAGGAGCCGGTAGTCCGGGTGCACCTGGTGCCCGTGGATCAGCGCAATCCGCACTCCGCCCACGTCGAGAGTCGCTTCCTCGGGCACGGCAGCGCGGATCTCTGAGCCGTCGACGTTTCCTGATACCGCCGTGACCGGGGCGATAGCCATGAGATCCGTCAGGATGTCCGGATCCTCGACGTCTCCCGCGTGGAGAATCAGGTCCACTCCATCGAACACGGTGAACACACTCGGCCTGAGATGACCGTGAGTGTCGCTGATCAGGCCGACGAGGCGACCGGCAGTCGGGTGATCACTCACCGACCGACTCCTCCTCACCGGTCCAGCGGTACCCGAGGTCGTGTGAAACGTCCATGTGGTCGAGGACACGGGCCACCACGAAGTCGATCAGGTCGTCGATTCCCCGCGGATCGTGATAAAAGCCCGGCGAAGCCGGCATTATCACGGCGCCCAGGCGGGCGAGATCCAGCATGTTCTCCAGGTGGATGGCCGAAAGCGGGGTTTCCCGCACGACGGCCACGAGCTTTCGCCGTTCCTTGAGAGTCACGTCGGCCGCCCGTTCCATGAGACTGCGCGAGCTGCCGTGCGCGATCGCCGAGAGGGTGGCCGTCGAGCACGGGCAGATCACGAGGCCCGCGTAGGGCGCCGAGCCGGAGGCCGGTCGGGCGCCACGATCCTCGTTGTCGAAGAAGCGCAGGTCGCCGGCGCCTCCAATCGACTGCAGCAGATCCTCCTGCCCTGTCACTCCGGTCTCATGGGCGAACAACCTCCACCCGTGCTCCGAGACGATCACGTCTGCGCCTACCCGCAGGTCCACGAGCGCCCGCAGGAGGCGGAGCGCATAGGGCGCGCCCGACGCTCCCGTCACCGCCACAATCCATCGCCTGTCGATCATTCGCCTCGAACTCCGTTCTCGAGTCGGTCAGCCGGCCGGCCGCACATCACAGTATACGATCCACAAGCACCAGAACGGCGAAGACCGCCGCGATCCACACGTTGATCGTGAAGAAGGCGCGGTGGATGGACTCGGGCGAATCGGGATCGACCAGTCCGTGCTCCAACCCGATCAGGGCCGCCGTCACGAGCAGCGCAGCCAGGTAGCCCGCCCCCAGCTCGGGAACCATGATGGGCACCGCTAGGAGGCAGACCAGGGTCCCCGCGTGGAACGCACCGGCGAGCCACCGGGCCCACCGCACTCCGTAACGGGCGGGGATGGAGTGCAGGCCGAGGCGGCGATCCACCTCCACATCCTGCAGAGAATACAGGATGTCGAACCCGCCGATCCACAGGCCGACGGCGAGTGTGAGGATGGGCAGGAGCACCCACGGGTCGCTCCACGTGCCGGCGATCGCCAGGTAACCCGCCGAGGGAGCGATCCCGTCGGCGAGGCCGAGGATGATATGCGTTGCCGACGTGTACCGCTTGGCGTAGCTGTAACCGAGAACGGCGGCGAGAGCCACGGGAGACAGGGCCAGGCAGAGCGGGTTCAGCATCGCGGCCGCCCCGACGAACACCGCGGACGAGACTACCACGGCCAGCTTGCCTTCTCGCACCGCGATCGCCCCACTCGGGATCTCGCGGCCAGCCGTGCGCGGGTTCTTCGCATCGAACTCGCGATCCACGACGCGGTTGAAGGCCATCGCCGCGAACCGGGCAGCCGTGAACGCCACAACGATCCAGAAGACATCCCACACGCTGACCGGATACCGGTACGACGCCAGGATGGCTCCCACGAGGGCGAAGGGAAGCGCGAAGCCCGTATGCTCCAGCTTGACGAACCGGGCGTACAGCGCCGCCCGCGAGAGTCCGGCTGTGCTCAACGCAACTCGATCCCGAGCTCGGACCACATCGCATCCACGGCCGCGCGTGTGCCCGGGTCCATCTCGATCACGTCCGGCCAGTTTCGGTCGAAGCCCTCTTCGGGCCACTTCTTCGTCCCGTCGATGCCCATCTTCGAACCGAAGGTGAACCTCCTGGAGGCATGGTCCAGCACGTCGATCGGACCGCGAGTGAACATCACGTCGCGCTCCGGATCGATGTGGTTGAGCGCCACCCACCAGGCTTCCGCCACGTTCCGCACGTCCACCCAGTCGTCCACGACCACGATTACC
>CAXMRU010000019.1:0-2011 GCA_964195715.1 Akkermansiaceae bacterium | reverse complement strand
CCTGGAGGCACCCGATCTTCGACATGTCGGCGCGGTCGTTCCTGCAATTCCAGCTCAACGAGAAGGGCGAGGTGACGGGTCTCGAGGTGACGTTCTACGATCCGATCCGCTTCGATAGAGTCGAGTAATAGGTCCGGAGGGCGGGATGAGTGTTTCGCTGTTGAGCACTGCCGCGGATGTGAGTCTCGACCGAGAGGAGTCAGTTTTTCTCCGGCGTCGGTGCCGAGTCGCCTTTGGCCTGGGTCTCGCAGTCACGGCCGCTCTTCTCGCGGTCGGCGAGATTCACAGTCTTATCGTTGGGGGCGCTTCGCCGAGCGCTTCCGAGCGGTGGGTGTACGGCGCATACGTCGGACTCTTCGCGATCGGCCTCCTGGGGCTGTTACCCGGCGATGCGCGGGCGGGTCGGATCCGTTGGCTCGCCCTCACGGTGACCGGGGGTTTGCTCTTCGTTCTGGCTGTGGATACGGCACTTCACGAAGGCGATTATCCGCCGCTGGCTCTCGTCTCACTGATCCTGTTCGGTTCGGCCGCGCTCATCCCGTGGACCGTTCCGTTCCAGGCGGGTCTGGTCACCGCTTCCCTCGCAGCGATCCCTGCCGCGCGCGGCATCCTGGGCCGAGCCGTCGGCGAACCGGGATGGTGGTCGTGGCCCGTGGCCCATCCGGACCCCTCGTCAGGGGCCATTTTCGGAGCCGTCGGCGTCGCCCTGCTGGGGGGCGTCTCGATCGCGATCACACGGACCCTGTATCATCTTCGCAAGCGGGCTCGCATCGCCGAGCGTCTGGGAGGCTACACGCTGGCAAAGCAGCTGGGGGAGGGGGGAGTGGGGGCCGTCTACCTGGCCGAGCACTCGCGAATGTGCAGGCCGAGCGCCGTGAAGATCGTCACGGCATCTCCAGACAGCGACCCTACCCTGATCGAGCGTTTTCAGCGGGAGATCGAAGTCGCATCTCGGCTCGATCACCCCAACACGATCGAGATCCGGGACTACGGACGTGCCGACGAGTCGACCTTTTTCTTCGCCATGGAATACCTGGTCGGACTCGACCTCCAGCAGCTGGTCAAGCGCTACGGCCCCATACCGCCGGCACGCACAGTTCACATTCTTAGCCAGGTGTGTGACTCGCTGACCGAAGCGCACGATAAGGGAATCGTTCACCGGGACGTCAAGCCCGCGAACGTGTTCGTGACGCGGCGCGGTGGGATCTGCGACTTCGTGAAAGTCCTGGATTTCGGTCTGGCAAGGCAGATCGACACCGCGGGAGACACCATTACGAGCGTCGGAGCGATCGTGGGGACTCCCCATTTCATGGCTCCCGAAGCCGTGCACGGAAGCGGGCACTACGAGGCGCGCAGCGATCTCTACAGTCTGGGCTGCACGGCGTACTGGATGCTCGCGGGACGTCCACCTTTCGACGGCGGCTCGGCTCCGGAGATCATCGCTGCGCACATCCGCAGGGATCCTCTACTGATCCAGGATGTATCGGAGATCGAGATACCGCAGATCCTCTCGTACTCCGTAATGCGGTGCATGAGCAAGGACCCGCAGGAGCGCTTCGCGCACGCGCGGGAACTGAAGGCCAGCCTGGAGTCCATCGAATTCGAGGAGCCCTGGACTGCGGAGGCGGCCAGCGCATGGTGGAACCTGCACATGGCGGACGAGGCTTGAGAGCGCCGGGACGTCCCGACCGTTACTCCAGCGTCTTTTCCTTGCGGCCCTTGAGCATCCAGCCGAGGAAAGCGCCGAGCCAGCCCGTGAACGTCGAAGCCACAGTGCCCAGCGGCAGAAGGCTCCAGGAGCCCCCGTTGAGCAAGATCGCCACCACGAGTCCGACGGCGGCACCCACCGCTCCGATCAGCATGCCGCCGGCCGAGGCGTCCTTCAGGCTGAGGGACTGACGGGCGGCGTAGAACCAGGCGACGACCAGCGGGATCCCCATTCCGAACAGGCCGGAAAGACCGAGGACCGTGGCGAATCTCTGTCCGGCCAGGACCATCACGAGCTGAAGGA
>CAXMRU010000018.1:0-18747 GCA_964195715.1 Akkermansiaceae bacterium | reverse complement strand
CGAAGCGTGCCAAGCGCTGGGAGTCGCGCCCGGTGACCTCTCCGAGACCGGATTCCTGAGCGTTGGCTGCCACACGGATCGCCGCGTCCTCGGGATCGCCTCGTTCCTGCGAAACGTGTGGGGCTGTCCGAACGTCGCCGTCTCGCCCCACCTGGTCGGAAGCGCAACCCAGGAAGCCCACTACGCGGCGCTGCGTCACACGCTACCCGCCGCGGGGATCGAAGTCATACTCGACCTTGAAGCCGCAGCGATCTTCGCCGGTCTCGATCCGAAGCCTTTTTCCGATTTCGGTTGTGCCCCCGTGTCCATCGAGCCGCCGGAGGCCGTGGCGGCCCTGGGCGGTGACGGGCGCCGCATCGTGGAGCTCCTATGCCTGCACTGGACCCGCACCCGGCTCAGGCCGCTTGCCGGAGGCTTCAGCGGGAGCCTGCTGTTCCTTGCCGACGGGTGGAAAGGCAGCGCTCGCACCGAGCCGCTGGTCGTGAAGATCGACGCGTTCGAGCAAATGCGGCGCGAGCTCAACGGTTATCACCAAGTCAAGGATTTCTTCGGAAAGCACGTGCCGACGTTCGGCTATCCCGTCTCACGTGGGGAGTCGATCGGGGTGGGCATGGACCTGGCGGCCATGGAGGGCCGCCCGGAAACCCTGCAAGACACCTTCGAGGATGCCGAGGGCGAGGACGCTCTGGACCGGTTCCTGCTGCGTTTCGACAAGGCGCTGGCTCTACTTTCGGACAAGCTGTACGGGAACACCCGGGACGTATCGTGGGTGGTCCCGTACCGGGCCTTCGGTGTGCATACGGAGCAGCAGGCGATCTGGATGCGGGAGAACGCCGCCCTGATCCTGGGCTATCTGGAAGAGGCGGGGTCCGATGCGCCGCGCGTGCAGGTGGCCCAGATGGAGAAGCTCCTCCGGTTGATCTCAACCAATGAGGACGGCGTCGATAGCGAGGTATGCCTCAGCCACGGAGACTTGAATCTCGCCAACGTCATCTGCGACGACGGCGACAATATCTGGTTCATCGACTGGACGCACTGCGGCCAGGCCCCCTTGGAGCTGGACTTCGCGAAGCTCGAGAGTGACGTGAAGTTCGTGATGAGCAAGGAATTTGACCTCGCCGACCTCGGGCGTCTCCAGAAACTTGAGGAATACCTGCTCTCGCATCGGGTGCCAGCGGACCTCGCCAGCCTTCCCAATCACCTCAAGTTCGTGAAGTGGGACCTCCGCTTCCGGAAAGTCCTGGATGCGGTGCGGAGGATCCGCGAGACCTGCTTCGACCTCAAGGAAGAGGATGACTGGCTGGTCTATCGAGTGGCTCTGTTGAAGTGCGCCCTCCACACACTCAGCTTCGACAAGCGGCGCGATCGCGGCGAGTGTGAGCTTCCGGCGCTGATGTACGCGCTCTACTCGGTGGAGTCGCTCGTGTTCGACCTGATGGCAGATGACTTCCACCTGAAGATTCGTGGCGAGCGACCTTCATCCTATCCGCCGCGCCTCCGCATATCGATCGATGAAGCGCCGTGGTTGCTGGACTGCGAAGACTACGATCCCCCGTATCACGTGGACGCGTCCGTCCTGGAGAGCGATCGGACACGGGTGGACGGGGGTTGGGCGGACCCGGAGGACTACGGCACGATGGCCGACCACCTTGCCGCGATCGAAGCGCGATTCAGGGACGATGAGGGCCGGCCCCTGAATCCGCACGGACGGACCGGGATCGCTGGACGCGGGTTGCTCGGCTTGTGGGGGCCGAACGCTGCCGTCGCCGCCCTCGTCATGCGGCGCGCGTCCGACGTGGGTGACCTGGAGATCGTGCTCGGCGGCTACGAGGAGCGGCAGAATCTGGCCCTGCCCCAAGGGTTCGTGCTCCCGAGCGAGGAACCGCAAGACGCATTTGGCCGTGTCATGGCCTCCGAAACCGGGTGGGCCGCGGACGGAAACGCGCCCGAGCTCGTGTCCCAGGGCTTCACCTACGACTGGAGGCAGACGGATCACGCGTGGGTGGAAGGACGGGGCTACCTGGTGCAGCTTGAAGACGTTGATTCTGCCTCAGCATTCGAGCCGGGTGGGGAGTTTGACGAGGTTCGCTGGTGGCCCCTGGAGGCCGATACCATTAATCGAGTTTCCTCTCGTCAGGTCGTGTTCATTCGGGACGCGATACAGAAACTGGTGGATTCCGGGCTCATGGACGCCGGTGCCGCCGAAGAACTGCTCACTCGCACGGGATGACCGAATGCCGCTGACACCGCTGGAGACTGCCGCACTCGAGAGCTATCGTGCCGCACGCGATCTGGCGCCCCGAACAGCCGACGAGACAGCCGACTGGACCCGTTTTGGCCTCCGGGCCCTGCTCGCTGCCGGCGGACCCGTGCGCGAGGCACGCATGGGAGCAGGCGATGTCGAGCTGAAGAGTGACGGTTCTCCCGTCACCCGGTTGGAGCTGGAGATCGAAGAACGACTCGCCGAGAGCCTGGCCGCGTTCGAGCCCGATGCGACGCTCGTCGGCGAAGAGCTCGGTGGGGAGCTGTCGATTCGAGGTTGGTCCCTGGCCGTCGATCCGGTTGACGGCACGTGGGCCTTCGTGACCGGGACCGAGACGTTCACCACCACGCTCGCTGTATTTCGCGACGGCGTTCCGATACTCGGCATGGTGTCGAACCCGGCGACCGGCGAGATCGGATATGCCGCGGCAGGCGGTCCGACCCGGGTGCTGCAACTGTCGGTGTTCGGGGAGGACGACCGGGCCTGCACGCTTCCGGTGCCCCGCGCCGACACCGGTCCCGTTCTCGTCAACCTTCATCCCGGTCGGCGCTCGGGCCCCCTTGTGGCCAGGCTCTACGGAGCCTGGGCGAGCAACGACGTGCGAATGGTCCGCTCACCGGGAGGATCGCCGGCATGGGCACTGCTGGAGGCGGCGAAAGGCAGCTTCGTGTACGTCAATCTCTGGTCGAAGAGGCCGGCGAGCGCGTACGACCTGGCCTCCGGTTGTTTGCTTGTGCAAGGGGCGGGCGGTGAGGTCACCGACCTCGACGGTACGCCGATCGACCTCGTGTCTCACGCCGGACCTTTCGTAGCCGCGGTCGATGAAGATCGTCGGCGAATCGTCGCTGAACTGGTGCGGGCCGCAGCCCGCGATGCCTGAGACGGAGGAAATGAGTGAGTAACTCTCTCTACGACCAGCTGGGTGGTTTCTCGTTCGTACGGAAGCTTGTCTCCGATTTCTACGACCGTTTGCTTGACGAAGATGACCTGGCTCCGTTCTTCGAGAACACGGACATGGCTCGTCTCGTAGATCACCAGACCAAGTTCTGGGCCACGGCGCTCGGAGGACCGGCGTCATACACACCGGATCAGCTGAAGGCGATCCACCGGTCCATGGGAGTCGAGGATCGTCACTTCGATCTCGTGCTCGAGTTGATCGCGGAGACGCTCGAGGACAACGAAGTCGACGATGACGACATTGGTGCGATCATGAAGGCCTTCGAGGCTTATCGGTCCGTCGTCGTCGAAGGGGCCGGCTCGGATGGCTGAGCCAGACGGACTGAAGCCGGAGGTCGAGTCGTTAGTAGACTCTCTGACGGTCGGCTTCGCGATCGCCGATCCCTCGGAGTGGCGCATCGAGTACGCGAACCAGGCGTTCGAGGACTGGTTCCCGAAGCCGTCGGGCGATGACCTCCTGGCTGAACGTCTGGCAGGCCTCGACACCGAGCGCGCAAACCGGAGAATCAAGAAAGGGCGGGCCTACGCATTCGAGACCGAGCTCAAGTCGGGCTCGCGAGCGACGGTGCTCCGCACCAACCTCCGCGAGATCGACCTCAACGGCCGCTGCGTGCTCCTCGCCGAGACCGTCAACGTCACCAAGCAGAAGGAGCAGGAGCACATGCTGGACTCCTTCGCGAAGCTGGCTGACCGTAACAAGATCCAACTCGAGAAGGCTAATCGAGCCCTTACCCAGAAGACGGAGGAGCTGAAGGAAGCCTACGACGTGATCAAAGGGCAAAAGGACCGGATGGAACGCGAGCTCCAGGTGGCGCGCGAGGTCCAGCAAAACATGATGCCGAGAGACCTCGTCCCGGTCCACGAAGAGTGCACTATCGCGGCCACTCTCATACCGGCGCTCGAAGTCGGAGGAGACTTCTTCGATTTCTTCTACGCGGACAAGGACCGACTGTGCTTTCTCGTCGGCGATGTGTCGGACAAGGGAGCAGCGTCCGGACTGTTCATGGCGGCAGCGAAGACCCTGATCAAGACGCATGCCATGCGCGCCCTGTCCACGGCGGCCATCGCCGCCCGGGTGAACCGCGAGCTGGCCGTCAACAACGACTCGTGCATGTTCGTGACCCTGTTCCTGGCGATCCTGGACCTGGCGACGGGCGAGATGGTGATGACCAACGCGGGCCACGATCCCCCTTACCTGGTTCGAGGCGGGCAACCTCCTGTGCTGATTCCCGGCCGGAACGGACTGCCTCTGGGAGTGGCCGAGAAGGTAGCCTACACGGAAAACGTGCTCACCCTTGAGCCCGAGGACCTGGTCGTGGTCTACTCGGACGGCGTGACGGAGGCCATGAACCGGACCAGGGAGGCTTTCGGCCATGGCCGCATCGAGGCCCTGCTGTCGCGGGAGGAGCTTTCGACGCCGGAGTCCATCGTGCGGGCCATTTCCGAAGCCGTCGAAACGTTTGAAGACGGGACCGCCCAGAGCGACGACGTGACCGTCGTCGGGCTCAAGTTCCACGGCTCCTGATTGCGGATCCGCCAAACGTGAGGAATACGCTGCCCCGGCTCGCCCGAATCTCTCGCTCGTCCACGTCGGAGATCTTGCCTTGCTTCGTCCTGTTGAGCGCGCGGACGTCTAATCTCGCGCCGCCGCAACGTACGTGAGCATCTGTACCCCAAAATGCACCCTGACTATCGGTACTTAGAGGGACTCAGGAGGACTTAGAAGGAAAGCTCCCTCAGCCAAGTCCGACTCAGAAGGACTCTTAGGGACTTAGCGGTACTTACAGGGAAAGCTCAGATCGGTCTTGAAAACCGGCGTCCGCAAGGACTTCAGGGTTCGAATCCCTGCCCCTCCGCTCCACCCAACCGCCCATGTGCGCGCTACACAGTGGGCAGATTCGTCACACCGACATCCGGCCAGAGTGAGTCAGACCGGCAACGACACTTGGATCGTCTCGCGTGAGCGCATGCTCGCAATCGAGTGCCTGTTAGATACTTACCGATTTTCACTTCCCGGGTTTTCCGCTTTCGGAAAATCACCGGTAACCTGGACCGCATTTTGCTCGTCTAAGAGGTATAATCTCCGAAACCTGTTTCGCTCAGCCGGATGGACGCGTCATGTCGAAGATCCGATACCTTCTGCCGACAATGGCCCTCGCTGTATTCGCCTGCGGCGGTGACTCCGACCCCTCTGCTCCCGGGGGCGACGATCCCCGTTCCGGCGAACCCGAGTCGCCTGCTGTTGAAAGCATCGCCGTGGAAGGGTCGGTGGTGATGCTCTGGGACGCCGGGCTCAGCACCCGCCTTACCGCCCGCGCCATGGACTCGGGTGGGCAAGCGATTCCAGATGTCACCTTCGAATGGACCTCAAAGGATCCGTCGGTGGCCACCGTGGTCGCCGGACTGGTCACGGCGGCAGGGGATGGCTGGACCGAGGTCGCCGCTTTGGCGTACGGCAAGAGCAACGCCGTCTCGATCGTCGTTGTGACGCTGGATGGACCGAAGGACCGAACCGACTGCATCGCCTGTCACGCGGACGCTTACGTCGACAAGCACGGGGGCTCGAACACTCCCGAGACCTGCCTGCAGTGTCATAGCGGGCCCACTTGGATCGGCGGAGATTTCGACCACCCGGCGGTGGCGAACGGTTTCGAGCTGCTGGGAACACACGCCTCGCTTCCGTGCGGTTCCTGCCACGAAGCGGACGGCTCGCCGAAGTATCCGGGGGTGGCGGACGACGAGTGCATCGCGTGCCACCAGGCTGACTACGACGGGCAGCATGACGGCTCGGGGTTCCCCACGACGTGTCTGCAGTGCCATACGCGCGACGCCTGGACGGGGGCCGACTTCGATCACGACGCCCAGTACTTCCCGATCGTCGCGGGAAGGCACCAGGGCAGGTGGGGCGGATGCGCCACGTGCCACGTGGATTCGTCCGACTACACCAGCTTCTCGTGTTTCGCCTGCCACCCGCACGATCAGGCCCGCATGGATGACAAGCACTCCGCCATCTCGGGCTACGCGTACGACAGCAATCTCTGCTACGCCTGCCATCCACGTGGGGAGGCGGACTGAGGCGGAGGCCCTCCACCAGTTCAAGGACTGGAACACGCTGGTCTCACTTCGCGCGGTCTCTCTGGCGTTCGCGTTCAGCGCCGCCGTGGGGATCTTTTTCGGGATGTGGCCAGCCCGGCGGGCGGCGCGGCTCGACCCGATCGAGGCGCTGAGGCACGAGTAGCAGCCAGGGCGGTCATCCCTGCTCCATTCCCGAGACGATAGCACGCAACGAGACTCCCCAGCGGCGGCTGTGTAGAATCGATGCCACAGTCCTCCCCACGGGAAGCGGGCTTCGCGCCCTGAACGTCGATCCGTCCACGTACAATCTGCTGCTGCCACGGTGCAATCAGGTTGATTTGCAGGGTCTTTACGGGCCTCGCTGCCCAACGCCACACAGCCGTCGTCCCTGAGCGACCTGGATCGGGCACACGCCTTGCCCTCCCCCCCTGAGCGTGACGGGAGCGGATCATCCACAAGTCAGTCTGAGAGGCCTTCGGTGCCGTTCAAGAACGAATCCGGAAACAAACAAGAGCGCCACGCCGGGGCGCGTCCTGTGCCGCGGCGACCAATGCTCGCCAGGTCGAAGTTCGCCGATCATGAGCTGCTGCTCGTGTCGTTGGTGCGGCGGGACGCCCTGGTCAGGGTGTCGGCGGATCTCCTGGCCAGGATGTCCGATCCCGGCTATCGGTCCGCCTTCCACGCCGTGGCCTCGGGCCATGGCGTCATCGGACTGGCTCTGACTGCGCTTCGGCGATGCGAGGCATTCCGCACTCTGGATCGGGAGACACAGGACGAGATCCTGGCCCCGCTCCGCCCGTTCGCCTTCCAGGCGGCCCTGTGGGACGCAGAACGCGACCGTTTGTTAGAGGTCTTTCGCGGTCACCGCCTGGTTCCGCTCGTCCTCAAGGGAGGAGCCCTTCGCCTGACGGTCTATTCCGAAGCGGCTGAGCGGCTCTCTGGAGACCTGGATCTGCTGGTACCCGCACACCGTGTCCGGGACGGGCTCGAGGCGCTCGCCCGAGCCGGATACGTCGATCACTGGACCGATGAGGCCCGGCGCGAGCACCTCCGCCGGGGTTACCACCTGGAGCTGTCTCACGAGAATGGATTCAAGGTCGAGCTCCACTGGGACCTGGCCCCACGGGGCGAGGGATTTCGCTTCGACTCAGCCGCTTTCCTGAATCGGTCCTTCATGCACGAACGTGAGGGAGCTGCTCCCGTTCGGATTCCCGCGCCGGAGCATATGGTGCTGCACCTGGCGGCGCAGAACCGTGAGGACTCGTTCTCGCGGCTCAAGAGGCTGGTAGACATCGATCGGGTGATCGCGGCCACGGTCGCGTCCGGCGGTGGCATGGATTGGGACTACGTAGTCCGGCAGGCGCGCTATGGAGGTCTCCAGACAGTGGTGGGACTCGCTCTTCAGCTCTCCAGGCATCTGCTGGACACCCCCGTTCCGCCGGATGCCGTGCGCGATCTCGAGTTAAGACGGATCGCACGTTTCCACGTCTCCCTGCTCCGACCTGAGGCGTATGTCCTGACCCAACATGCCTTCCGGAGCACGGTGGCCAGGAGGGCGCTGCACTTCTGGCTCATGCCGGGTTGGAGGAGTCGTGCGAGGTGGGCTCGGCGATTGGTCGGTGGGAGCACGAACCCCATGGCCCACGTCTACTCGGAGCGCCGGGGCGTGGTCATCAACCAGACGCTTTGGGCGCGCAGCGTGCGGTCGTGGAAGCTCCTGAAGGTCGGTGCTTACCACCTCATCCTGTACGCCACTGCACTCCGAGCCGTCGTGGCTGACCGGAGTGGGGGCCGTTTGGACTTCTGGCGGGTGACGTCTCCGCCGGCTCGCCGCGACTGGACGATTCGGCGTCTTTCGAAAGGAGCTCCGTGGACTTCCCCGGCAAACATTACCTCGTAAGCCTGTTCCGGCGGCGGAAGGGTCTGCTCCTCCGTTTCCTGGCAACGACGGTCGCTACGTCGCTCCTGTCGATGACGGCGATCCTTCTGATCCGGGAGTTCCTGAACGGCGTGCTGGGCAACGGAGGCGGGCTCGCGGCCCGGGTGGCGGCCACGTTCGGTCCGGCCACGGCGCTGTGGGTCGTCGCCTTTCTGCTGATCGCGACCTACGTGGCGAGCAGTCTCGTCACGTTCGACAACCAGGTCACGCAGCAGCGTATCGTGAAGGTGCTGGAGCTGGGCATGATGGAGAGGCTGATTCGTCATATCCTCGGACTCTCCGTGCCGTTCTTCGACCGCCAGAGCCACGGCGACATCATCCAGGCTATCCGCATCGACGTATCTCAGCTCCGCACGGTCGTGCTGTCGATGGCGCGGCTGTTCCTGAACGCGTGTATAGTCGCGGCTCTGTTCGGAGCTGCGCTCCTGCTGAGCGTTCGCCTGACGCTCTGGTCGCTCGTTGTCCTGCCACTCGCCGTCATTCCGATCGTACTGACCGCGCGCCGCATCCTTGCCCGCTCGTTCGCGGTCCGCCGGACAGGCTACGTGCTGTACGATGTCATCCTCCAACTGCTCCAGGGCATCCGAGTCATCAAGGTCTTCCAGGCCGAGGAGGCCGAAGCGAAGGCCGCCATCGAGAAAGGCCGAGCCTACTTCGACCAGTTGATCGAGATGGTCCGGGTACGCTCGCTCGCCTCCGTGTACATGGGATCGCTTTCCGGACTCGGGATCGTGGTCGTGATCGTGGTCGGGGGATTCGATGTTATGAACGGCCGGCTGGAATGGCCCTCATTGCTGGCCTTCCTGATGGCCCTGCGTTCGATCCACGGGCCCCTCAACCAGATCAACTCGAGCTACGTCACAGTTAAGAACCACGCCGCCGCCGTTCAGCGCATAGGCGAGATCCTCGAGATGCGCCCCGAGGTAGTCGACTCCCCGGGCTCCGCGCCTATGGCCGGCACCCCGACGACGATCCGGTTCGACGACGTCTCCTTCGCGTACGACGAAGAGCGAGTGCTCGACCGCGTGTCGTTCGAGGTAGCGGTGGGTGAGACGATCGGGATCGTAGGGCCTTCCGGGGCCGGCAAGACCACACTGCTGAATCTCATTGCTCGGTTCTACGATCCGAGCTCCGGTCGGGTGCTGTTCGACGACCGCGACCTGTGCGATGTCCGGTTGGCGGACCTGTACGACAAGATCTCCGTGGTCACTCAGGACCCGTTCCTGTTCTCGGCGTCCGTGGCGGACAACATCGCGTTCGGCCGGGAGAACGCATCGCGCGAGGACATAGTCGCGGCAGCCCGGGCCTCCGGGATCGACGGCGAGATCCGGGCTCTGCCGGAGGGCTACGACACGGTAATCGGCATCGGGGGCCACGGTCTGTCCGGAGGGCAGGCACAACGCGTGTCAATCGCGCGCGCCCTGCTCAAGGACGCTCCGATTCTGCTGCTTGATGAGGCCACGTCCAGTCTCGACTCGATCTCCGAGGTCCGGGTACAGAAAGCCATCGATCGACTCATGGAAGGCCGCACGACGTTCATCGTGGCCCACCGCCTGTCGACGCTGCGCAACGCCGGGCGTCTGCTGGTGCTCGACTCCGGGAGACTGGCCGGCATCGGTTCACACGACGAGTTGCTGCAAACGTGCCCGCTGTACGGCCGGCTGTGGGGCGCGCAGCAGGTGTCGCTGCAGTCCGGCGACCTCGTCCCGCCGGCGCCGGACGGTTCCGCCGTGCCGATACGCGCGGTTCGCTGAGGAGATGACCGTGAAACTGCTCTTCCTCCAGGAAGTGTTCTGGCCCGCGATCGGCGGGATCGAAGTGCTCAGCCTGCGGGCCCTGGTCGCCCTGGGGGAGAGGGGCTACGAGCCGGTGGTCGTCACTTCGTTCGGCGACCAGGATCTTCCGGCGCGTGACGAAGTCATGGGGATCCCCGTGTTCCGGCTGCCGTTCCGAAAGGCGCTCGGCGGCCGGAGCCTGGAAGACATGATTCAGTGCCGTACGCAAGTCGCACGGCTGAAGCGCGAGCTCGAGCCGGACGTTATGCAGCTCAACTTCTCCGGCCCGAGCGGTTACTTCCTCCTGGCGACGGCAACGCGGGACGATGCGCCCCTCGTGATGGCCGTGCGGCACCCGCTGGACGAGTTGACGTGCAGAGAAGGCTCGCTGACCTGCCGTTTACTGCGCGCCGCGTCCTGGGTGACCGGGAACTCCCGCTCGACGCTCGATGCCGCCAGGAATGCCGTCCCGGAGATCGGGGCCCGGTCCTCGGTCATCCTCAACGGGTTGCCGGCTCCGAGACAGACCCCGGCGGACCTGTCGTTCGAACCGCCCGAGCTGTTGTGCCTCGGCCGGCTGGTTTACGAAAAGGGCTTCCACGTTGCCGTCGAGGCGTTCTCTCTCATCCGGAAGGCGTTCCCGGCTGCTCGCTTAACCATCGCGGGTGATGGTCCGGCTCGTCAGGATCTCGAGGCCCAGGCGCGGAGGCTGGGCCTCGAGCAGGCGGTTCGCTTTACGGGGTGGGTGATTCCGGAGGACGTACCGGAGACGATCAACCGGGCCTCGATCATCCTCATGCCTTCCAGGGAAGAGTCCTTCGGCCTCGTGGCGCTCGAATCCGGACTGATGGGACGACCGGTCATCGCCTCGCGGGTGGGTGGCCTGCCAGAAGTGGTGCGGCACGGTGAGACCGGATTGACCGTGCCGCGCGACGATCCCGAAGCATTGGCTGGCGCTGCGGTGCGTCTGCTCAGGGAGCCCGACCGGGCACGCCGCTTTGGCGAGGCCGCCCGCGAACGCGGCCTCGCGACCTTCTCACTCGATCGATACGTGGATCAGTACGACGCTCTGTACCGCCGGCTCGCCGGGCGTGGCGCCGAGCGCAGGAAGGCGGGTTGACTTGAAAATCGTGATCACGGGCGCCGTCGGGCGCATCGGCCGGGCAATGGTTCAGGAGCTGGCCGACCGACACGAGCTGATCCTGCTCGACCGCCGGCAGCGCCGGAACGTCGAGTCGATTCGTGCGGACCTCACCCGGCGGGCTCCGCGGTGGCCCTACGGTCCAGGGAGCGATGTCTTCGCGTGGGAGCACCACCTGGAAGAAGCCGATGCCATCCTTCACCTGGCGGGAAACCCGAGTCCCCGGGCATCGCTCCCGGATGCGCTGCGGGGCAATGTCGAGAGCACCGCGAACGTGCTCGAAGCGGCGGCCCGCCACGGGGTACCCCGAGTGGTGTACGCGAGCTCATTCTGGGCGGTGCGTCGTGCTCTACGTGACGCGGTTGCGCGGGGAGCCGGGCCCGTACCCGAGCCCCTCCACGCAAGTCCAGACACTCCGTACGGGCTCTCGAAGGCGGCTGCCGAGCTCGCCGGCCAGATGGCCGTCGAGGCAGGCAGCATCGATTGCTTCGTGGCGGTTCGCATCGGCGCCGTGAACTGGAAGCCTCCCAGGGCCCCCGTCGATCCGATCCAAAGGCTCTCCGCCGTGGGTGTCGCCGATCTACGAACGATCCTCCGACTATGTCTGGAGCGTCCGCTGCGCGGATACCACGTGGTCTACGGGATCTCGCCCGTTCCGAACGGGCTGGTCGATCTCGAAGCCACACGGCGACTGCTGAACTGGTCTCCGCTCGAAACACACGAAAGCCCGGCCGTCGAGTTCCGGGTCACTCAAGCACTCTGACACAGGAGAACCAATGAACCCGTTACCGCAGGCCGTTACCAGTGCGGCCATCGAAGCTGACGAACGGCTCGAGCTCAACTCGAGCGATGTCGCCGCGAAGGAGATCGACGGCGAGATCCTTGTCATGAACGTGGCGAACGGCATGTACTACAGTCTCGAAGGCGTGAGCGCCGTGGCTTGGCGACTCCTGGCCGCCGGTCACAGCCTCCGGCACGCGTCGGCGGCCCTGGCCGCGAGCTTCGGAGTGGAAGAGGCCGCGACGCTCGACGACATCACGGGACTTGCCCTTCACCTGGTGGATGAAGGCCTGGTCACGGTCTCGGAGGCGCCGGCATCAGCGCAGACTCCGGCGATCCCGGAGGCCGAGGAAGGCATGCCGTATTCGGCGCCCCGCCTGACCGCATATTCGGACATGGCTGATCTTCTCGCCCTCGATCCCCCCATGCCAGGCCTGGCCGAGACCAGCTGGATCGCGCCGGACGAGGCGTGAGATCGATGCGAGAGACCTCGTTGTCCCGGCCGGACGCGACCGCGGCCTCGCCGGCGGAATCAGATCGCGCCACGCAAGTCTTCGGGAGACTGCGCTACACGTTCGAGACTGGCCTGAATGCCGATCCGGAGGCCGCGTTCGTCGGCATGTACCGTCTCGCGGGACGGCTCGTGCGGCTCCGCGTGCTCGGATCCGAGCTGGCCCGCTGCGCGCATCGCCCGATCGCCCACCTGGCCGAGCCGGTTCCCGTCCCCGCGGACGGCGTAGGGGTGGAACGGCCGGTGCTCACGATCGACCTGTGGGACGAATCGGCGATCGACCTGGCGTGCGCGGGCTGCGTGGCACACGACGACCTGACGATCCAGAGTCAGGTAACGGCTTCGCACGGCGGCAGATTCATGGTCGAAGAACGGGCCCAGCTCGTGACGGCGTTCGACCGGGCTGCCGGCCGCATCGTCGGCTGGGTAGGTGATGCGAGCCGGCTGACGCGATACGAGCTCGGCCGGCCGTTGCACTCTCACCTGCTGCTATGGCACCGGGATCGAGGCGTGCGCGCCGTGCACTCGGGGCTCGTTGCGCGTGACGGCCAGGGCGTTCTGTTCGGCGGACCGGGCGGTTCCGGGAAGTCGACAGTTTCGCTTACGTGTCTCGGGGCCGGGCTCGACTACCTGGCCGATGACTACGTTGGTCTCGAGCCCGACGGGGGCGGCGGCTACCGAGGATACAGCCTGTACTCTTCAACCGCGGTGGATCCCGCCCACATGCGGCGCTGCTTTCCCGACCTCGTGCAACACGAGATACCGGGAGTGCTTCCCCACGAGGACAAGTCCCTCGTCCTGTTGGCGGAGCTGTTTCCCGGGCAGCTGCCTCGCGTGGCGCAGATTCGAGCCGTGGCCCTGCCTCGTGTCACGCAGGGCGAACGCACCATGATTCGGCCGGCGACGTCGTTCGACGCCCTTCTTCGCCTTGCCCCCAGCTCCCTCATAGCCCTCCCTCACTCGAACTCCGGGGCTGAAGGACTCGACGTCCTGAGTGATTTCGTCTCTTCGGTGCCCGCGTTCTGGCTGGATCTGGGCCGCGACCTGACATCGATTCCAGTCGCGGTGGAGCGAATCCTGCAAGAGGCGCTGGCGTCATGAACCACCTCATCAGCTGCATTGTCCCGGTGTACAACGGCGAGCGATACATCGAGGAGGCGCTGGACAGCATCCTCGCTCAGGCGTGGCGGCCGCTCGAGGTACTCGTGGTGGACGACGGATCGACAGACCGTACCGGAGATATCACCCGGGACGTGGCAAAACGGAAGCCGGAGGTGCGCGTCCTCACGCAGAAGAACGCCGGCCCTGCCGTGGCCCGCAACACGGGTCTCGCCTGGTGCGGTGGAGAGCTCATCTGCTTCCTGGACGCGGACGACCTGTGGCACCCGGAGAAACTGGTGAGGCAGGTAGCGCGCTTCGATGCTGATCACAAGCTCGACTACTGCGTGCATCACATCCAGAACTTCTGGGAGCAGGATCTGGCAGACGAAGCCGAGAGTTATCGCGACCACGCCCGCGGACAGCCCATACCCGGCTACGTAACGCAGTGCCTTATGGCCCGCCGGCAGGCGTTCGAGCGGGTTGGAGATTTCGATCAGGGCCTGCAGCATGGAGACTCGATGGACTGGTTTCTCCGGGCCCGAGCGACCGGGCTGGTCGGGGATCTGATGCCCGACGTGCTCTCATACCGGCGAATGCATGAGGGCAACCGGAGCCGGACGCAGGCGTCGGGGAGCTTCGACGAGTTTTTCGGAATCCTGAAGCAGTCGATCGATCGCAAACGTGTGGCTGAAGGTGCGGTCTGACATGGCGCGTAGCGACGTGTACCGGGCGGTCCTCTCCACCAATCTTCCGGGAGATACCGAGACTTTGCTCCTGCGAGCGTGCCTTCTTGACGGCGAAGACGCCCGCCGGGCGTGGAGGTCGCTCGTTGGGGCAGGGGTGGACGTCTCCGAGCTTCTGACACGCGGCGGACACGGAATGCGGCGCCTCGCGCCCTTGCTTTACGAGGCCCTGCGGAGACACGGTCTGGATGCCGATTCCGGGCTGCTGACGCGTTGCCGGATGGCCAGCATGCGTGAGGGGCTACGCGCCCGGGCGTTCGCCCGAGCAGCGCGTGGAGCGTTCGATGTTCTCGAAGACGCCGAAATCCCGTTCATCGTTCTCAAGGGCGCCGCGCTGGCAGAGCCGGTCTACGGGAATCCAGTTCTCCGGCACAGCCACGATCTGGAGCTCCTGGTCCCGTCGGCCGAGGTGCAGCGCGCGGCGTCTGCGCTTCGAGCCATCGGCTGCGAGGGGACAGAGCCTCTCAGGGCAGGCGGGAAGCTGAGAGTACACCATGAGAGCGGGCTTCCAATCGTTCTGCGGACCCGTCTGTTCGAGCCCGAGCTATACGGTGGAGATTGGGAATGGTGCTCCGAGCGCACGGCGAGCGTGAACGTCGCCAACCGCAAGATCCTGACTCTTTCTCCGGGTCTGGCCCTTCACCACGTGTGTGTCAACGCAACTTACGGACACGGCCGCAGCTCGCTCCAATGGGTGACCGACGCGATCATGCTGATCCGTCGCTGCGGCGATCCGCGCTCGGACCTCTACCTCGACTGGCGTGACGTGACGGCCTGTGTAGGACGGTCGCGCACGGGTCTCCCGTTGGCCACGGTTTTCGGCTATCTGCAGCGTGATCTGCACGCGGACATCCCCACCAGGGTTATGCGAGCGGTTCAGCGCGCGGCTGCCACCGCACCAGGCCTCGAGCGGGAAGTGGCTCTGCGATGCGTGTGGTGGGGACGGCCGAAGGATTTCGCGCGGGCACTGCGAGCGGACATGGGCTGGCTGGATCGCATACGGATCGCGTGGCGGATCTTAGCTCCGTCGCAGGCATATGCGGCGTACCGACTGGGCACGCGACCGAGCCTGGTGGCCCTGACGGCGTACTACGCCCGACGGGCGACGCGCCAGACGGCCCGGATCCTGGCGGGCCAGTTCTAGCATGTCAACGAGGGTCGGTCAGGCTGAATCGGCCGCTTCCAGTTCCGTGCTCGGTGGCTCCAGGTATCCGTAGTGGTCCATCAGGGACACGGCCCTCGGATCAGACATCAGCATCTCCACGGCCGCCGTGTGCTCCGGCTCGCGCCAGCGGCCTACCGAGGACTTCGAGATCGGACGCAGCCGTGGTATCCACCCCTCGCTGTGGGGAACTCGAGCTGTCTCCGGGTACCCGAGCATCCGCTCGTCGAATGGCAGGTCGAGGAAGCCGCACAGGCTGTGAAGCTCCCCCTCCAGGTCGTGGACCAGGTCTTCGTATCGCACCGTCCACACCCTCGGATGAGCTTCAAGAGAGCGTCCCGCCTCCACGTCCCGAATCCACCTCTCCGGGGATACCCAATAGCGGTCTGGCGCTCTGCGGTGTCTGGAAGTCACGACATCACGGCCGTCACGCACGATGTGAATGAAGCGTGCACCCGGACCCAGGTAATCCAGGGCACGCAGCGCGAACAGCACGTTCTTCGGTGTCTTCTCCGACCACCGCGTGCACGAGGCCGGGATCTGGATCCGCACCAGCCGTCGGTACACGCGATCGAGCTGGAACGCGGCATCAAGGTCCACGTCCGCGGTGTAGGCCGTTGGGCAGAAGGCGCTCGTCTCGATGTCGACCGTCTGGACTTGCGGGTGACACGAGAGGAGGCCGTTGAGGACCGTCGTGCCCGAGCGGCCGCATCCGCCGATCAGAATAGCACGGCCAGTCATGGTGTCGATGCGCCGGAAGTTCTTCCAGTCCGTGGCACGCCACAGCCACAGCCGGCGCCGCAGCCAGCGGCGGTCCATAGAATGCAGCGAATCGTCAATCCGCGCCCACAGCTTACGCACTCAATCTCTCCTCGACTCTGGCTCGTCCGGCACGTGGGGAGATAGGGTTGCGGGATTGCCCACGACAGCCTCCCTTATGCGTTGTACAACGTAACGGAGCGTAACGACTTGAGTCAGAGTAGCGGACAGTCTTCGACGCGGGCGGAATGTCCAGCGCACGGCGGGAGCGCTGCCCTCTGGCCGGGCAGATCCCTGCGCCGCTGGTTGTTCGCGTTCCTGGGTGTCGTCTCCGTTGGGGTCGGCTTCATCGGCGTGTTCGTGCCGGGCCTGCCCACCACGATCTTCCTGATTCTCGCCTCGTATCTCTTCACGCGTAGCTGCCCGTGGCTCGAAGAGAAGCTTGTGAGGAGCCCCGTCTTCAAGCCGTATCTTCGGTATCTCGATGGCGATCGGGCCATGCCGGTTCGTGCGCGCGTCGCGACAATCGCAATGATCTGGATCGCGGTGAGCACGAGCTGCGCGCTCATGGCCTGGAGAGGAGCGCTGACCCCCGTGTTCGTAGCCGTCGTGGGAGGGCTGGCGCTCATCGGCTCGGTCGTCGTGGCCATGGTGTATCGCGGCCGGCCCGAGGACGGTGGTGAGACCGTCTGAGACGTCCTGACGCAAGGCGGAGCCGCGGACGTCGGTCGTCTCAGCCGCTTGGAAGCGTGATCAGGTACAGAGTCACCTCGAGGGTGGACAGGGCCATGAGCAGGAGGATGGCTGCCCGTCCGGACAGACGCGCCTCCAGCCTGTTCCATGTCTGGCTGACTCCCGTGCCCGGACCCGCCCGCCAGATCCAAACGGCAGCCGCCACGACGAGGACCGTTACACCAAGATTGACTACCAGAAAAAAGTCCCCTGGCGTGATCCAGGGACCGAGCGTACCCGGGAACATCATAGCCACACACATTACGACCAGGGCCCGGAACAGTCCGGCCTCCCCGGCCGAGCGAACGGCGAGCCCTCCGACGCACACGAGCAGCGGCACGATCGGCAAGAGATGGCGGTCTCCGAACGAGCCTCCCGGCACGGCCCGCAGCGCGACGCTCGCCGCCAGGAGTCCGAGCGCGCTGGCGATCGCCCACAGCGTCTCCGCCCGAACGGACGTTTCGCGCCTGCGAAGCCCCGCCAGGGCAAGCAGCACGCAGAAGAGAACCAGCGCGTTGAATGTCAGCTGACCGTAGCGGAATAGCCTGCGCACCGAGAAGGCGACGGGGTTCCTTACGCTCTCCTCGTACGCTGCGAAGCTGACCAGCGTCCGCTGGAGACGGTCTTCCGGCAGGCCGAGTTCTTCGAAGCGTGCGGTGATCCGCTCATCGGTCAGCCCCGGCATCGTCGGTTCGTCCAACCACGCGCTCTCCTCTCCGCGGGGCCCGTCCGTCCACAGGTACAGCTCGGGCGAGAAGTAGTATGGCAGTGCGCGACCGTACATCACCTGGTGAACGCCAGTGAGAGAGGCGACGGGTCCGATCGCTCCGAGCGCGAAGACGACCACGACCAGCGACCTCCGCAATTCCACGCCGCGGATCGGAGCGAGCAGGTAATAGCCCACCGTGGTGAAAGCCGTAACGGACCCGACCAGCGGGTGGAGCGACCATACGAGACCGGTCAGCACGCCGATCGCGAGTGGCCGCCGGTAGCCGTGCGATCGGGATCGGTCCACCAGAAGCACGAAGATCGCGAGGAGGGCCGCCGCCTCCAAGATGTGGTCGTTGTAGGTCCGGGCGAACGGGAGCACGCAGGTCGCTCCGATGGCTCCGACCGCAAGCCACTTCCACGTGAGTTGACCAGACAGGAGGGGCTTCAGCGCTCTGATTGAAAGCGCCATCACCCACAGGGCCAGTCCACTTGCTGACGCAACGATCAACCAGTAGAGGACTTTGCCGCCGATCCCGTCGAATTCGAGGACCGCGCGAACCGGGGCGACCACGACCGTCGAATAGAGCGCAAGCAGGGGCGGCTTGTCCGAGTAGAAGTGGCCGTTGTCGTAGACCATGTCCACGGGGTTGAAGAAGGGGGAGTCTTCGGTCGCCGGGGTGCCGCGCTCGAGCAGACTTTCGATCAGCGCGAGTCGCGAGGCGGGGTTGACGCTGTAGATGGTCGTGTAGAAGAACGCCACCACGATGAGCGAGCGAACGATCCACTTCCGGAGACTCCCGGCCATCAGCGCTTGACCAGGTAGGTGCAGCACTCCTCCTCGAACCGCACATCCCAGTCCTCGCTCCTGAGGGCCCATTCGAGGAGCCGTTCCTGTCGATCGTTATCGAGCAGAAGTCCATCGATCGCATACGCCGCGAGCAGGCTGTCCACGGCCAGGCCCGCGTTCAGCATCCGGTACGCTTGAAGCTGGTCTGCGGGGTACAGCTCCACCCGCGCGTCCACGAACACCTTCTGCTCCGGTGCGGCCCACATCAGGTAAGACCCGGTCATCTCCGTGTGAAACAGCCGCTCGGTTGA
>CAXMRU010000017.1:0-2861 GCA_964195715.1 Akkermansiaceae bacterium | reverse complement strand
AGCTACAGCATATTCTTGATCCACCGGCTCGACTTCCACTCGAAGCCTTCGTAGCGCGGCAGGTACTCGTTCAGCACCGCAACGTCGTCCAGCCACACGGCGGCGCCGGCCAGCATCAGGGCGTCAAGCAACCCGTGGATGGAGGCCTTCCCCGAGATCACGAGGGCCACCTCGCCGTCCATCAGCATCGACCGGTAGTCCTGGTTGGACGAGCCTACGATGTGGTAGAACACCGCCGTCTCGCGCTGCACTTCGGTCGAGTTCTCCCCCACGGATCGAACCAGGTCGAAGAAGTCCTCGCGCAGCGACCGACCGAGCTCCTGTACATCCCGGTACTCGTCGGGCGAGCGCTCTGACTGCACGTCGAGGATGCGCTGCTCTGCGTACTCGCGCACGAAGCCGGGCCATTCCGGCGCTGCGATGAGCGCCCGCAGCACGCCCGCCGAGACGATGAGGTTCATCTTCAGGTGTAGCTTCGGGCGCCGGACTTCCACGTCCTCCAGGACGTATTCGACCTCGAAGTCCTTGAACAACGTGTCCGCCCGGGCGAATTGCGGCTCCCAGTCGTCCGGCACCTGGAGCGCCTCGCGCATCCAGGGCACCTGGAGCCCCTGCGTGGCTGCCTGCAGACGGGCCGGGATGTTCGCGACGTCGATATCTGTATCGTACAGCCCCGTCTTCAGCATTCCACCCGCAGCGTCGAGCTGCACCGCCATCTCGTGCTGGTAGATGATCAGGCGTTCGAACAGCTCGTTGGCCCGGGAAAGGGTCATGAACGACTGCCCGGGTGCGTTGCGCTGCGACGGATGGATGATCATCACCCGTGCGCCACGCATGCAGGACCCGACCAGCATCGAGGCCCACAGTGGACTATGCCACAGGGAGTCGGGCAGGATGAGCACGGTGCCCGGGGGCGCCAGCGTGTACAGCACGGCCTTCAGCACGTTGATCGGCTTTGGCAGGTAGCCGGTCTCGCTGTGCAGTTCGAGGGCCCTCGCCCCGCCCTCGAACTCGTCCCTCATCGACTGCACCCTGTCCCAGTAATCTTCGGCGAGCGACTTCGGCTTCAAAGGCGGCGGGATCTCCTCGGCAGTGAAGCCCTGGTTCAGCAGCAGTTCCCGCGCCGCATTCTTCATGTCGAGAGCGGCCGGCCCCTGGAGCATGACGGCCCTGTCTTCCCACGTCGGGCCCATGTAATGCTCGCCGATTCCCATGCCGCTATACATCACCGTGCCCCTGTAGGGATCGTCCTCCGTGATGTCGTAGAACGCGATCTTGCGATGGTCGCGCATCACGTTGTCCGGCCACGAGACCATGGGGAACGGTTCGCTGGCCCAGTAGGTCGGGTCGGCCGGATTCGTGATGCTGACGTGGACCTTGATCCGCTTGCGCAGCCAGTCCTCTCCGTACTGACTCGCCTCGGCCTGCAGGAGCCGGGAGCTGGCCACGGCCGCGCGCAGGGCAGCCTGGTTCGCCGCCAGCGTATCCGCCATGTACTCGTAGCCCGACGGAAAGTCGAACTCGTAGCTCATCGGGTCCTCGAGATAGCTGATCCAGCGGCGCGCCTTGTTGATCTCGTAGTAGTGCTGATCCATGAAGATCATGTAGATCGGCAGTTTTCCGGTCTCGTCGTACTGCCGCACCCGTTTGGTCAGTGTCTTGATGTACAGGTTCACGTGGAACGCGCCTACGCGGTCGGGATCGCCGGTCCCCGTGACGCCCCGGATGTCGTGTATCCACAGGACGTGGTAGTCCTCGGCCCGCTCGACCGCGTTGGCGAGCTCGAACTGGAACTGGGCGTTGATGATGTACCACACGCCGTTGCCATCGTAGAACTTCCGATCCAGGGCACGCTCCAGGATGACGTCCAGCTCGGCGTTGGAATCGTGCTGCTCCGGCAGGAGGCCGAATTGAAGCGGGAGCCACACCAGGCGCTCGTCGTGCCACACTTCCTTGTTGTAGGCCCTGACGTCTTCCACACCGTCGAGCAACCGCTGGAACACGTAGCGGACGGCCGCGAGGCGATCCGACGGCACATGCTCCGAGTGGATGGCCCAGCGGCTGAACGCGCCCGCCGCGCGGGTCGCGAACTCGCGCGTAGAGTCGTGCTCCTTCTTGACGCCGAGCAGCCGGTTGTAGGGGAACAGCACCCGGTCGAGCAGGATCTCCCTCGCCTGGGCGGCGATGGTCTCACCCTCTTCCGTAGTACTTCCAAACGGCATCGCCTCGCCCGACGCGGCGATCGAGAACGCACGTGCCAGCTCGGCGTGGAACGCGCGCACCTCGGCCTCGGCCGTGTGCGCTTCGCCGAACAGGGGATCCGCTCCGCTCAGGCGCTCGCGCATCTCGTGGACGTCAGCCGTGAAGTTGGCGACGGCCTGCTCTCGCGTGCGCCCCCGCTGGTCGATACCCGGTGTAACGAACCGGTTGATCCACCAGCCGGTCTCCTCGAGGTTGGCCAGCGCTTCCTCGAGCGCGGGGTCCGTCTCCTCGTACGGAAGCGGGTCGGGCCGCACCGGATGCATCTTGACCGCGATGGTCTGAGGCCGGGTCTTGCCTCTCCACGGCTGCGCGATCGGTAGCTTCACCCCGACGTTGAACGAGTTTCCGCGAGCCGGGATCCAGTCGATCGTCAGAAGCCCACCACGCCCGAGAAGCCCGCCCCGGCGGAGCGGTCCCGAGAGTCTTAGGAAGAACGGCAGGTCGCCGTCCCGGAAGTTCCAGTCCACACCGCCCCCCAGGCGGATGAATGGAATGTGCAGGAGGGCGCGCAGGCCTCCGTCGACCCTGTTTCCCTGCATCCCGCCGTAGCCCTCGGCACCGAACACCAGCCCGCCGACGACCGGGTTCATCAGGTCCTT
>CAXMRU010000016.1:0-3758 GCA_964195715.1 Akkermansiaceae bacterium | reverse complement strand
CCAGCGACTGGGCAGGGACGCGATCGAAGCCCGGTACGGCAACCTGTTCGAGATGTATGAGCGTATTACGGGCGAGGACCCGTACAAGGTGCCGATGCGCATCTACCCGGCGCCGCACTACACCATGGGCGGCCTGTGGGTGGACTACAACCTGATGACGACCATTCCGGGCCTGTATGCGATCGGAGAGGCCAACTTCTCGGATCACGGCGCCAACCGGCTGGGCGCGAGCGCTCTCATGCAGGGCGTTGCGGACGGATACTTCGTGCTTCCGTACACGATCTCCGACTACCTGGCGCAGGCGAAGCTGGATCCGGTCGCCGAGGACCACGTTGAGGTTCGCGGTACGCTGAAAGGCGTGGAGGCGCGTACCGCCCGGCTTCTCGCTCTGGACGGAACTCGCACGGTCAACAGCTTCCACAAGGAGATCGGTCGCATCGTGTGGGACGAGTGCGGGATGGGTCGCAACGCCGCAGGCCTCGAGAGAGCGCTCGAGACGATCCCGGCCCTCAGACAGGAATTCTGGGAGAATGCCAAGGTCGTCGGCGACGGAGAGTCGATCAACCAGACGCTCGAGCGGGCCGGCCGGGTCGCCGACTTCCTGGAGCTCGCCGAGGTCATGTGCCTCGACGCCCTCGTGCGAGAAGAGTCGTGCGGCGGACATTTCAGGGAAGAGCACCAGACGCCCGACGGCGAGGCGAAGCGCGACGATGAGAATTTCATGCACGTGACCGTGTGGGAGTACACCGGGCCGGACGGCGCGCCGCGGGAGCACCGCGAGCCCCTGGAATTCGAATACGTTCCTCCGACCCAACGGAGCTATAAATAATGAGACTCAAGCTTCACGTCTGGCGGCAGGTATCCCCGTCCCAGCGCGGGGGCTTCGTCGCGTACGATACCGACGCCAACGAGCACATGTCCTTCCTCGAGATGCTCGACGTGGTGAACGAGGAGCTCGAGTCGAAGGGTGAGGACCCGATCGCGTTCGACAGCGACTGCCGCGAGGGGATTTGCGGAACGTGCGGGATGGTCATCAACGGCCGCCCGCACGGGCCCTGGAAGCGCACTACGGTGTGCCAACTGCACATGCGGGAGTACAGCGACGGAGACGAGATCTGGATCGAACCATGGCGAGCGGACGGCTTCCCGGTCCAGAAGGACCTGTTCGTGGATCGCTCCGCGTTCGACCGCATCGTGGCGGCCGGCGGCTACATCAGTGTCCGCACGGGCAGCACTCCCGACGCAAACGCCATATTGGTCCGGCAAGACAACGCGGAAAAGTCGATGGACGCGGCGGTCTGCATCGGGTGCGGCGCCTGTGTGGCCGCGTGCCCCAACGCGTCGGCAATGCTGTTCACCTCGGCCAAGGCGGCTCACCTGAACCTGCTGCCCCAGGGACAGCCGGAGCGGTGGGACCGGGTGCTGAACATGATCCTGACGATGGAGGCCGAGAGCTTCGGCACGTGCACGAACCACGGGGCGTGCGAGAACGCGTGTCCGAAGGAGATCAAGATCGACGTGATCGCGATGCTCAATCGTGATTACCTGAAAGCGCTTCTGAAGGCGGGTTGAATCCGGCGGGCGGCGGAACGTGACGCTGGCGTACGTAGCCCTGGGCGGTGCACTGGGTGCTGTGGCCCGATACGGGATCAGCGGCTGGGTGTACGACCGGATGGGCGAGACCTTTCCGTGGGGGACCGTCGCGGTCAACGTCCTCGGATGTCTGGCCCTGGGTGCCGTCGTGCGCTGGCTGCAGGTGTCGGCCGTCCCACCCGAGATTCGCCCCTTCCTGACAATCGGGCTGCTGGGGGCTTTCACGACTTTCAGCACGTTCAGTTACGAGACGGTGGCCCTTCTCCAGGAGGGCCAGTGGCTTCGCGCCGGTCTGTACGTGGGAGGGAGCGTCGCGCTGGGTCTGATCGCGATGGTTGCCGGGATGGCGGTGGTCACGACGGTTGTGCGAGCGGGAGGAGGCGCATGAAGGCGTTCGAGGGCGACCGCACCCTGATGCGGATCTTCATCGGAGAGAGCGATCGCTGCTCCGCCGGCCCCCACAAGGGTAAACCGCTGTACCGGGCGCTCCTGGAAATGCTGCGTGAGCATGGCTGCGCAGGTGCGACTGTGGTGCAGGGGATCGCCGGCTTCGGGGCCAGCGCCCGTATCCACACGGGCAGCATTCTCCGTCTGTCCATGGACCTTCCCGTTATCGTAGAGGTGGTGGACGAGGACGCGAGAATCCAGGAGGTCTTGCCGTTGATGGACGAGATGATCGGCGGAGGACTCGTGACGCTGGAAAAAGCACGCGTGGTGCTATACCGGGCGGAGCCGTGCGAGGAGTGAGTATGGGTTTCTGTGCCACACAGCTGGAGCGCTTGGTGCCGCTGTGGGAGCGGATGCTGAGCCATCCGTTCCTCATTCAGACGCGTGACGGGACAATCCCGCACGAAACATTCGCCAGCTGGATGCGCCAGGACTATCTGTTCGTGGAGGCCGCCATTCCGTTCCTCGCGGCGCTCATCCCCAAGGGTCCCGCAAGCCATTGGGAACCCATGACGCAGGCAATCGGAGCGCTGATCCGCGAGCTTCGGTTGTTCGAAGAACGCGCGGAAGCGGTTGGTGTGGAAATCAAGGGCACGCAACCTTCCTTCACGACTCACGCCTACAGCCAGTTCCTGCTCGCGACCGCGCAGAACGCATCGTACGAGGAATCTTACACCGTGCTGTACGCGGCTGAGAAGGCCTACCACGACTCGTGGAAGATGGTTCGCAAGGGACTGCATCCTGATTCTCCCTGGTGGCCGTTCGTCGAGAACTGGGCCGGGCCCGAGTTCGCGGCCTACGTCGGCTATCTGCAGCTGGAGCTGGACAAGCTCGCGAAAGATGCCGGGCCCGAGAGACTGGATCGCATGGTCGAAGCGTTCGAAACGACCGTCCGTTATGAAGTGGCGTTCTGGGAGATGGCGATTACCGGTGAGGACTGGCCCGGGATCCCATCGACCTGCTGACAGGACCGCGGGACGGCGGTGGAGGAAAGCGACGTGGCGTTCACGGACGAGCTGTACGAAGTGACGCGGGGGATCTGGGACGCCCAGGTTCAACATCCATTCGTGCAGGGAATCTCGAGTGGAACCCTGGATCCAGCGGTCTTCGAACGCTGGGTGCGCCAGGATTACCTTTACCTGGTCGAGTTCTCCCGCGTGTTCGCATGGGCTGCTGCGAGAGGCGATCGTCTCGAATCGATGAGCTGGTACGCCGCGGCCCTTCATCTCACGTTGAACACGGAGATGGCCCTCCACAGGGAGTACGCGGCGCGTTTCGGCATCACGGCCGAGGAGCTGGAATCGGAGGAGATGTGGCCCACGACGCGGGCTTACACCGACTTCCTGGTCCGAACGGCGGCCGACGGTGACATGGCCGATCTCGTCGCGGCGCTTCTCCCGTGCGCGTGGGGTTACGTGCACATCGCCGAACGCCTCGGCGCGTCGGAACGCCCTGCGGATCAGCGATACGCAGATTGGATCGAGCAGTACGCTTCCGACGAGTTCCGAGAGGCTGCCGGTTGGCTCAGATCGGAGATGGATCGACTGGCGGACGGGGTGCCTGCGGAGAAGCGAGCGCGATTGACGGACCTGTTCGTCCTGTCGAGTCGCTACGAGTGGCAGTTCTGGGAGATGTGCTGGCGCGGCGAGACCTGGCCCGTGTGAACCCGTGCGGGGCACACGGCGGGCAGAGGCGACGCCCCGCGTCGCCGCACCCTA
>CAXMRU010000015.1:0-10060 GCA_964195715.1 Akkermansiaceae bacterium | reverse complement strand
CTTGAAGGTGCGCTCCGCACCTCGAAGATGATCGAACCCTCGCAGGTACCACTCCCCCGCGTGCTCCTGCGCGAGACGTAGGGGAGTGACGACGCGTTCTGTGAACTGCCGCGAGGAAGCCGAGAAGTAGACCATCCGCACGTCTTCACCGGATTCCAGGGCCGAACGCAGGACGGCGAGCCTATCAGCCACCGGATAGTGCCTGTCCCTCGCCTCCCTGAGGGCGATTCCGACCAGTCGCTCGATCAGCAGATACGCCCAGTCCATGACAGTTCTCCCCCGGCTCACGTGTGCCCCATTTACCGAAACACTACAGCTCGCCAGTGACAGTGACCCCGACACGGACTGACGTGGGATGTGGCGTTGCTGAAGGCCGCGCGATCAGGGCGACCGTGGACTCGTAAACCCATTTGCGTCTGCGGGAAGATATCTTCCTGGAAACAACCAGGGCCTTGCAACACCTGCTGCTCGTGGGGCTGGTGCTAGGATCTCGACCCTCGATATGGTGTCGCATCGACTCGATATCGTCAGGCAAACTCAAGAACACAGCGCGGGAGCGCTCTTGATTCTACCCATCGTCGTGTGTGGCGCCGCGACCGCCGGGTCGCTGCTGGCCAGGAGCCGGCGACACGAGCGCTTGGCAGGGACCCTCAAGCTGATCGCCGCCTCGTCCTACGTGGCACTCGCCCTGGGAAACGGCGCGCTGGGGTCCGTCTATGGTCAGCTCATCCTCGCCGCCCTTCTCCTGTCATGGCTCGGCGACGCCTTCCTGACCGGGAGCGGCAGCCGTGCTTTCCTGTCAGGCCTGGCGGCATTCCTCCTGGCACACCTGGTCTTCGGCCTGGCCTTCTGGACGAGAGGTGTGGCGGCCGGGGCCGGGCTGTGGAGCGGAGCGGCCATGACGGTCTTCGGCCTGCTGATCCTGAGATGGCTGGGCAGGGCCGGGATCTCTCCAACGATGCGGCGCCCGGTGGTTGCCTACGTGATCGCGATCGGCCTCATGGTGGCCCTGGGACTCGGCACGGCGGCGCTGGAGGCGAGCACGCCGATCGTGGCAGGAGTACTGCTGTTCGCGCTCTCCGATGTGTTCGTAGCCCGGGACAGATTCGTGAAGGCAGAGACGATAAATGCCCGGCTCGGACTGCCGATCTATTTCGCGGCGCAGCTGCTGTTGGCGTCGAGCGTCGGGTAGGACGAGCTGGTGATCGAGTACGCGGGCGAGTAGCCGGGAAACGAAGCCACCTCAGACAACAACTACGGGAACCGATACCGCAGCCCTTCGTACACCCGCAGCCGGCCGTGCTCGACTCGCGTGTTCCAGGTGTTGCCTGCGATCGCGACCAGCACGCTGTCTGTGGGCCGGACGCGCACGAAACCCAGGATGCGGGCTGCGAGATCGTCGCCATACCGGACGGACGCAGTCCCATCGGGCTCGATCTGCAGGGTGTACACGCGCCACTCGTCGCTCGGCTCGGGCCATCGCAGCGGGACCAGCCGATCCGGACCTCTGAGCTGTGAGATCCGACTGTAGCCGTTGAATTCAAGTGAGGCCCCGAGGGCCTCCAGAGCATCGACAACCCAATCCTCCGCCGCGGCCTGGCTCCTCCGGGCGTCAACGGGATCGAGAATTCTGATCGAGTACGTTTGAAAGTGATTGCCGTCGAAAGGCATGCGGCCCCACACCTCGACCGTGAGCCCGTTCTGGAGCGAGAACGCCCGCCGAGTGAACGCCCCGCTGAGGAAGTTCCTGTCGCCGTTGTTGACGAACACTCCGGCCGAATCGGGACCGCCGGTGGCCGACGCGTATGGCAGCGGATCTCCGATCGGTATCCAGGTCGCGGTGTCGAGCCCGGCGGACCAGTCCTCGTCGAACACGGGGGCGAGATCAGTTCTGACTACCTCTGCAACGGACACGTCGATCGTATCCGCGCGCCACCCGCCTGCGCTGCCGATCAACTGAGCGGAGCCGCTAGACAGGGCCACCAGCGTGTCGCCCTCGAGGCGCGCCACGGCGGAGTCGGAAACGGACCAGCGCACGGCTGAATGGTCCACCGTGACGGGGTCTCCACCAGCCGTCCACCCTTCGAGTGTGGGGTGCATCCGTTCGCCAACTGCCAGCCCGCTGCCAAGGTCGCCGATGCGAACCGCGTCGATCCAGGCTGGCTGCTCGAAGCGCGACCAGAATCTGGACAGCACGTCATACGTCTCACCCGGTGGGGCTTCCAGTGGCCGTGCGTCGCTCGAGGCCGGGTTAATAGCCCAGGGTTGGGCGGCCGAAAAGGGGCCGCGAAAGAAGAGCGCCGCGTTGGAGGTCACCCAGGCATACGCGTCCGCGACATCGCCCATGTCAGTAAGGCGGGTCAGTGCCGAGCCATCGGACCGCACGGTGTAAAGGTCGCTCACTCCGTGGCGTTTCGACACGAACAGAAGCCGCCGCGAGTCCGGAGACCACTGCAGCCCGGTTGCCACGTGACCGCCTTCCGTCGCAGCCTGGCGGTGCCCGCCATCGGCGTCCATCACGACAATTTCACGGGCGTTGTCCGGACCCGCCATGTAAGCGATCCGGGTGCCGTCTGGCGACCAGCTGGCGACCGTGCGGCCGCCCTCCTTCCCGCTCTCGCGCAGAAAGACGATCGAGTCAGCCCGGATGTCGTACACCCCGATCGCGTGCCAGTACTTGCCGTCGTTTCCGGCCCAGAGCCCCCACCCGAAGGCCAGGTATCTGCCGTCCGGGGACCAGTCAAGCGCCTTCTCGTCCGCCGGCGTGGCGAGCAGCACGCGCGAGTCGCCCGTCCGCCGATCGACGAGCCGCAGGTCGAAACCCGAGGGCACCTCAAACGGCTCGGCGACGTACAGGCCGTCCGGCGACGGTACGCTCTCATTAGATACGCGTTCGGCCGGATCGACAGGCGGACCGAGCCGTACGCGACCATGTTCGACCGCGAGCCACACGATGGAGTCCGCGGCCTGCCCGACGACCGGAAGGCGAACCGACAGCCCGGAGAACCACGAATCGACGCGCGGCTGCCGAAGTGCGCTTTGGGCCGCCCACCCTATCGCCAGGGCTGCCACCACGGCTGCCGTGAAGAGCGCGATCCAACCAGGCCTGCTGGCCCGGGGCTCCGGTGCGGGCGCTTGCGACAGAAGACTGGGGATCGAGTAGGAGGGCGTTCGGAGAAGCTCCTCGCGCACCCGCGAGACCGAGGCCTCGAGCTCCGCGCTCGGGCGGTCGCCCACCGCATCCTGAAGGAGCGACCGGTAAGCCTCGTACGCCGCGAGCGCCGCCGGATCGTTCCCGGCAACCCGGAGCGCCTGCACCAGCGTTACCTGGGGGTGCTCGCCGAGCGGCTCCCGACGCACGTACTCCCGCGCCAGCTCGACGGCTCGCTCCGGATCCTCATGCGTCAGGCGCTGCCGAACCGCCTCCGTATAGGCAAGGGTAAGGCCAATCCGGATGCGCTCGTTCTCGGCATCGATCCAGTGGCTCAGCTCGTGCCCCATCCCCTTTCGAGCTCCCTCGAGGAAGTGGCCACCCGCGATACCGATCGCCCCCTCGTAGTCCCGGCGCTCGAGCGCCGACCGGAAATCGTCGATGTCGGTGCGCAGTTCCTCGGGGCGGAGGACCACGGATTCGTCCGTCGTCTCGAGACAGGAACCCGCGCCGTCCCTGCTGAGAGAATAGATACACTGCCTGAGCGAGCTGAGCCGCGCCTTACGCTCGGCGGTCGGCCACAACAGGGAGGACAGGTAGTCGCGAGAGGCCCGGCGGCCCGGCGCCGCGGTGAGCCAGGCGAGCAGCACCAGGTTCTTGGAATTCCCGATCAGGACAGACCCGTCGGGGCCCTCCTCGTGCAGGGACAGCGCGCCCATGGTTCAGAGATAGAGCATGGCCTTCCCGGATGCGAGGAAAGGTCGAGTTCAAACCAAACGTGGGGCGCAGTTTAAGTCTAGCGCTCGGGGGCGCCGGGACGCCAGACGACATGCGGTGCTTCAGCTGCAAGTGGCGACCCACTCCCCACATTTCGGATCCCACTCGAGCCGCGGCGCACTCTCTAGCGCCGGATTCACGAAAGCAGCTGCCTCGCGGAAGGCCGCGTTCAAATCTTTCTCGATCCCGACCTCGGTGGCGAGGCTGCGATACGCGGGCCTCCACGTCGCCGGCGGTCGCGGGAGGCTCTCGGGCACCCGGTGTGTTCTTCGAGCCGCGAAAGTCTCGGAGAGCGCCCTCCGCAGACGCGCAGAGTCCAGCCGCGCGAACGCTTTCAGAAGCAGGATGTCGGCGAGGTCCTTTACCCGGCTACTCCGGCGGCCGCCAGCATACTCGCGAGTGTACGCGTGGATCTTCTCAGCAAGGTGCTGCTCCAGGCGTAAGACTGGCGCTTCTACAGGCTCGATCCCAGCGAATCCGAGGAGATCGGGACCGCGAATGTACTCGGGCGTCCAGAGTCGAGGATCTGAGAATGCGATGTCCACGAGCACTGTCTCGAAAGGCCGGCCCGCGAGCTCAGCCCGATCTCGGAACCTCACTACTGCGCCAGCTTGCTCGGGATCTTCCAGGCGAGTGCGCTCCACAGCAAACACGAAGTGGTCCTCGAGGTCTACCCGCTGGGCCCGGATGAGGTCGGTGAGAGCGGCCTGTGGGTCGTCGTCACGAGCCAGGTCGAGGTCCTTCGTTGCACGCCCGCGAGCTGATGTGCGGAACTCGATCGCAAGCGCACCCTTCAGGATCCAGCGGTCCGGGGCGGCGACGCACAGCCGGGCGAGCAGCCGATCGACCGTGACAAGCTTGCGTAGCCGGACGACAGAGGTGCGCCGCGACGCCGCTTCCTGTCGGAGGTGCGCCTCAAGCGCTTGTCGGAAGGTTGCCGCCGTTCCGTATCTCATCCCTCATCAGTTCCGTCCACCACATCCGCGATCAGGTCAACCACGCGCGATCCGCGCTTCCGGGCTTCGTCGACAAACTCCCGTGACGTCGTCATCCCCCGCTCAACCGCCTCCCTCGCCGCGCGTCGAATCTGCTCCGGGGCGGCGCCCGCATCAGCCGCGTCCAGGATCGATCGAACGGGCCCCGTAACCCGCATTCCCTCCCGGACGACGAGGTCTCCCTCGCGGAAGGGTCGGGTCGTAGTGTGTAGGGCGACGCCGGCCGGCGGCCGATAACCCCTCCGCCGGCGCGGAACCGTGATGTGGATCGCGCCGGGGACGATGTCCGACAGATCCAGCAGGTCCAGCGCGCTCTCGTGGGACACGACCGAGGTCTCCCGGCCAACGGCGAGCCAGGCCGCGATCACGTCCGCACGCGGATGGGACGGGTAGTCACGGAAACGGTACACGCCTCGATGCACGCGCACGAGCTCGCCCCCCCGGGCGTGGTGCGAGAGGAGGGCGCGACTGTAACCGCAGGCTCGTGCCTGACCTGCTGTGAAATGCCCTCCCTGCTCGGAGGCCATGCGGAAGAGTCGCGCCCGATCGGGAACCCGCTTTGTGTCATACATAAGTCAAGTGTAGCTTTGCAAACGTATGACAGCAAGTAGCCCGGGACCGATTGCATAGGCCTGCGCGAGACCCTCTACACGAATTCCCACTTTCCCACTTTCTGCAGAGGGTCCTGGGCAACCCCGACCCACACAAGCCGTAAAGGCTTGCTGTGGTGTCGCGCTGATCAGGCAGATTCAAGACAACATCAGAGCAATTCAGACGGGTGGCTGACGTCCGGCCTTCCGAGGCCCGGCCCACTCAGCAAATGCGATGTTCAACGGAGGAAGTGTATTCCATGATCACCAGGGCACTGATATACGACGGCTTCATCAAGAACCCGGAGTGGATCTATCGGTGGAACGATCACGAATGGGGTGCGAGGGGGGTCGCCCACTTCTATCGGCCCGGAGAGATCGTGTCACCGACTCGCCTGGTCCTGGACCACATCCTCGATCGGCTGGGGATTGAGCCGGAGCTCCGGCATGCCTGGTGCGAATCACACGCCCAAGACGTGATCGTGATGGAATTCCGCGGCGAGTGGCCGGCCTCCATACCGCCTGACTTCCGGAGGCGGGTGATGCGGCCGACGATCGGCAGCATGTGGGATCACGGGCTGTATCGGAAACCGTCAGAGAGGACGCGGGACCCAGGGCTCTGAATATTCAGGAGTTGGCGTGATTATGCGTGGGGACTGACGCAACCCCGCCAGCCCCTCAGCCTCTCAAGCAACTTCACCATCGCCCACGTGTCCCGCTCACTGTAGGCCAGCAGATCGCGTCGCAGCTGCTCGCGCTCGACGACGACAGTCCGGGCGCTTGACTGTCACCTGACTCACTGCCGCCAACCTCCAGCCATGACTGCATCACGCGCGTGATCGGTCGGATCCGCGCCGTGCAAGCTCCAACCGGGAGGAAACGATGCGAAGGACCTACGCACTTGCGACAGCCGCTCTCTTCGCGTTCACCGCGTGCGACAACGTCACGGAGCCAGACCCATCCAGTTCGCGTATCGACAGACTCACCCCCTCGGGTTTCGGAGATTCTGCGACGGCGCTCGGGGCCGATGAGCTGTCGCCCGATGGGCAGTCGAAAGTCACCCTGTGCCACCTCCGGGGGAACGGCTCGTGGAGCCTGATCGAGGTCGCCGAGGCCGCGGCGGGCAGCCACCGACGGCATGAAGACACCGATCCGCCGTGCGCCCCGACGCCTCTCGAGCCGATCGACGGCCAGCTCATTCCGCAGAACAACCCCGCTACCGGCTGCCCTGCCCGTCCGTTCGGGGGCCAGGGCACGCGCTTCCTGTTCGACTGGACAGACTCGCTGTCTCCGGTTGAAATCGCGGGCTACGAGCTATACGCGCACCATGTCGGGTCCACGTACCCGATCGAGAGCCGCTTCGTAACCGAGTCCGAGTACGAGAGGATCAGCTGCGGTTTCGTGATCGACCGCAATCTCCTGGACTGGGAGTGGAAAGTGCGGGCCCGGGACATCTCCGGCCGTTACGGGCCGTGGTCCGAGATCGGCGAGTTCGGCTTCGAGCCCTGCCGGTGGGACAACGGACAGGCGTGCTCGGCTCCCCAGCTCTAGATCAGCAAGACGCCATATGGAATCCGTCCCCGGGGACTCGTTCCCGGGGGCGGGTCCGTGCTTCCTCTCTCCCTGTTCAGCCGACCCCGACCCACACAAGCGTCATCCGAGTGTCAGAGCCCAGCCGTATGCTTTTCCCAGAAGAGCAAACACTATCTGCGAGAGTGAAGTGTGGAGGAAGACGTGGAGGCTCGACGCAGAGTCGATGGAGTCCGGTGATGATGCCTGAAGACCAACCCTGCATCGAAATCGATCTTCTGGACGCCGACGCATGGCGGGCCATAGCCATCGGACTGCTTGTCCTGTCCATCGCCCGTCCGCTTCTCCGGTTTGCTGGAATTGTGCTGATCTGTTTGGTGGTGATCTGGGTGTTGTAGCGGAAGGCTTAGTCTGGTTGTTGTAGCGGAAGGCTAACCGGACCTGGCGTCGCCTGCGAGCACTGGTGCTCGGTGGCCGGCAAGCGGCCGGGATGCGGCCGGGGACTCACCTCGCTCAGGCCAGCTCCCGCAGCCTCTCCAACAGCTTCACCATCGCCCACGTGTCCCGCTCACAGTAGGCCAGCAGATCGCGCCGCAGCTGCTCGCGCTCGCCGGGGGCGAAGGACTCGGGATCCAGCAGCAACCTGGCGATGTCCACCATTGCGTCGCCCCCACCCTGGATCTCGAGGTCGTCGTACCCGAGGTCGGGGACGAGTACGGGAAGCACCTTCTTCAGGCTGAAGCTCCCCTCGAAGTCCGGGTGATAGATGTAGTCCATCACGATTCGCTTGAGATCCAGGAGACGCTCGCGGATGCTCTCAAGGTCGTCGCGAAGGTGAGGCAGGGCCTCGGCGAGCTCCTTGATCCGGGTCTCCTCGAAGGGCTGGTGGTACACGAGGATCTGCCGGGCGTCCCGGCACGCGTCGATCATGGCGCGGGCGAGCGGCTCACGGGGATCCGCCGGCTCGTCGGCCAGCCACTCGACGTGGCGGACCGCTCCGTCCGCCGCCTGCTCGTGGTAGCTGAACTGGGCCGTCACCTGGGCCCACGGCCAGAGACCGTCGTACGGCGGCATGGCACGCTGCATGGTCTCGAAGTCGAGGAACCCGATCGGATACTTGAGGGCCTCGAGAGCTGACCCGAGGCCGGGCTCGACGATCATGCGGCCCGCACGCAGGGCCTCTCGCTGACGGGTCTGGATGACGTTGAGATGCACGTCGTCCGGCACGTCCACGATCAACTCGATGCCGTCCTCCATGAGGGAGAGCTTCTTCGTCGTCCACATCATGTGAAGTCGGCTCACGTGATCCGGGCCGTCAGGCCAGCAGCGGCCCCGAAACGGGCAGTCGCCTGCGCCCGCACAATGGTGCCCGAGAGCCAGGTCGGGGGCGTCTCCGTTGAGGACCTCGATCTGGGCTTCGATCGCTTCCGGGACCTGGTCGATAATGTCGGCCACGCGGTCGCTCACGTCCTCTCGGATGAAGAGCGGGGCCACGTCCGGGTGACGGTGCTCCCGATTGAGGATCATGACCTCGCAGCGGCGCACATCGAGGCCCGCTGCTCGCACCACGTGAGCCTGCACCGCAACGTCAGGTATATGTTTATGTTTTACCTCATTAGATGCTTTTACCTCGATCACAATGTAGCCATCATCGACGCGCTCCAGAACGTCCACGGCGACGAAGACGTCGTCCTCCCGAAACGAGGCCTCGAAGATGGCCGGCGCGCCGTCTGCGAGCGCCTGCCGGGTGGCCTCGATCTTTTCGTTGTAGGCGTCGTAGGGGAGGTCGATCAGGACCCCGCCCGGGAACTCCTCGCAGGCCCGTTCACCCACCCGGTTTCCCTGCCGCATGCGGTACTCAGCCAGGTGGTCCGGCTGGAGCTCCGGCGCGTCCGGCTCGTGGACGGACCACCACAACCAGTTGGGGCAGTACCAACCGCGGACGAATCTCGACTTCGACAAACCCAGGCTCATGAGTCGCCCTTCCCTTTCTTGCTCGACGGACGCGGGTACTGGCGGAGGCGCACGCCCGCCGGGATCCGCTTCCTGACCGCCATGCCGAGCTCGAGGAAGGCGGCCATGTCCGGGTCCAACTCACGCAGCCGCGCGAGACATTCTGCTGCGGCAGTCGCGTCGCCCGATCGGTGGAGTGCCTGGCCGAGGTTGCACAGGGCTCCCTCGTGGTTCGGATCCACCCTGAGGGTCTCTCGCCACGCCTCGATCGCCGGGTCCAACTGCCGCCGCAGGCTCATGTGGTTGCCGAGCCGGAACCAGGCCTCCGCCATGTCGGGATCCATCTCGATAGCGGCCCGATAGGCCGCCAGCTCCTCGTCGGCCAGGTCAAGGTCGCGGCACGTGACCCCGAGAAGGTAGCTCGCCCGCGCAAGGTGCGGACGCCGCTCGACCAGTTTCGTAAGCAGCCTGTGCGCCCGCTCGGCTCGATCGGTCTGGAGGAGGATCTCGGCCATGAGCATAGCGGCGTCGGGATCCGGAGTCCCCATCATCCCCGCTTGCACGAGCGCCGCTTCGGCGGCCTCGAGATCTCCCCGCATGACCTTGGTCCGGGCCACGTCCACCCACGCCTCGGCGCTCCAGATCTCGCCGGCCAACTGCTCGTGAGCCCGCAGCACCGCAGAGTAGTAGGTCAGCGGAGCGGCGCTCTCCTTCGGGCCGTCGGCGTTGCGGACCAGTTCCAGGGCTTGGCTTCCTCGCATCCAGGGAGCGAACGGGATGTGCTGCACGGGCGTGCCTCCTTTCGGGCCGGGGATTCGGCCGGAAGAGAAGAATAGCGAGGGGGTGTGACAGTGGACTCGGGTGGGAGGGCGGCAGACATTGGGGATCAGGTGCGGCAGATCAGGCAGGCTAGCGCACGCCAATGGCGCCCATCGTCGTTCCGCTCGGCTCCTCCCTCGCGAGCAGCGCCGGCAGGACGATGAGGGTCGAGAGCAGGACGCACACCATTCCTATGCTCAGAAGCTGACCCATGCTCTGGATTCCCTGGTGTCGAGAGAGCGCCA
>CAXMRU010000014.1:0-5968 GCA_964195715.1 Akkermansiaceae bacterium | reverse complement strand
GGCCTGACTCTCGACTCCAGGCATCCTGACAGGTTGCTGCAAAACCCTGAGCGGTTATGGGTCTTCTGCATTTCTATCGCACTCCGGGTCTTTCGGAAGCGGCTCGCGCGGGTCTACTCGACCGGGCTCGCGCACGAATCTCGAGCGGCATCGCCGACATCCGGTCAGAACACTGCTTCAACGTCGAGACGGACGGCGCGCTGACCGATTCGGACAAGCGGATCCTCACCTGGCTCCTGAGCGAGACTTTCGAACCGGAGGGTTTCGGCGAGCGCAGCTTCCTGGCGGCGGGGGCGGACGAAGACGGACTCAGACGAGGCGCTGCTGGACGCCTTCTCGTGGAAGTGGGTCCCCGGATGAGTTTCACGACGGCGTGGTCCACGAATGCCGTGTCGGTGTGCCGGGCCTGCGGCCTGGACCGCGTCCGCCGGATCGAGAGGTCCCGCCGGTACCTGCTCCAAGCGGACGGAGCGCTGGGAGAGGAGCAGGTCACGCGTTTCCTCTCCGAGGTTCACGACCGCATGACTGAGTGCCCCTATCCGGCGCCGCTCGACACGTTCGAGCACGGAGTCCAGCCGGAGCCCGTGGGGACGATCCCGGTAATGGAGAAGGGACGCCTCGCGATCGAGCGCGTGAACCGGCGTATGGGACTCGCATTCGACGAGTGGGACCTCGACTACTACACACGCCTGTTTCGCGAGGACGTCGGCCGCGACCCGACGGACGTCGAGCTGTTCGACATCGCGCAGTCCAACAGCGAGCATTCCCGGCACTGGTTCTTCAAGGGCCGCCTGATCATCGACGGCATGGAAGCGCCGAAGAGCCTGATGGAGCTTCTGCGGGCGCCGCTCGACGCCAACCCGGGAAACAGTGTCATCGCCTTCAAGGACAATTCGAGCGCGATCCGGGGCTATGGCATCCGTACGCTCCTTCCCGAGTGGCCCGGCCAGCCGGGGCGCATGGTCCCGGCGGAAGCGGATTACCACATCATCTTCACCGCCGAGACTCACAATTTCCCGTCAGGCATAGCTCCGTTCCCTGGTGCGGAAACCGGTACCGGGGGCCGGATCCGGGACGTGCACGCCGCCGGGAAGGGCTCGCTCGTGGTAGCCGGGACGGCCGCGTACTGCGTCGGAAATCTCTACATCCCGGGCTACGAACTGCCGTGGGAGGACCGCGCGTTCGCCTACCCGTCGAACCTGGCCTCACCGCTCGAGATCGAGATCGAGGCCTCGAACGGGGCGTCCGACTACGGCAACAAGTTCGGCGAGCCGCTGATCCAGGGATACACGCGGTCCTTCGGGCTGCGGTTGCCGGGCGGCGAGCGCCGCGAGTGGATCAAGCCGATCATGTTCAGCGGTGGGATCGGGCAGATCGACGCCCGTCACACCGAGAAAGACCTGCCCGAGACCGGCATGTGGGTCGTGAAGATCGGCGGGCCGGCCTATCGCATCGGGATGGGCGGGGGCGCGGCCTCCAGCATGGTGCAGGGCGAGAACGTGGCTGAACTGGACTTCAACGCCGTGCAGCGTGGCGACGCCGAGATGGAGCAGAAGGTTAATCGGGTGCTGCGGGCGTGCGTCGAGCTGGGCGACGATAATCCGATCGTCAGTATCCACGACCAGGGCGCCGGCGGAAACTGCAACGTGCTGAAGGAAATCGTCGAGCCTGCGGGGGCACGGATAGAGGTGCGTGATATCCCGGTGGGCGACGAGTCGCTGTCAGTGCTGGAGATCTGGGGCGCCGAGTACCAGGAGAACGACGCCCTGCTGCTCCGGCCGGAGCACGAGGAGCTGCTCCGCGCCCTGGCCGAAAGGGAGAAGGTGCCGATCGCGTTCGTGGGCCGGGTCACCGGCGACGGGCGCATCGTGCTGCACGACGAGCGGGACGACTCCAGGCCTGTAAACCTGGACCTTGACGCCGTGCTCGGCGACATGCCCCGGAAGGTCTTCGAGCTCGAGCGGACCGATCCCGAGCTGCGGCCACTCGAGCTGCCGGCGAAGCTCTCCGTGGCCGAGGCGCTCGACCGGGTTCTCCGCCTGCTCTCCGTCGGGTCGAAGCGCTTCCTCACCACCAAGGTCGACCGGTGCGTTACAGGGCTCGTGGCGCGCCAGCCATGCGCGGGCCCGTTACAACTCACCGTCTCCGACGTGGCCGTGATCGGGCAGAGCCACTTCGGGGTCACGGGTGGCGCTACGGCCATCGGCGAGCAGCCGATCAAGGGCCT
The DNA here is from genome assembly GCA_964195715.1 of Akkermansiaceae bacterium. Taxonomy (GTDB): domain Bacteria; phylum Gemmatimonadota; class Gemmatimonadetes; order Palauibacterales; family Palauibacteraceae; genus Benthicola. The sequence goes on along the minus strand of CAXMRU010000014.1, from coordinate 3,741 downwards.
CCTCAACCCGGTAGCCATGGCCCGGATGTGCATCGGTGAGGCGCTCACCAATCTGGTATGGGCACCGGTCAGCGCGCTGGAAGACGTGAAGTGCTCCGGTAACTGGATGTGGGCGGCGAAACTCCCCGGCGAGGGTGCCAACCTGGCGATGGCCGCCGCCTCTCTGAGTGCCTGCCTGCAGCAGCTGGGCATCGCGATCGACGGGGGCAAGGACAGCCTGTCGATGGCGGCCCTGGCGCCCGGCCCCGCCGGTGAGGACGAGACGGTGAAGGCTCCCGGCTCACTCGTCGTGTCCGCCTACGTGACGTGCCCCGATGTGACGAAGATCCTCACTCCCGACCTGGAGCTGCCGGAAACCGGCCGCATCCTCTACGTCGATCTCGCGCATGGCCTCCACCGGCTCGGCGGCTCGGCATTGGCCCACGTGTTCGCACAGGTCGGGGACGATCCGCCGGACCTCGGGGATCCGCCGCAGTTCAAGCGGGCCTTCGAGGTGACACAACGCCTGCTCCGGGAGAGATCGATCACAGCAGGCCACGATCGCAGTGATGGCGGCCTGATCACGACGCTTCTCGAGATGGCTTTCTCCGGAAACTGTGGGCTCGAGATCGAGCTGCCCGGCGATGCCCGGGATGCCCTTTCGATTCTGTTCAACGAAGAGCTCGGTCTCGCCATGGAGGTATCGGCGGGCAAAGCCGATCGTGCCGTAGCCATGTTCCATGCCGCGAATGTGCCGTGCTACGACATCGGGCGGGCGATTTCCGCTCCGGAGATCCGCGTCGCGATCGGCGGTGAAATCGTCCTCGAAGCGGACATGCGGGACCTGAGGGATACATGGGAGACGACCAGCTTCGAGCTCGACGCTCTACAGGCCAATCCGGCATGCGTGGCCGAGGAACGCGCCGGCCTCCGCGACCGGATCGCGCCCACGTATCGCGTTCCGTGGGAGATGACGCCGACGACACCTGAAATTCTGATCCGAGCCGCGAAGCCGAAGGTGGCGATCGTGCGGGAGGAAGGATCCAACTCGGACCGCGAGATGACCTCGGCCTTCTTCCTGGCCGGCTTCGAGACGTGGGACGTCGCGATGTCCGACCTGCTCGCCGGCCGGATCCGCCTGGAGGGCTTCCAGGGCATCGCGTTCGTCGGCGGCTTCAGCTACGCCGATGTGTTGGACTCGGCGAAGGGCTGGGCCGGCGTGATCCGTTTCCATCCCGAGCTGGCGGACCAGTTCGACGTGTTCGCTTCGCGCCCCGACACCTTCAGCCTCGGCGTCTGCAACGGATGCCAGCTCGAGGCGTTGCTCGGCTGGATCCCGTGGCATGGGATAGCGGACGAACTGCAGCCCCGCTTCATCCGCAACGTCTCGGACCGGTTCGAGTGCCGGTACACGACCGTACGCATCCTCGAGAGCCCCTCGGTGATGCTGCGGGGGATGGAAGACGCGACCCTCGGCGTGTGGCTCGCTCATGGAGAGGGCCGCGCGTTCTTCCCGGACGGAGCGGTTCTCGAGCGCGTGGAAGCCGAGGGCCTGGCACCCGTCCGCTTCGTGGATGACGGGGGCGAGGTGACCGAGCGCTATCCGTTCAACCCGAACGGATCCGCGAACGGGATTGCCGCTCTGTGCTCTCCCGACGGCCGGCACCTGGCGATCATGCCGCATCCGGAGCGCGGATTCCTGAGCTGGCAGTGTGGCTGGAATCCACCCGAGTGGCGCAACCGGATCAGGGCCGCCGCCGACCAGGGCCAGCCGTTTCCCTCGCCCTGGCTCCGGATGTTTCAGAACGCCCGCGAGTGGTGCGAGCGGTCGTAGCCCGGCCCGACGTGCGTCAGGTTCCGGCCCAAGCCAGCAAGACGCCAAGAAGGATCGCGAGCAGGGACCACCCGCGAATCACGCCATCGGGTCTTTTCAACCACTCGTCCGACCACGTCTGCAGGCGCTTGATTCCGAGGATGGGAAGCAGCACGCCGGCCAGGATCATGAACAGGCCGAACGCCAGGACGAACGCGGGCAGACGCGTGGACGGAGCTGCCAGCACGAACACGATCCCGAAGCCGATCCGGACGATCGACAGCACGGGCAGCATGCGTCGCGTTATGAGTGAGCGGAGGGCCCACCGCAGACGAGCGGGCGAGAACAGAATCGTGAGGCCGATCCCTAGTATGATGAGTCCGGCCAGAGTGACAATGAGGGTCATGGCACCCTCCGCAGATCCAGGTCGTGGAAGTCGTAGCTGAAGTCGACGGAGGGTGAAGCGGCCTTAATCCGCGCGCCCGCCACGCTCCCGTCCGTCGCCAGCTCGAACGTGATGAACGCGTCGGCGCGCAGCTCGCGGTCCCGCCACCGCACGAGAAACGTCTCGTACTGCCAGTGCTCCAGGTCGCCGAGGAGCGACGGAGTCCGGCCGAATTGGATTTCGAGCCCACCGTCGCCCTCCGTGATCGCCACGTCGCCGTACCAGGCGTCGCGGTAGTTGCCCGCGTAGGCGGCAGGCGCGAGCGACGGGCGCGAGGAGGTGTCCCGGGCGGCCGCTTCCGACAGATCCCGCGCCGCGACGGCCGAGTCGCGCCGGGCCACAAGGTCTCGCCACGCGCCGATCCAGTCGCGGGACTCCGCCTCCAGGTAGTAATCCAGAATGTAGAATGTGATCGACTCGAAAGCGGCCCCCATCTCCTGGCTGGTCATCACGGCGATGCCGAGTTTGAGATCCGGGACCATGGCGACGCGCGATACGTAGCCGGGGAGCCCCCCGGTGTGTGTCACGAGCTTGTGGCCGCGATAGTCGCGGATGACGAAACCGAGAGCGTACGCCAGGTACTGCGGCTGCAGGGGCGCCAGGGCGTCCGGCCGCCTCCAGATCGGCATCGGGGTCACTGGACTCCACAGCTCGCGCGTCGTGCGTGGGCTGAACAGGCGGTCCGCGCCCGCCACCCGACCGGAATCGAGCTGGACTATCAGCCATTTCGCCATGTCTGCCGCCGTCGAGTTGATCCCGCCGGCCGCGTTGGTGGCCGTGGCGGCGAGCGGCGCCACGGGACGCACCACTCCCTCGATCCGCGCGTGCGGCGTCGCGACGTTGCCCTCCTCCACCGTGGATGCCCGTGTGACCCGCGTGTCCTCCATGCCGAGCGGCTCGATGATCCGGGAGCGAACGAAGTCCTCCCAGGTGAGCCCGCTGACCTCCTCGATCACAAGCGCGGCCGCGTGATACAGGATGTTGTCGTAGGCGTAAGCACTACGGAAACTGGTCGCCGGCTCAAGGTGGCGAACGGCCTCCACGATCTCCTTCCGTGTCACGTTCGATTCCGGCCAGTAGAGCAGGTCTCCCTGCCCCAGACCCAGACCGCTCCGGTGAACGAGAAGGTCTCGTACGGTGATCTCGCGTGTCACCCACGGGTCCCACATCCGGAACCACGGCAGGTAGTCGATCACGCGGCCATCCCACTCGAGCTTGCCCTCCTCCACGAGGAGGCCGAGCGCCGTGGCCGTGAACGCCTTGGTATTGGACGCGATCCCGAATCGACTGCGTTCGTCCACCGGCTCGGGCTCGCCGAGGCGGCGCACGCCGTACCCCTTCGCCAACACCACCTCTCCGTCCTTCACGATCGTCACGCCGATCCCGGGGACTTCGAAGGTCTCCCGTGCTCGTCCGACCCAGGCGTCCAGGTCGGGCACACCTGCGGCGGTCTCCTGGCTTGAAACCGGCCGGGGAGCAAGAAGCGACGAACCGACGATCGCGA
>CAXMRU010000013.1:0-8832 GCA_964195715.1 Akkermansiaceae bacterium | reverse complement strand
CGCTCGCGCTCAGCCGCCGCTTCACCGGGATCGACGGGCACCGGCTCGTACGCCCTGCTCAGCCGCAGCACGCTTTCCGGCCGCAGGAGATCGAAAGAGTAGTCCTCGCTGATCCCGACGATGTAATAGCCGAACGGGCTGTACGCCGTGGCCTGGAACGGAGTGAACGGGACATTGCTCGTGCTGCTGCTGCCCTCGTGCTGCCCACTCACCATGGCTTCCTCGTATGCCAAATCCGGCATCGCGAGCGTGTCAACGGTGCCGTCGGCGTGGAAGCGGGCATGACCGCGTTCCCATTCGAACACCGACGTCCCGAGGTTGGTGATGATGAAGGTCACCAGGGCACCGGATGTGTCGGCGATCAGCGGGCTGCTGGTTCTAAAGCTCCCCGCGATGCGGAAGTAGTCCAGGTACTCGCCGTCCGGTGAGTAGAAGATGATGCGGCCATTGCCCGGGTCGCGCATCGCCACCCGGCCGTCCGGCAGGATCGACAGCCCGGAATCGGGTCGCTTGTACTCTCCGGGGCCTTCTCCCTCACGTCCGATGTCGCGCAGCCAGGTGCCGTCGGGCGAGTAGACCCTCAGCACCGGCCCGTGCGCATCGTACGCATACATCCGGCCTCCTTCATCCGCAGCGATCGCACGAAGGTCGCCGAACTGGTACTCGGCATCGCCATCCAGAACCCCAATGCTCACCTCAGAAACGAGCGTCTTGTCGGTCTCCCACACCTGCCCCGAGATCGTGCGGATGATGACGGTATCTCCGACCGTGTCCACGGCGGCGGTCCAGCGGGTCTGAAGGCCTGACTCATCGCCGGCACCACCGCAGGCAGCGGCGAGCAGGGTGAGGGCAACGGACAGGGCGGGCAGGAGAGTCATTCGGGTCGGGCGTCCGGGTACCACAGTGCCTCCGGTCGAGCGAGTGGCAAGGTTCCGGCGGTTAGACCGCTCGAGCCTGCACAAAGGTTGGCTAGGAAACTGTCCGAGTAATGGGGTGCGGCCGCGCACAGGGCCGGCTTCGGTACAGGGCCCGGCGAGCTGATTCCTTACTCAGCCAGTCCCACCCGCACCAGCGCCACCTGGAATCGGGGATCGTCCCGGATCGGGTCGTACCCTGGATCGGCGAGCTCGGATATAAAGGGTGACCCCTCGTCGAGGGCCAGGTCCAGCCAGTGGAAGGCCTCGTCCGTGTCGCCGAGCGCCGCGTGCACGAGGGCAAATCGTGTTGGGTCCCCGGCCGATGCCGACGCCATGACGCGCCTGGCTTCCGCTACGTCGCCCGCGCGGGCCAGTGCGGCTGCCAGCATCAGGGTCCAGTTGCTGTCCCCCGGGCTGAGTTCCAGCGCCTTCCGCGCTGCCTGTACCGCGTCCTGGTGCTGATCGTTCAGCGAGTAAGCGGCAGAGAGAAGAATCCACGTGTAACTGAAGTCCGGGAATCGCTCCAGGGACTTCATGTACTGGTCGATCGCAGCAACGTAGTCGCGCGCGAAGTACTCGCCGAAGCCCACGTTCGTATTGATGATGCGGGATAACGGGTCGAGCGCCAGGGCCCGGCGCAGCTCGATGCGCGACTCGTCGAACCGGCCCAACTCCCACAGCATGATCCCGAACCAGTGGTGCGCGTTGGCGTGACCCGGGACGAGCTCGATAGCCCTTCTCCACTCCCGTTGCGACTCCTCGAACCGGCCCAGATTCCGCAGATAGAGCGCGCGGGCAGTGTGCGCTTCTCCCAGCAGCGGATCGAGTGCCAGGGCCCGATCCAGCGAAGACTCCACGAGGGGTTTGATCTCGTCCAGGGTGAACGCGTCCCAGGAATAGAGAATGAGGTAGGCCTCCGCGAGGCCCGTGTGTGCCGGCGCATACGTCGAGTCGAGCGAGATGGCCTCGCGGAACAGGTCGACGGACCTCAACATGTTATCCGCCCTCCGCGAGGCAAGGAGGAAGCGGGCCTCCGTGAGCCGGTCGTAGGCCTCCAGACTCTCTGTGGGTGGCGGCCGGATCTCGACTGGCCCGCCGGCCACCAGCGTCGCTTCAAGCGCACCAGCAATCTGGCGTGCCACGTCGCTCTGAATCGCGAAAATGTTGGCCGCCGTCAGCTCCTCGTCGTACGTCTCCGCCCACAGGTGGTCGTCGGTCTCGGCGTCGATCAGCTGCACCGTGATGCGAACTCTCTCCCCGGATCGCTGGACGCTCCCCTCAAGCACGGTAGCCACCCCGAGCTCCCGGCCAATTTCCCGGATGCTGGTCTCGGTGTCCCGATACCGCATGACCGATGTGCGCGAGATGAGCTTGAGGTCCTCGAGCCTGGACAGCGCGGTGAGAATGTCATCGTGCACGCCGTCGGTGAAGTACTCGTTTTCGGGATCGGCGCTACGGTTCGCGAACGGCAGGACGGCGAGGGACGCCAGGTATACGTCGGCCTGCGCGGCAACGGGTGCCCTCAATTCGCTGGAGGCAGCGTTGCCGGCCGAAGTATCGGTCGTCGGATTGGTCCCGAACGCCCACCAGCCGGCGGTCGCGATGGCGACGCCTCCGAGAAGCCCGAGGATTCCCGCCGGCCAGCGTTTGCCACGCGCCTGGGCGACGATCGCGTCGATGTCCGCCGTCGTGGCGGGATCGGTGCGCCGCACGCCCTCGGGGGTGACCTGGAACGCCCAGGCGAGCGCGAGAGCGATCGGGAATCCGGCCAGGATGACTACGGTGACGGTCTGAAGCACGCCCGGCGACAGGGTGAGTCCATCGGCAAGCAGGGCCACGCCCTCCAGCACGACGAACGCCGTACCCCCATACACGGCCGCCACGCGGAACACCTTCCTCCGCTTCATCTCGGCAAAGAACCGTTGGTATCCGGGTGCGCTCATGGATGCAGGCTCACGGGTTGGTATGGTAGATTCAGGGTCTCCATGGTCTCAAGGTATCTCGGGTGGTCGCGCACGACATCCCACTGCGGCCTGCGGCCACCAGCGCCTGGGCCGGGCTTACCCGCGCGCCCGCACGATTTCCTGAAGCCGGGTCCGGGCCTCTTCGACCTGAGGCTGGAGCTCCGGGTCCGCGTCTTTCCACAGAGTGATGAAACGTGCGTACAGCTGGGCCGCCTCATCGGGATCGCCCGCCTCGTCGCGGATCTTCGCCAGGGCGAGCACGGCACGTGCCTGATCGATCAGCGAGCGGTAGTAGAGCTCGGCCTTCTCCGTGTTGCCGAGCTCGAGGTTCAGATCGGCAAGCCAGAAGCGTTGTATGCCGTTGATGGCGGTCATGAATCGAGGCCCGGTGGCCTCGCGCTGCAGGGGCTCGAGGCGGATGAGAGCTCCCTCCGGGTTCCCGGCGGCCCACTGGGCCCTCGCCTCCAGCATCTGTTCAAGCCAGTGAGTCTGCCTGGCCCCCGCTGAATCGCCCGATGCTTCTAGAGAATCGGCGTAGATGCGCCAGCCTTGAAGGCGGGCCTCCACAGCAGCCACACGCCCCTGTTCGGCAGCCATCAACAGCCGGGCCAAGTCGCTCCCGTCGTCCGTCGAATCCGCCTCCGTGAGAGTCAGTCCCTCACGGATGGCGGCCTCGGGGACCGCAAGGCCGGCCTGCCACGCCATGTATGTCAGGAAGGCCCGGGCGTCGCTCACGCGCGGGTCAGACATGGCCTCGTGAAAGTCGCCCCAGCGGCCACGATCCATCGCGGTCAATACGAGATTGAATGTGAGGTTGACCTCCGTGTCCTCCGTCAGGCCCGCTTGAAGCAAGTGCTCGATAGCCTCCGCCCTCCGAGCCAGCATCGTGGGGTGCCCAAGGTCAGCCGAGACGGTGGCCAGTGCGTTTCGATCCCGGAACGAGGCCGTGTCGAGCACGGTGAAGGCCGCTTCTCGGGTCGACTCGTCGCCGAAAGCGATCGCGAAGGACAGGTCGTTTGCCCTCATCGTCGCGCTCTCGCCGGCAATTTCGCGGAATGCTTCCAGCCGTTGGCGAACCAGCGCGCTGTCACCCATCACGAAAGCGTTCTCGATCAGGTGAATGTGGGTCGGCCCGACGGACGGATCGAGTTCGAGCGCCCTACCGAACGCCCGCTCGCTCTGCGCCAGCGGATCCTCGAGCGCCTGCTCTCCCTGGTGGTAGTAAATGTCGCCCAGCAGGTACCACGCCTCGAAGTCGTCCGGGTATCGCCTGACGGCCTCGAGCAGGATCTCGATCGCGTCGTGCACCCGCCACTGCAGGAAAGCGACGTTACCCTCTACGAGGGCCCGTTCCCGCTCGGGGAGGCGGTCGGCCAACCGCAGGGCGGAGAGGTGGTGTCCCGATACGGCGCCGCTCCCCCGCTCCCACCCATAAGCCTTGGAGATCCGATAGTGCGCCATGGCAAACGTGGAGTCGATATCGATGGCGCGCTGGTAGGCGTCGATCGCGGCGACGAAGTCAGAGCGTCGATACTGCGCTTCGCCTTCCAGGTACGCCTTCAGCGCGTCCACGGAAGTGGTCGTGAGCCGGGCCAGATCCACCCTGGGGACGCCAGCCTCGTCCGACGTCGGGGCGACACGAACGATCTCGACGGTGAACCGGTCGATGAGAGCGAATGCGCTGTCTCCCTCCATCGAGCCGGCCGAGCGAGCCTGTCCGAGCTGCCGACCGGTTTCCACCTCGTACACATCGGCTGACAGCTGCGTCCGGGCGCCCGCCACCACCAGGTCGCCGATCACCGCGTAGGCTGCGCCCGCCCGCCGCGCCACTTCCAGGGCGGCCTCGAGGTCCGGGTCTCCCTCGCCGATCGCACTATCCCATCGTGACAGCACGGTCCGGCTGGAGACGGTACGAAGGCCGGCGAGACCATTCAGGCTCGTGGAGAGCGTGTTCGCCAGACCCTCGCGCCAGAACTCCGTGTCCGGTCCGCTGACCGTGAACGGGAGCACGGCGATCGCAGGCAACGCCTCCCCGGCCGCGGCCTCGCGCGGACCCCGGAACGTCACCTCGGGGCGGAGCACGAAGAACGCGCCCACAACCAGCGCACTGATCCCGGCAAGCGCCAGCACGCCGCTCGGCCAGCGGCGGGACCTCGGCTCGGCCACGATGGATTCGATTTCGCCCTCTGTGGGATCCCCGGTACGCTTCATCCCCTCTGGCGTGACTTCAAAGGCCCACGCCATGACGAGGGCGATCGGAAACCCCAGGATGAGAAGCAGTGCGATCGCCCGGGTGACCGATTCTGGCAGGGCGAGCGCCGGAACCATGATATCGGCGACCTGGAGCACTACGAAAGCCACGGCGCCGTAAACCGCAGCTACCTTGAACACGCGCCGGCGCTTCAACTCGGCAAACAGCCTCTGATAGCTGGTCGTACCTGTCATGTAGTCAGTCGCTCCTGGTGTCGGGCCTCGGTTCGGCCGCCCAAGATCGCCCGATCCGGGAGGTGAGGGCAACTCCGGGCCCTCGCCTAGCGGGTTTCCGCCGGTTGTGGCTATTCTGTAGGGTACGCTTCTGCGCTTCTGCAGTGTACATGGGCAATCCAGGACAAGGGGCATAGCGGTTGGGCGAGAAGCTGACCATCCGATTGGCCGTGAACGGGAAGACGTACGACCGGTCCGTCGAGCCGCGCCTCCTCCTCAGTGATTTCCTCCGACACGAGATCCAGCTGACGGGCACCCACGTGGGGTGCGAACATGGCGTGTGCGGCGCCTGTACAGTTCTCGTGAACGGCGAGTCCGTGCGTTCGTGCCTGATGTTCGCGGTGCAGGCGGATGGTTCGGAGATCGCCACCGTCGAAGGTCTCGCGAAGCCGGCCGACGGATCCGGCATCCCGCACCCGGAGGACGCCGACCTCCACCCGATCCAGGCTGCGTTCCGGGAGGCGCACGGCCTGCAATGCGGGTTCTGCACGCCGGGCATCCTGATGACGCTCGTCCCCTTCCTCGAACAGAACCCCGACCCGGACGAGCAGCAGATCCGCGAGATCCTGTCGGGTCACCTGTGCCGCTGTACGGGCTACCAGAACGTGGTGAAGGCCGTGCAACTGGCGGCCGAGAGGATGCGCCCGTGAGCCACGACGCGACTTTCACGGCTCCGGCCACCGAGGCCCCTGCCCGCCCCAGCCAGATCGGGGCGTCTCCACGTCGCAACGAGGACCGGCGCCTGTTGACCGGCGAGGCCCTGTTCGTAGATGACGTCCACCTCGACGGGATGCTGCACGCGGCGTTCGTTCGGAGCGATTACGCGCACGGGATCCTGAAGGGGGTCGACCTATCCGCGGCACTCGAGCACCCGGGGGTCGTAGCTGCCTACGCGGCGCACGACCTGGGCGACTACTGGGAGCCAGGCCCGCTGCTCGTCCCCCCTCCCCCGATCGACAGGCTGGAGTTCCACGCCGCGACGCAGGTACCGCTGGCGCGAGACAAGGTGAGGCACGTGGGCGAGCCGATCGCCGTGGTGGTGGCGCGGAGCCGGTACGAGGCGGAGGATGCGGTGGCGCTGGTGGAAGTGGACATCGACCCGCTGCCCGCCGTGGCTGGTATGGAGGCCGGACTCGAGCCGGACGCCCCGCGGATCCACGAGCAGCTCGAGTCGAACCTCGCCGCGCACGTGATCCAGGAGAAGGGCGCGTGGGAAGCGGTCCGTGAGCAGGCACACCGAGTGATCACACGGAGGTTCCTGTACGATCGCGGCGCGTCGGCCCCGATGGAGAACCGGGGCGTGGTGGCGAACTGGGACGCCCGCAGCCGCGAGCTCACGGTGTGGGACACGACGCAGGCCCCGATCCCGATCAGGAACGGGCTCGCCGCCATGCTCGGACTTCCGCAGTCGGAGGTCCGGGTGATCGCCCCGTTCATCGGCGGCGGCTTCGGGCCGAAGATCATGATGTTCTACCCCGAGGAAGTGCTCCTCCCGTGGATCTCGATGCGGCTCGGCCGTCCGGTGAAGTGGATCGAGGACCGGCAGGAGAGCTTCTTCGCCACGACGCAGGAGCGCGGGCAGGTGCACGAGGCAGAGATCGCGGTGGACGAGGACGGCCACGTTCTCGGGGTGCGGGACGTCTTCCTGTGCGACACCGGCGCCTACAACCCGTATGGCCTCACGCTCCCGATCAACACCCAGTGCACGCTTCTCGGCCCCTACCGAGTGCCCAACTACTACACCGAATTCCGGATGGTCTTCACGAACAAGCCGATCGTGACGCCCGTGCGCGGGGCCGGCCGGCAGCACGGGGTGTTCGTGATGGAGCGCCTCCTGGACCGGGCGGCGGACGAGCTAGGGATCGACCGGGTCGAGATCCGACGCCGCAATTACCTGACGCCTGACGAGTTCCCGCACGACCACGAGATCATCTACCAGGACTTCGCACCGCTGGTGTACGACAGCGGCAACTATGCCGAGGCCATGGACCGGGCGGTCGAGATGATCGACTACGCCGGGTTCGAGTCCGGAGTGGGAGCGACGGCGCGGGCCGAGGGACGGCACGTGGGGATCGGGATCGTCTCGTACGTCGAGGGCACGGGCGTCGGCCCCTACGAGGGCGCCCGCGTGGGGATCGAGCCGGGCGGCCGCATCAACCTGGCGACCGGCGTCGGCACGCAGGGCCAGGGTCACTTCACGTCGTTCGCGCAGATCGCGGCCGAGCAGCTCGGTGTGGGCGCAGACGACGTAGAGGTGGTGACGGGCGACACGGCCCGCTTCAGCTGGGGCACAGGAACGTTCGCCAGCCGCGGTGCGGTCGTCGCGGGGAACGCCTGTCACGCTGCGGCCGTCGCGGTGCGAAAGAAGGTCCTCACCCTCGCCAGCTCCGTGCTCGGCGCGGCCGAGGAGGACCTCGAGCTGGCGGACGGTCTAGTGCGCGTGGTCGGATCCGGGGCGTCGATCTCGCTCGGCGACCTGGCGGCTCTCGCCAACCCGTTGCGCGGCGCGGTGACCCCCGGCACGGATCCGGGTCTCGAGGCGACGGCATACTTCGGCCCTGAACGCGGTGTCACGGCGAGCGGCGTCCACGCGATGATCCTCGAGGTCGATCCGGAGACTGCGGAGATCGACATCCTGCGCTACGTGGTCGTCCACGACTGCGGCCGCGTCATCAATCCGATGATCGTCGAGGGGCAGATCCACGGTGGCGTGGCGCACGGGATCGGGAATTCGTTTTACGAGCAGCTGGTGTTCGACGAGGGAGCGCAGCTCCTGAACGCCTCGTTCATGGACTACCTTCTGCCAACCGCCACGGACGTGCCGCACATCGAGACCGCGCACGTCGAGACTCCGTCGCCGCTGAACCCACTCGGCGTGAAGGGCGTCGGAGAAGCCGGGGCGATCCCGGTGGGAGCGCTGTTCGCACAGGCCTTCGAGAACGCGCTCGGCATCGAGGGATTCGAGGTGCTCGAGATGCCACTCAGTCCCAATCGCCTGTTCGAGCTCATTCGCGACGCCCGCGACGCCGGGGAGAGAGGATAGCCATGCTGATCGAGTCCGAGTTCACGTTCGACGCGCCGCGCGAGGCCTTGTACGACGGGCTGCATGACCCGGAGATCCTGTCCGGCGCCCTTCCCGGGACCCTCCTCGAAATGACGGCCGAGGACCGGTATGAAGGCGAGATGGAGGTCAGCATCGGCCCGGTGACGGCGGCGCGGTTCACGGTGGTCGTCGAGCTGAAGGACAAGGTGCGCCCCGAGCGTTTCCACATGCACGTGGATGGCAAGGGCAAGGCCGGCTTCGTAAAGGGCATCGCCAACGTCGTGTTTGAAGAGCTCGACGGCGGCACGCTGATGAAGTACCGGGCAGACCTGCAGGTGGGAGGCCGCGTGGCCAGCGTCGGGCAGCGACTGCTCGACTCGGTGGGCAAGTCGATGAGCAAGCAGGGACTGGAGGCCGTGAGCCG
>CAXMRU010000012.1:0-23036 GCA_964195715.1 Akkermansiaceae bacterium | reverse complement strand
GGCGGCAGGCCTCCGAGGCGACGAGGGAGGGGAGCAGGGCCCGGGCCTCCATGTTCTGACGGCGCGTGAGCTGGACGTGCTGAAGGGGATTGCTGCCGGCAAGAGCAACAAGCAGATCGCGGTGGACCTCGGGATCAGCCGCCGCACGGTCGAGAGTCACCGGGAGAGCCTGATGCGGAAGCTGGACATCCGAACCGTCGCGGGCCTGACGCGCTTCGCCCTGGATGCCGGTCTGCTCGACGACGCGGCTCCCTACTGAGAGTCCCTGGCAGCGACCTGGACCTCCACGGGACCTTGCCGCCGCCGCCCTGTAATTCGGGACAATTCGTCGAATTCCGTAGATTTTCGGACCACTTCTTCAGTACAATTGCGAATTTTCGTCCCACTTCCTCACCTGTAACGTGTTCCCACGCTCTCCTTTGAAAGCTGGAGGGGAGGCCTGAAAGGGCGTCCCCTCCAACAGGATTGGTCCCCCTAAGGGCGTTACAGGAGGTAACAGTGTCCAGTTCATCCGCTCGTGCGGCGGGAGTTCTTCGCGGAGTCACTTTCTGCGTACTCTTCTTCGCACTCCTTCTCGCCGTTCCCGAGTCCGCTTTTTCGCAGGAAACTCCCGAGGCAGAGGCTGACAGCGTGGCCGCCGAGAAACCGGTCATCATGCAGCCCATCGCCGTCACGGCCACGCGGGATCCCAAGGAGCTCTTCGTCATCGCGGCGCCGGTGTCCGTGCTGGACACCGTGGCCCTGCGAGCGATTTCACCGAACACCGCGGCGGACATTCTGAAAGGACTGCCCGGCGTCGATGTCAACGGTGTAGGCACGAATCAGACGAGACCCACGATCCGGGGCCAGCGCGGCCAGCGGATCCTCCTTCTCGAGGACGGGCTTCGCCTGAACAACGCCCGCCGTCAGCAGGACTTCGGGGAGCTACCGGCAATCGTGGACGTGAACGCCGTGTCGCAGGTAGAGGTAGTGCGTGGTCCGGCGTCGGTGCTGTACGGCACGGACGCGATCGGCGGCGTGATCAACCTTCGTACGTCGGACGTCCCTTCCTTGAGCGCCGGCGACATTTACGGTGGTCGTGTGACCTTTCTCTACCGGGACGAGGGCGAGCAGTTGCGCCCGACCATGGATCTGTTCGGCCGAATTGGCCGCGTCGGTTTCCGCGGAACCGCCTCGTACCGCAATGCCGGTAACTACTTCGCACCCTCGGGCAGCTTCGGCGATATAACGCTGGACGGCAGGACCGAGGTCAACGACACAGGCGTCGAGGACCAGAACTACAGCCTGCTCCTGGACTACAGCTTTGACACGAAGCACTCCGCGTTCGTGAAGGGCGAGTACTATAACGCGAAGGACGCGGGCTTCGGCTACGTGTCGAACGACGACCTGGGCACCCCGGACGACGTGTCCATCGTCATTCAGTACCCTGATCAGACGGTCGGCAAGGTGACGGCGGGTTACCGGGCGCACGATCTGAGCTGGGGCTTCGCCGACCGGCTGGACATCACGGGCTTTTACATGGACAACGAGCGGGACCTCGTGCAGGACATCGGGATCCCGAACCTGTTCGGCCCGGGCTCGGACGTGAACCTCCAGATCGACAGTCACAACTTCACCGACATTACGAGCATCGGAACGCGCGCTGAGGCCGCGAAGCTGCTGGGAGGCAAGCATCTCCTGACGTACGGGCTGGACTTCTACCACGACAACTCCCGGAACACCGACATGACGGTGACGGCTCTCACGGGAGCCGACGCACCCCCGGTGCCGCCCGAGATCGACAACACGCCCAACGTGCCGAACGCGACCTATAATCGGTTTGGCGTATTCGCCCAGGGCGACATGCAGTTGCACCGGAAGGTCTCTCTGATCGTTGGCGCCCGTTGGCAGAACATTCGCTCGGAGACACGCGAGACCGAGAACCTGGATGATCCGCTGGTCGTCGGGATCACGAACAACGCTCAAACGGTGGTGGCTTCCGCGAACCTCCTGTGGGAGGTTCTCCCGTCCCTGAACCTTGTCGGGACGGTCGGTCGTGGCTTCCGCGCGCCGAACATCATCGAGCTCTACTTCAACGGCCCTACCCCCGAGGGCTCCGGATTCCTGATCCCGGCGACAGACCTCGAGTCCGAAACGAGCGTGAACATCGACCTGGGCCTGAAGTATGCGCGGCGCAACGTATCGTTCGAGGTTTTCGTGTTCCGGAACAAGATCCGCGACGGCATCCGCATCGCGCCGGTGCAGGATTCCGTCATCGGCGGGCTCGACGTGTTCCAGAACGTAAACGTGGCCGAGCTGCTGTTCCGTGGCATCGAGGTCGGGGCCCGCTGGGCGCCGACGGTCGGATTTTCCATCGGCGCCGGGTTCAGCTTCCTCGACGCTGAGGACGTGCTGGATGAGAACAGTCCGATCGCTGACAGCTACCGAACCCGCCTCAACGGCGACCTGACTTACCGCCAGCCGGGCGGACGGTGGTGGGCCACGTATGATCTCCGATTCCAGGGCAGGAACACCATCTGCCCCGAGGCCAACGACAGCTGCATGTCTCAGGTCGCGCAGCCGGCTGTAGGCTTCGTGCTGCCGGCGTTCAACGTGCACAACGTGAGAGGCGGATTCCGAATCGCGCAGATCGGGCGCACCTCGCACTTCATCACGGCCAGCCTCGAGAACTTCACAGACGCGCTTTACGCCGAGTTCTCGAATGCCACGTTCTTCCGGCCACAGCCGCGAAGGACGTTCCTGATCGGCTGGACCTCGACGTTCTGATTCGAGTGGTCGGCTGGAGCACCCCTCACTTCCGGATACGCCTACGCAACCGAGGCCGGGGCGTATCCGGGCGCTGGAAGGAAACGGGCAAACAATGCGCAGCTTCGTGCACTTCATCCCCATCATCACGAGCATCTTCTCGATCTGGTTCGGTACCCTTCTTTTTCGCCGGTACCGTGAGTTGGGCGGCATGCACCTTCTCTGGTGGGCGATCGGGGTATTCGCCTTCGCCGCTGGCACGATCACGGAGTCCCTCACCACGCTGATCGGCTGGCAGGAGCCGCTGTTCCGGGCCTGGTACATCTCGGGGGCGCTGTTCGGAGGATTTCCTCTGGCCCAGGGCACGGTATACCTGCTGCTGGACCGGAAGAAAGCGGACCGGCTCACGGCCATCGTGCTCAGCGTGGCGGTGGTGGCGGCCACGTGCGTGCTCCTGACTCCCATCGACATGTCGCTCGTGGAGACGCACCGGCTTTCCGGTCGGGTCATGGAGTGGACCTGGGTACGGGCCTTCAGCCCGTTCATCAACCTGTATGCCGTGATCTTCCTCGTGGGGGGCGCCGTGTATTCTGCTCTCAAGTACCGGAAGTCGCCCGGAATGTCTCACCGTGTGATCGGCAACTGGCTCATCGCGATTGGAGCGCTGCTCCCGGGTATCGGGGGATCCTTCACTCGATTCGGCCACGTGGAAGTCCTGTACGTGACCGAGCTCGTGGGCATCGTGCTCATCTATTTCGGTTACCGCTTCAACGTCGGAGGGGGGAAGGCGCCTGCGCCGATTCCACGGGAGGCCACGGCCTGAGCCTTCCGGGTGTTTGACGCCGTGGGCAGGGCGGGAATAGTGTAGCCGTCGAGCATCGAGCGGGCGTCCGGCGAATCCGGCCGTCAGCTTCACTCTGTTCTGTCTTGCGAGGACGGCTCCGCTCTGGTGAGCACTCAACTCGGATCCGATGTACGACCGCTTCGCGTGGCCGTCGTGGGCTCCGGCCCCGCCGGTTTCTTCACTGTGGACGCTCTTCTGAAGGTCTCGGATCTCACCTGTTCGGTGGACCTGTTCAACCGGCTTCCGACTCCGTACGGCCTGGTGCGCGAGGGCGTGGCGCCCGACCATCCGTCGATCAAGAAAGTCACCGCGAAGTACGATCGGATCGCGTCGGAGCCGAACGTCCGGTTCTTTGGCAATGTTACTTTCGGGGTCGACGTCGATCGGAATGACCTTCTGCGCCACTACCACCAGGTCGTGTACGCTGTGGGGGCGCAGTCGGACCGCCGCCTCGGGATTCCGGGAGAGGACCTTCCGGGCAGCCATCCGGCCACGGAGTTCGTCGCCTGGTACAACGGCCACCCGGACTTCTCGGACCGTTCGTTCGATCTGTCGCACGAGTTTGCGGTCGTGGTGGGCAACGGAAACGTGGCCGTTGACGTGGCACGAATACTGGTCACCGATCCGGAGGAACTGGCCCGCACGGACATCGCAGATCACGCGCTCGAGGCTCTCCGCCGCAGTTCGGTACGGGAAGTCGTGATGCTGGGCCGCCGCGGCCCCGCGCAGGGAAAGTTCACGAACGTAGAGCTCAAGGAGCTGGGACGCCTGGACGGTGTCGACGTGGTGATCGACCCGGCCGACCTGGAGCTGGACGCGGCCAGCGCCGCCGAGTCGGAGCGGAGCCGCGTCGCGAACAGGAACATGAGCATCCTGCGCGAGCTCGCTGCACGAGAGCCAACCGGGGCGGAGCGCCGCCTGGTGTTGCGCTTCCTGACTTCTCCCGTCGAGCTCCTGGAGACTGACGGTCAGGTTGGGGCCGTCCGCCTGGAGCATAACCGCCTCGTCGCGGGTGCCGGGGGCTATCTGCGCAGCGAGGGAACCGGCAGCTTCGACTCCATCGACGCCGGCCTGGTTCTCCGGTCCGTCGGGTACCGGGGAGTGCCGCTGGTCGATGTACCGTTCGATCCCGACCGGGACCTCATCCCCAACGTCAGGGGACGCGTGACCGATGGGCCGGGTGGAGAGCCGGTTCCCCGGGAGTACGTCGCCGGGTGGATCAAGCGGGGTCCGACCGGAATCATCGGCACGAACAAGCCGGACGCCGCCGAGACCGTAAC
The DNA here is from genome assembly GCA_964195715.1 of Akkermansiaceae bacterium. Classification (GTDB taxonomy): domain Bacteria; phylum Gemmatimonadota; class Gemmatimonadetes; order Palauibacterales; family Palauibacteraceae; genus Benthicola. Next base: position 18,167 of record CAXMRU010000012.1, on the reverse strand, counting down.
ATCGATGCTGGAAGAGGTGAGCGGGGACGCACTGCGAGAGCCGGAGAGCCCGGAGCCGGAGGCGATTCCCGGCCTCCTGTCCGATCGACGCGTCCGGTTCGTGACGTTCGACGACTGGCGGAGGCTGGACGCGGCGGAGCGGGCGGAGGGTGAACGGCAGGGACGGCCTCGCGTCAAGGTAGTGCGCGTCGAGGAAATGCTTCGGATAATGGACACATGAATATGAGATCACTCGGTCCCGGCGGACCCGACGTGTCGGTCGTGGGCTTCGGAGGGATGCCTCTGTCCATCGCGGGGAGGCCCGATTCAGCCGGGGCAGTACGGGTCCTACACGCTTCCCTGGACGCGGGCATGACCCTGATCGACACGGCCGACGTCTACTGTCTCGATGACGGAGACATCGGCCACAACGAGCGCCTGATCGCGCGGGCGCTGCGCGAGTGGTCAGGTGATCTCGCTTCGATCGTGGTAGCCACCAAGGGCGGTCTGCGTCGGCCCGGCGGGCAGTGGGTGAACGACGCGCGCCCGGAGCACCTGCGGAGCGCGTGCGAGGCGTCGCTGGTGGCCCTCGGGGTGGATACGATCGACCTGTATCAGCTTCACGCCCCGGACCCCGCGGTGCCTTTCGCCGACAGCGTCGGTATGCTGGCGGACCTGCGGGAGCAGGGAAAGATCCGCTGGGCCGGCCTTTCCAACGTCTCGGCCGACCAGATTCGAGAGGCCTCCGAGATCGTTCCGGTAGCGACCGTGCAGAATCGGCTGAGTCCCTTCTTCCGAGAAGCGATCGATGAGGGTGTCGTGTCCTGCACGGCGGAAACGGGAATCGGATTCCTCGCGTACAGTCCGGTAGGAGGGGGACGCCTGAACCGGAAGCTGCCGGACCATCCCGTCGTGGCGGAGATTGCACGGGTGCACGATGCATCGCCGCACGCGGTCGTGCTGGCGTGGGTGCGCGGTCGGGCGCCGAACGTGATTGTCATACCGGGCGCCCGCACGGAGTCGCACGCCCTCGACTCGGTCCGATCGGCGGCGATCGAACTGACGGAGGAAGAGAATCGCGCGATCGAGGAGTCCGAGTTCTCGGTCGCTTGACGGAGCTGCTTCCCGGCTGCACACGAACACGGCCGACGGTGGCTCGGAGACAGGCAGGACAACTGGAGGCCATACCATGCACACACGGAAACGTTGGATCATCCTGGCTGCTGCGTTCGGGCTGGCCGCGTGCTCCGGCAACCCGATGCCGGGAGACCAGGGCTATCCCTACAACATGACCGGCATGTACGACGCATCCTTCGAGGCCATGGGGACCGTCTATGCAGGCCCGGCGGAGCTCGCCACGTCACCCGGCGGGCTCGTCTACGGGAAGATCGAGCTCGCCGGCCCGGAGACAGTCGCAGGCGACTTCGAGGGGTCGATCTCGGGCGACACCCTGAGCTTCGATTCGCATTACGAGCGGGGCGGCGGGTGTACCGGCGTGCTGAGCGGCCAGGGAATCATCACCGAAGGCGGCGTTTCGGTCAGCGGCGAAGCGGTCGTGGACGATGACTGCACCGGAGACCTGTTCGATTCCGTGTTCACGATGAGCAAGCAGACCGAGTGACCGCCGGCCACGGCTGAAGCGAGAGGCAACATGGGAGACCTGACCGGGAAGCGTGCTGTCGTGTGCGGCAGCACACAGGGGATCGGCCGGGCATGCGCCGAAGAGCTGGCGGGAAGGGGAGCGGACGTCGTCCTCGTGGCCCGGAACGAGGCTGCGCTGCGGGAGGTGGCGGAAAGCCTCGCTACGCCACACGGGGAAGGTCACTCGTGGGTGTGCGCGGACTTCAACGACGTGGAGGAAGTCCGCCGCAACGTGGCCGAGCACCTCGAGCGAACCGGGCCTGCACAGATCCTGGTGAACAACACGGGCGGTCCGCCGCACGGACCTCTGATCGAGGCGACGCCGGAGGATTTCCAGCGGGCTATCTCCGCGCACGTCGGCTGCGGCCAGGTCCTGGTTCAGACGATGTTGCCGGGCATGCGCGACGCCGGGTACGGCCGGGTGATCAACATCGTCAGCATCTCGGTGATCGCTCCCATTCCCGGGCTGGGAGTATCCAATACGACGCGAGCCGCCGTCGCCAACTGGGCCCGCACGCTGGCCCACGAGCTCGGCCCGCTCGGCGTGACGGTGAACAGTGTTCTCCCCGGATACACGGCGACGGCGCGCCTCGAGGAGCTGGCGGAGACGATGGCCGCGGCGAGCGGTTCTTCGGTCGAACAGGTGGAAGCCGGGTGGCAGGCCGGGATTCCTCTTCGCCGTCTGGCCGATCCGTCGGAGATCGCGGCGGTGGTAGGTTTCCTCGCCTCGCCCGCCGCATCCTACGTGACGGGAGTCAACCTGCCGGTGGACGGGGGCCGGATGGCGGCGCAGTAGCCGGGAGCCCTTAGAAGGCTGTAGTTTTTCAACAGTCTTCTAGCGAAGGGTTCGCAGCACCGCCCGGACCGGGCTTCCGTCGAACTCGGACAGGCGCAGCGGCAGGGCGATCAGCTCGTACAGGCCCGGTGGAACTCCGTCGAGCACTACGCCCTCGAGGATATTCAGGTCATGCCGGCGCACGGCCCCGTGTGCCGGGAGCTCCTTCGAGTCGGCCGGGTCGACGCTTGGCGTGTCGACCCCGACGAGAACTACGCCCGCGTCCGCGAGCCAGTCGATCAGGTCGGGCGACAGTGCGGCGAAATCACGGCGGAATTCCAGCGGATCCGGGTACGTCCCGGTCGCGATCAGGACACGCGCGGCGTCGGGCCGCCCGTCAGGGGCGGCGCACGGTCCCGACTGCAGGGCGTCACGCACCATGCCGGGCGTGACGAGCTCTCCGAGGCTCACTTCCACCCGCACCAACCGGCAGCGCCCGAGAAACGGATCCAGGGGCCGCTCTCCGATCGACACGCCCCTCGGATCGTAGTGGCTCGGCGCATCGACGTGCGCGCCCAGGTGACACGTCGCGCGCAGCGTGGACAGCGTGACCGGGTCTCCGCGGCCCAGGTCGAGCACGACCTCGCGGTTCAGCGGCGTATCGCCGGGGAACACCGCCAGGCCCGGGCCGAGGGGGGGACTGATGTCGTAGAGGATCGGGACCTCCCGTGTCATGGCAGCTCCCCCAGGGCGGCCCGCACGGCCTCGGCCGTAAGCCACATCTCGTGGAAGGAGTTGAACAGGGGCGCCGGCGCGAGCCTGAGCACGTCCGGCTCCCGGAAGTCGCCCACGACCCCCGCTTCCTGGAGTCGTGCCTGCACCCGATCGGCCCGCCCGGGCACGCGCACGGACAGCTGCGCGCCGCGTCGCTCAGGATTATCGGGGGTCAGGATCTCGATCCCGTCGCCGAGGCCCGCCACGAGCAGCCACTCAAGGTACGCCGTCAGCCGTACCGACTTTTCGCGCAGAGGACCCATGCCGGCCTCGTCGAACAGTGAAAGCGCGGGGCCCAGCGGTGCCATCGCGAGAACCGGGGGGCAGCTGAGTTGCCAGCCGGCGGCGTCGGGGCGCGGCACGAATTCGGGTTCCAGCTGCATTCGGAACCGCGTCGCCTTGTCGTTGCCCCACCAGCCGCCAAGTCGATCCAGGGTCGTATCGGTGGAGTGCCGTTCGTGGAGGAACACCCCCGCCGGCGCCCCTGGTCCCGCATTTACGTACTTGTAGTGACACCATGCGGCAAAATCCACGTCCCAGTCGTGCAGGCACAGAGGGACGTTTCCGACGGCGTGGGCCAGGTCGAATCCCACGACAGCGCCAGCAGACCGGGCCGCCTGGACGATTCGCGGCATGTCCAGCATCTGGCCCGTCAGGAAGTTGACACCGCCGAGCAGGACGAGTGCGACTTCCTCTCCGTGAGCGTCCAGGGCCTCCTCGATCCCGGCCTCATCGATCGGGGCCCCGGTTCCGGGCGATCCTACCTCGAGTATTTCGGCGTCGGGATCGAGCCCGTGCCATCGCAGGTGCGTCTGCACGGCGAACCGGTCGCTCGGGAACGCCGGACGCTCGATCAGGATCCGTCGTCGGCGTCCGCTCGGCCGGTAGAAGCTGGCGAGGAGCAGCTGGAGGTTCACCGTCAGCCCGTTCATGACGGCTACCTCGTTCGTCCTGGCGCCGACCAGGGCACCAAGAGAAGGAAGGAAGCGCTCGTCCAGGTCGTACCACGGCCGGTTTTCCTCGAACCAGCCGTCGACCCCGAGATCGGCCCAGCGTTCGAGCTCCGCGGTCACGGCATCTCGCGCGGCCAGCGGGAGCGGTCCGAGGGAGTTACCGACCAGGTAGATGGCCGGCGCTCCATCCACTCTGCGGGGCAGATCGAAGCGCTCGCGGAACCCCGAGAGGGGGTCCGATTGGTCGAGACTCAGAGCGAAATCGGGCCCCGGCTCGAGAGCGGATCCCAGCACCTCCCGGCCGGCCAGGGAGGTCAATCGCCCTTCCACCCGGGGCCACGGACCACGCGGCCGGCGGTGGCACCCGTGTGGGCCCCCTCGCTCACGGTGTGCACTCCGTTTACGAACACGTGTGTCACGCCTTCGGCCAGCTGGTGCGGTTCCGCGAAAGTGGCGTGATCCTTCACAGCCGCAGGATCGAACACAACGACATCTGCGAAATAGCCTGGTGCGAGCGCGCCGCGCCGCTGGATTCCGAGGTGTTCGGCTGGCTGGGTCGTGAGCTTCCGGATCGCCTCCTCGAGCGGAATGACGCCCTCATCCCTCACGTAACGGCTAAGCAGGCGCGCGAAGTTGCCGTACGCCCTTGGGTGCGGGTTGGACTCCAGAAACACCCCTTCCGGGGAAATGGCCTCGGCGTCGGAGCCGAAGCTCATCCATGGAAGGGCGATCTTGCGTCGCACGTTGTCCTCGGACATGAGGAAGTACACGGTGCCCACATCGGCCCCGTTAGCGATCAGGAGGTCCATGGCCGCTTCTTCCGGAGACGTGCCACGCTCGGCCGCGACTTCGGCGAGGGTCTTTCCCGTGAGGGGCTTCAGTTCATCGGTCCGGAAGCCCACGAGAAGCACGTTTTCGGCCGAGCCCGCGGCCAGGTAGAGGTTCTCCCACTCGTCGGTCGGGGTCCGCATCTCGCGGGCCACCTGGCGCCGGATCGCCGGGTCTTTCAGCCGTTCGATCCACGCCTGGTCGCCGCCTTCCTGCACCCACGGTGGCATCGCCGCATCCAGGCCCGTAGCGCCGGCCGTGTACGTGTACATATCCGCTGTGATTCGAAGGCCCTCCGCCCGGGCCTTCTCCACCTTCCGGATCACGTCCTCGAGCCGAGGCCAGTTTTCCCGGCCCGCCGCTTTCAAGTGGTAGATTTCCGCCGGCACCCCTGCCTCGCGCGCGATGGTGGTGAGCTCGTCGACGGCCGCAAGAATGCCGTTTGCCTCGCTCCGCATGTGCGAGATGTACATCCCGCCGTACTCGCCCGCCGCCGCCGCGAGCGCGATGAGCTCGTCAGTGTCGGCGTAGAACGCGGGGGCGTAGATCAACGACGACCCGAGCCCCAGGGCCCCCTGTTCCATCGCCGCGCGGACGAGGTGCGTCATCCTCCCCAGCTCTTCCTCCGTCGGCGCCCTGTCCTCGTAGCCGATCTCGTGGATGCGGACCGTCGTGGCTCCGACGAAAGACGCGACGTTGGGCGATACGCCGCGCTCGACCAGGTACTCCATGTACTCACCGAGCGAAGTCCAGCCCACATCGAACTTGATGTCTCCCTGGTCCTCGAGCATTTCGGCCTTCATGGCGTTATTGAGAGGGCCCATCGACCAGCCCTCACCCATGATCTCCAGGGTCACGCCCTGCAGGAGATCGCTTTCACCCCGCCCGTCTTCGAGCAACGATTCATTGGCCCAGGACAGCATGTTGATGAATCCCGGAGAAACGGCGAGCCCGGCGACGTCGATCTCCGTCGCGCCGCTCAGTGAGGCGGCTGCGCCGCTCTCCGCGTAGGGAAGGATCTCCGAGATCGTATCCGCGTCGATCGCGAGATCACCGACGTACGGGGCACCCCCCGCGCCGTCATAGATGGTCCCTCCCTTGAGCACGAGCTGGTGCTCGGGTGGGCGGGAGCACGAAGTGACGAAGAGAAGCAGAACGAGCCATGAAATGTGACGCCAGCGGTACATGAGCATCCTCGAGCGAGCGTGATCGGGGTGCGCGGCGCCGGATCGGGGCCGGGGCGGACCATTCGCTCGATCCGCCGGCCCCAAACTAGCGGACTCTTACGTTCGGACGCGAGTGGATCCAGCCGTCGTGCCGACGTGTCGATCCACTGGACTCGCTGCCGCCGGTCGTCTATTGTTCCCCGTTGTCCTTTGGCCGGTGAGGCGTGCCGTGACGGCGGGCTTCCCGAGACACACGAATTGCCACGCAAGTGGAGACGATAATGAGCACGAAGACGAGCACAGCCCGCGGCTTCGCCGCGCTGTCGCTCGCGACGACCCCGTTGGTTGCCCAGAATTTCCCGACTGATGATCCGGTAATCCAGGGCATCTGGGCGGAGGGGATGGACAACTCGCAGGCCTGGCACATCGGCCAGGCGCTTCTCGACTCGATCGGACCGCGTCTTACGGGCACCCCGGCCGTGGATCGGGCCAACGAGTGGGCCGAGGCCATGCTCTCCGGCTGGGGAGTGGACGCGAGGATCGAATACTACGGCACCTGGAAGGGGTGGGAGCGCGGCATCACGCACGTCGACCTTATCGAGCCGCGGGTGCGCACGCTCGACGCTACCTTGATGGCCGGGAGTCCGGGTACGGCCGGGCCCGTGGAAGGCAGCGTCGTGACCTTCCCGAAGGCTGAGAGCGCCGAGGACTTCGACGCATGGCTTTCCGGCGTAGACGGCAACTTCGTGGCCCTCGCCATGCCTCAGCCATCCTGCCGGCCCCTGGCCAGCTACGAGGAATACGGCTCGGAGGAGCAGGCGGAAGCGGTGCGCGAGAAGCGGCGTGCGATGCAGCTCACATGGCGGGAGCGACTCGAGGCGACAGGCTATGAGCCGCGCGAGATGATTGCGGCAATCGAAGGTGCCGGTGCGCTCGGGATCCTGTGGTCCGATTGGAGCGGTGGCTGGGGCGCCCGCCGCGTGTTCGCCCTGAACACGCGGTTTGGAGCGGCCACGACGACGATTCCGGCAGTGGATCTGAGCTGCGAGGACTACGGGCTCGTGTGGCGTCTCGCCGGGCAGGGCCAATCCCCGAGGATTCGAGTCGACGCCGAAGGCACCATTCTCGATGACGTCCCCGTCGCGAACGTGATTGGCGAGATCCGGGGCACCGAGCTGCCGGACGAGTACGTGGTTCTGCTGGCGCACTTCGACTCGTGGGACGGGGCGTCGGGGGCGACCGACAACGGCACCGGCACCATCGTGATGATGGAGGCGATGCGGATCCTGTCCAAGGTCTATCCGGAGCCGAAGCGTACGATTCTCGTCGGGCTGTGGGCGAGCGAAGAGCAGGGCCTCAACGGCTCACGCGCGTTCGTGCACGACCACCCGGAGGTCATCGAGGGCCTGCAGGCGGCGCTCAACCAGGACAACGGCACCGGCAAGATCGCTCGCGCATCCTCCATGGGATTGGTGGACGCTTCCGGGAATATCGCCGGCTGGATGTCCCGGATTCCGTCGGAGATCACGCGGCACATCAACCTCAGCTTCCCGGGCGCGCCGAGCGGTGGGGGGAGCGACCACGCCTCGTTCATCTGTGCGGGAGCGCCGACCATCGGTCTGGGCTCGAGCAGCTGGGACTACTTCGGCTATACGTGGCACACGAATCTCGACACCTTTGACAAGATTGTGTGGGACAACGTGCAGAGTAACGCCACGCTCTATGCCATGCTCGCGTACCTGGCTTCCGAGGACGACCGGGTATCGAGGGAACGGCGGGTGATGCCGGTGGATCCCCGGACCGGAGAAATCCGACCATGGCCTGCATGCGAGGACGGCGCTCGTGAGACGAACGAGCGATACCACTGAAGTGGAACAGCTGGTTTGTCGGACGGTGACCGAGGGATGGGCCCGGCCGCACCGGTCGGGCCCATCCCCACGGGGGTGCCGTTGACGACGGATCGCGCTCGGCTGTTCCACGAGGAGCTCACCCGCTTTCCGGCGGACTTGTTCCAGTTCGACCCCCGCATCCGGGACGGGTGGTTGTCGGACAGGTACTTCGTCCGGACAGCCCGCACACTTGAGCATTCCAGACGAGATCCGTTCGTCACGCTTCAGTTCTTCGCGAAGCGCAGCGGTGTGTTGGCCGGCAGCTTCGAGTGCGTGCGCATGCTGCAGACACAGCTCGCGCCCGGGTACGACTACATGGAGCTGGAAGTCGATTCGCTGCACGACGGCGATCGGATCGAGCCGTGGGAGGTCGCATTCCGGATTCGAGGACGGTACCGGGCGTTTGCCCATCTAGAGACGACGCTCGACGGAGTGCTGGCGCGGCGGAGCCTGATCGCGACGAACGCGGCCCGCTCCGTCGACGCGGCCGGCGGAGTTCCTGTTATCTACTTCGCTCCCAGACACGATGACTGGCGCATCCAGACGCCCGACGGCTATGCAGCGCGGGTTGGTGGCGGAGGGGGCGTGTCCAGCGACGCGGGCGCGTCCTGGTGGGGTGGAGAGGGTGTCGGCACGATGCCCCACGGGTTGATCGCGGCCTTCGGGGGTGACGTCGTTGCGGCCACCGTGGCATTCGCTCACTACGTGAGGGATGATGAGCCGGACGTGCCGGTCGTGAGCCTCGTGGACTATAACAACGACTCCGTCGGAGATTCCCTGGCCGTGGCCCGAGCGTTGCGAGCCGAATTCGGGGATGGCGTGCTTTTCGGCGTCCGCCTCGATACGAGCGGCAAGCTGGTGGATCGCGCACTCATGGACGACCCGGACCTGTGGGGGAAGGAAAACCTCGCCGGAGTCAACCCGCACCTGGTCCGTAAGGTCCGGGAGGCACTGGACGCCGAAGGCTTCGACTATGTCGGGATCATGGTGTCGGGCGGATTCACGCCACGGAAGATCAGGCGCTTCACCGAGCTCGGCCTGCCGATCGCGGCATACGGGGTCGGAAGCAGCATCCTCGGTCACGGGTGCGAGAGCGACGGTGTGGTGACCGATTTCGACTTCACGGCCGACGTGGTCGAATTGGACGGCCAGCCGGAGGCGAAGGTCGGTCGCGGTGTTTGGGACAACCCCCGGCTCATTCGATTGAGCTGGGAACTGCTCGCGCGGCTCGATGCGGAGGCACAAGGTGCCTGAACTGCCGATACCTGGACATTTCGATGGACTCAGAACGGGGGATGTCTGGCGCGTGGACTACGGTGCCCGCGCCCCCGAGGCGGAAGCCTGGGCCGCGATGCACGGTATCGGACATCCATCGGAGGACGATCTGAGGATCGGCCTGCTCCTGGTGGACTGTCAGAACACGTTCTGCATTCCGGGCTACGAGCTGTTCGTCGCCGGGCGTTCGGGGCGTGGAGCTGTCGATGACAACAACCGCCTCTGCCAGTTCATCTACCGCAACCTGGACGTGCTCACGGAGATCACTTCCACGCTGGACACGCATACCGCCCTCCAGATTTTCCACCCCGTATTCTGGGTGGACGAGGAGGGCGAGCACCCGATCGGCGGTCAGACGGAGATCACCCTGGCGGACGTCGAGGAGAGGCGCTGGCGCCCGAACCCGGCAGTCGCCGACTCGCTGGCCGGGGGCGACGTCGAGTGGCTCGAGATGTACGCCTGCCACTATGTACGGCGTGTCACGGAGGGCCGCTATCCGCTGATGGTATGGCCGTATCACGCGATGCTGGGGAGCATCGGGCACGCTCTCGTGTCGGCAGTGGACGAGGCCGTCTTTTTCCACAGCATCGCTCGGCAGACGGCAGCGCGCTTCGAGGTGAAGGGGGGCACGCCACTCACCGAGAACTACTCGGTCTTCAGCCCGGAGGTCACCCTGGGCCCCGGGAATGAGCGGATCGCCTCTCCGAACCTCGCTCTATTCGAGCGCCTGATGGAATTCGACACCGTGGTCGTGGCGGGCCAGGCAGCCAGCCACTGCGTGGCCTGGACTCTGCACGATCTCCTCACGGCGATCCAGGCGCGCGATCCGGAGTTGGCCGGCAAGGTCTACATCCTCGAGGATTGCATGTCCTCGGTAGTCATTCCGGGAGGATCAGACTTCACCGAAGACGCGGAGGAGGCTCTCGACCTGTTCGACGGGCACGGCATGCACAGGGTCCGATCGATCGACCCGATGTCGAGCTGGGAAGACATGGGGCAGGCGAGATGAGGACAGAATTTGCCATGTGCATCGAGACTCCACGGCTGCGGCTCCGGCCGCTCAGGGAAGAGGATGCCGAAGCGCTGGCCGACATCTTCTCTCACCCGTCGGTGGTCCGGTATTCGGGCGGGCGGTCTCCGTCGCTCGATGAAGTGAGAGACGGAATTCAACAGCACATCTCGGAGTACTACGACGAGCGCGGATATGGCCTCCTGGCGGCTGAGCTGCGTGAGACGGGAGAGCTCATCGGACGCATCGGTTTCCTCATGACGGAGATCGACGATTCGGTCGACGCGGAGCTGCATTACCACCTGGCCCCGGCCGCGTGGGGCAACGGTCTCGCCACGGAGGCCACGCGTGCCGTTCTTCGGTGGGGTCGCGAGAACCGGGATCTCGAGCACGTGGCCGCCGTGATTCACCCGGACAATCCCGCATCCCGGCGCGTGGCTGAGAAGTGCGGTCTGAGGATCTGGAAGGAGATGGACCTTCCGGAGTCGGGGACGTTCCTGGTCTATCGCTCCGAGTCGCCGGCGTCCGGCTGATCGCCTGGCGCGCGGACTATGACTATGTAGCGTACCTCGAGATGGAGACGGCCTGCCGGCGCGAGCCCCACGTGCCGGGTTCCGGTTCGAGTACGCCTTCGCACGTGGTCCCGCACTCGGGGCAGCGACCGCCTTCCGTCAGCGCCCACCTCACGAGCGAGTAACCGTCCCGTCCGATCAGGGTCGCTCCACAGTCATGGCAGCGCGTCGTCTGCCCTTCGGGGTCGATCACATTGCCCGTATACGCGTACCGGACGCCGTTCTTGAGCGCGATCGACCGGGCCCGGCTCAGGGTGGCCGGGGGCGTCGCGGGAACATCGCGCATCCGCCAGTCCGGATGAAACGCGGTGAAGTGCAGGGGAACGTCGGGGCCCAGCTCGTCGACTATCCAGCGGGTCAGCGCGTTGATCTCGCCGTCCGAGTCGTTCTCTCCGGGGATGAGCAACGTCGTGATCTCCAGCCACGTGTCTGTTTCCTGCCGGATGTAGCGGAGCGCGTCGAGCACCGGGTCGAGCTGTCCCGCGGCGAGCTTCCGGTAGAACCGGTCCGTGAACGCCTTCAGATCCACGTTGGCCGCGTCCATCCACCGGTAGAACTCGGCGCGCGGTGCGGCGCATACGTATCCCGCCGTGACAGCCACGGTCCGTACGCCCCGCTCACGGCAAGCACTCGCCACGTCGATCGCGTACTCGTGGAAGATCACCGGGTCGTTGTACGTGAATGCCACCGATCGGCATCCGAGCTCCTCCGCTGCCCGCGCGATGGTCCCCGGGTCCGCGCGCTCGGCCAGGGTGTCCGTCTCACGGGACTTGCTGATGTGCCAATTCTGGCAGAAGGAGCACGTCAGGTTGCAGCCGGCTGTCCCGAAGGAAAGCACCGACGTTCCCGGCAGGAAGTGATTCAGAGGCTTCTTCTCGATCGGATCGACGCAGAAACCGCTCGAGCGGCCGTACGTCGTGAGCACGATCCGTCCCTCCAGGTTCGCACGCACGAAGCACAGGCCTCGCTGTCCTTCCCGGAGCCGACACAGTCGTGGGCAGACGTCGCACCGAACCCGGCCGTCGTCGAGCCGGGTCCAGAAGCGAGTGTTCCTAACGAATGCAGGATCGATCGGAGCTTCCATGGATCTCGTCCTGGATCAATTTACCTCAAGCTAACACGAGTCAGCCACGCCGGCCCCTGTTGGACTGCCCGGCGCTGTGCCAGAATAGGCACGCGAGCCGCCGGAACCGGCGGAGCATCGACCTGCTACGGAGCATTGAACGTGTCACGAGGACCGGAGGAAATCACCATACGCACTGCGATTCCGGACGATGTCGAGGCCATCGCCAGGCTGTCTGGAGAGCTGGGGTACCCGACCACGCCCGCTGACGTGCGGCGGCGGCTGTTCGATATCAAGACGTCGGAGAACCACGCCGTGATGGTGGCGGAGGACCCGCCGGGCTCCGTGGTTGGGTGGATGCACGTGTTCCGCGCCCCACGTCTGGGTGGAGAGCCGTTCGCGGAGCTCGGTGGCCTGGTCGTCACAGAGTCGCTGAGAGGTCACGGAATCGGCAGTCTGCTGGTCGCGGAAGCTGAGAAGTGGACCTCGGAACGCGGCCTCACCACCCTGCGCATCCGCACACGCACGACACGCAACGACGCCCGCCTGTTCTACGAGGACCTGGAGTTTCGGCTGACCAAGACACAGGTCGTGTACGAACGGCAGCTCAGCGAAGACTGATCCCTCCCGATCTCAACCGCGCTTCCGTTGTCCGTCGTCATGATTCGGGTTATGTTCGGTTTACGCTTGAACCCGGAGAATACCATGGCGACCTCGCACGACACTGACCTGAAGACGATTCCCGGCGTGGGTCCGAGCATCGAGACCGATCTTGTGGCCCTCGGGTTCTCGAGCGTTGCGGGGCTCCGGGGCCTCAACGGCGACCATCTGTACGACGACCTGTGCCAGCTGCGGGGGGAACGTATCGATCCGTGTGTGAAGTATGTCTTCCGGTGCGCCGTTTACTTCGCCTCGAACGAGGTGCACGACCCGGCGCTGCTGCAGTGGTGGAATTGGAAGGACAGGCCGCCCGGCTCCTGAGACCCGGACGGCCTTGTCCCTCTTCAACATCCTTGCAGTTTCGTCTGCCTATGGCCGAACGTTGAGGTTCGTGCGGAACACGTTCTCCGGATCGTACTTCGCCTTGAGCTGACGGAGACGGTCGTAGTTCGCCCCGTAGGCAGCGTCGACCCGGGCCGCGTCCTCCGCCTCGCTGACGAAGTTCACGTACACGCCGCCCGTGGCGAACCCGGCGGTCGCATCGAAGAACTCCCGGGCCCATGCCACGCAACGCTCGTCGTCCGTCGCATCCTCCCAACGCGTGTGCACGTTCATCACAAAAGCGGCGTCCCGGTGCGGATATGCCCCCGAGTCGGCCGAAATCCTGGCAGTCATACCGCCGACCTGGGCGATGAAGATCTCCGACTGCGGACTTGGGAGAGCCGCCGTGTACTCGAGGAGTGTGTCGATCAGTCCGTCCTCGATGCCGCTGAAGTTGTGTGACTTCCAGTAATTTCGAGACCCCGGCGTGAGCAGCGGGTCGAAAGCCTGCTGGAAGTCCGCGAACGGCATCACGCCGATATGCTCACCGTGCGGGTTACCGTACGCGCGCAGTGGCTCCAGCTCGCGCTCTCCGTCCGCCGGGTCGCCCGCGTAGACGAAGGCCAGGATGACGACCTTCGTACCGTGGACTTCCTCTGGCAGGAATGGCAGGGGCGGCGCGGCTCTGAGGACCGCCCACACGGTCATGTCGTCCGAAGCGCCCGCCACGAACTCCCGCCAGGTCTCGAGAGCTTCACGGCCCTCCGAGAACGGGTGAACGATGAGGCCACACAAAAGGTCCGGCCCGGCTGCCCTGAGGCGAAAGTCGAAGGAGGTGACGATGCCGAAGTTCCCGCCGCCGCCCTTGAGTCCCCAGAAGAGGTCCGGGTTCTCCGTCTCACTCGCCGTGATCTCTTCGCCCGCGGCGGTCACGACGTCGGCGGAGAGGAGGCTGTCGATCGTCAGGCCGTACTTCCGGCTCAGCCAGCCAAAACCGCCACCCAGCGTGAGTCCGGCGATACCCGTCGTGGAGTTGATCCCGACCGGGATCGCCAGGCCGTGCGGCAGCGTCGCCGCATCGACGTCGCCGAGGGTTGCACCGGGCTGAACCCTGGCAGTGCCCGAATCGAGGTCGACGTCCACCGCCCGCAGCTGCGACAGGTCAATGGTGAGACCACCCTCGCACAGCCCGCTGCCCGCGATGTTGTGGCCTGCTCCTCGTATCGAGAACAGCAGTCCATGCTGCCGCGCGAAGTCGAGGCTTCGCTTCACGTCGGCCGCACCGGCGCACCTGGCGATGAGGGCTGGCCGTTTCTCGACCATCGCGTTCCAGACCGCGCGGGCCTCCTCGTAGCCAGGGTCGTCTCGGTCGAGCAGTGTGCCGTCCAGACTGCTGGCAAAGGTCTGCAGCGTGGGGGCGTCAAGCTCGACCTGGCCGCCTGCCAGGGTAGATACGGAGCAGTCGGACATCGTCACCTCCTTTAGAAGACTGTTGCCTGTCGCGTCGCGGGTCGCCGTACGTTCGGCGAAGCCGATCCAGCGGTTGTGTCTCTAGATCTTATGCTGTGGTCATTCGAAATCGACCCTCCAGAGAGGACAAACTGGGGAGACGTGTCAAGGTCGGGGTCCGGGGGTCGGTCCCTTCAGGTCGTTCCCGTTCGCTTCCTGATCACCGTCACTCCGTCGGCCATCGGGAGCAGCACGTTCTCCGTCCTGGCGTCGGCGGCGACGTGTGCGTTGAAGGCCCTTACGGCGCGGGTGGGCGCGTCATCGATGGAGGAGTTCGTGACCTTGCCCTCCCACAGCGTGTTGTCGACCAGGATCAACCCGGTCGCGTCGAGGCGGGGCAGCAACGCTTCGTAGTACTCGATGTATGATTCCTTGTCGGCATCGATGAAGGCGAGATCGAACGTCGTTTCGGGCGGTAGCGCCGCGATCGTCTCCAGGGCCGGACCGATACGCAGCTCGATCCGATCGACCACGCCGGCGGCGGTCCAGGCTTCGCGGGCGATCGCCGTCCACTCCTCGCTCACGTCGCACGCGATCAGGCGTCCATCCTCCGGGAGCCCGCGCGCGATGGCCAGAGCCGAGTATCCAGTGAACGTTCCGACCTCGATGACGTTCCGGGCACCTATCGAGCGTGTCAGAAAGGTCATGAACACGGCCTGCGGGTGGGTGATCTGCATGCGACGTGAAACGCCGAGCTCGCTCGTGCGGGCTATCAAGCCGCGCTGGACGGCGTCCGGTTTCGTAGTGTTCGCGAGCACGTAGTCGAACAGAGTATCGTCCATGTGCACGTACTTCCTGTAGTCGGACAATGGGCACGCTCCTCTCGTCGCCGTCGTTGCTTTCGCTCCCCGCGGGACACACAGTACGCTCCACAGGACACACTCTATAGAGGGTCTGATCCCAGGACGGGGTCAAGCAGGGTTGTTCAGCAACCTGCAAGGCGCACGGAGGATACGCATGCTGGCCAAGGTGAATCTAAGCGACAGGTTGTCCCGCATTCCCGACCACTGGCATCCGCGGATCGTGGGACAGTTGAACGGCCAGCACGTGAAGCTGGCCCGGCTGTCCGGAGAGTTCGTGTGGCACAGCCACCGCGCGGCAGACGAGCTTTTCCTGGTGCTCGCGGGCCGGCTCGACATCGAGCTCCGAGATTCCACGATCGAGCTCGACGAAGGCGAGTTCTTCATCGTGCCCCGGGGGGTCGAGCACCGGCCCGTCGCGCACGGCGAAGTCCACGTGCTTCTGTTCGAGCCCGCAGGAACCCTCAACACGGGCGACGCGGACGATCCACGCAGGGTCGTTGATCCCGAGTGGTTGGTGTGATGGGGGTCCGTCAGATTCGGTGCGAATTTTTCGGTAGCCCCATACGACCGGGTCAGCGATCTTGATCTCCATGAGCATGCGAGTACTACCCGCGCACGCGGAAATGCTGGACGCATTCCAGAGCCGGAACGCGTCCTATGACGGGGTCTTCTTCACGGGGGTCCGAACGACAGGGATCTTCTGTCGTCCCATCTGTCCGGCCCGGAAGCCGAAGCCGCAGCACGTCGAGTTCTTCGCCACCGCCCGGGACGCCCTGTACTCCGGATATCGACCGTGTCGGCGGTGCAGACCCATGGAGCCGACGGGCAGCCCGCCAACCTGGCTACACGGACTGCTTGCTGATCTCGATGAGGAACCCGCGCGCCGGTGGACGGACCGGGATCTGCGCGAGCGCGGCCTGCACCCGGACCGCGTCCGAAGGTGGTTCCAGCGGCAGCACGGGATGACGTTCCACGCGTACGGCCGGGCACGTCGGCTGGGCCTTGCGCTCGAACAGATCAGGGAGGGAACGGCGGTGTCGACGACAGCATACGAGCACGGATACGAGTCGCTCAGTGGCTTCAACGAGGCGTTTCGCCAGCTTCTCGGGGCGGCCCCGAAAGCGGCCGGAAACGAAGTCGTGCTGCAGATAACGCGCGTCCTGACGCCTCTCGGGCCCATGATCGCCGGCGCGACGGACGATGCTCTCTACTTCTTTGAATTCTCGGATCGCCGCCGCCTCGAGAAGCAGCTTGACAGGCTACGCGCTCGCCTGGACTGCGTTCTCGTCCCCGGGGGGAACGACATCCTGGAACGCACGACGGCGGAGGTCGAGTCCTACTTCGCGGGGGACCTGCGGCGCTTCACGATACCGCTCGTGGCCCCGGGCACGGAGTTCCAGCGTACCGTGTGGGATGAACTGCTACGGATCCCGTTCGGCGAGACGCGCAGCTACGCGGATGTAGCGCGCGCCATCGGCCGCCCCTCCGCGGTCCGGGCGGTGGCGCGGGCGAACGGTGACAACCGGATGGCCATCTTCATTCCATGTCACCGGGTGATCGGAAGCGACGGGCGTCTGACCGGCTACGGAGGCGGCCTGTGGCGCAAGCAGCACCTGCTCGACCTGGAATTACGCGTGTCTCCGGGCGCGCTGTTCGCAGAGGCTGCCCCAGCACGACGATGAAGCCGGAGCGGGGGGCGGGGGGGGCAGCCAGTTCTCGTCCCGCGCGACACCCCGATTCTGCCTCAATCCTCAGGCCAACGCCTCGAGGGCGTTGAAGTAGACGGATTTGGGTATGTCCCACTCGGTCTTCCAGCGAGCGCCGGCCGTGTAGTAGTCGGGCTCCACGCCGCGGCTCCTGTTCTCCGCGATCAGCGCTGCCACGGGATCCTCAGGCAGCTCTGGCGCTGTCCATCCTGCGTCAAAATGGACCTGGCCTCGTGGATCGATGAACGCCGGCAACCGCTCCCTGCCCCACCACTCCACCTTCCATCCTTCTTCGTGCACGAGTCGGTGGTGATAGGCACACAGGAGCAGCAGGTTACCGAGTGCCGTCTCTCCTCCATCAGCCCAGTGCTTAACGTGGTGTGCATCGGTGAAGCGCAGGCCGCAGCCCTTAAACCGGCAGCCACGGTCACGCGCCTCGAGCGCACGCCTGAGCGCCGGCGATATGGTGCGGGTCCTGCGGCCTGCACCGAGCACGGATCCATCTCGGGCGTGGCTTACGGCTACGAGGGAAGCATCACACGTGAGCCGGCGGGACGTTTCATATGAAACGCGTGTCCCGTCCTCGAGCTCCGAGAGGCCCGGTTCTCCTTCTTCCTGCAGGGTATCCATGTCCACGTGCAGCACCACCTGATAACGCTCCGCGCGCGTGCCGCTGAGGGGGGCACGCGCCTCGCTTCCAGTCTCGTCGTCTGATTCCGGCACTGCACCGAACCCGGCAGCCAGAGCGCGCTCGGCCATGAGCCCCAGGGCATCTGCCCGCCGCCGGGCCGCTGCCCTGCGGGACGGTTCACGTGAAACGTTTCTGTAGCCCTTCTCGCGAAACAGGGCATCGTCCGCTGCCTCCACGGCACGCATCAGGAGAGCTCCCACCTCGGGGGTGAGCTTGCCCTTCACCACGTACATGCCATCATCGTCGGGGAACACGGAGAGCGAGCGGCTGTCGTAGCGTTCGCGCTCCAGGGCTGCCTCGTCCTTACGGCTACCCATCCTATAGGCACGCACCACCCGCTCGAGCTGGGCGATGGTGCACCCGCGGGCCAACTCCAGGAGATTCCCTTCGGTCTCGGGCGTCGCCACACGCGTGAGCGCCCTGACGGCAGAGAACGACAGCTCGCCCCGACTCATGGAGGCACCAATCTGTGGCAGGTCCACGAGGGCCCGCGCAGCGCGCACCTTCTCTCTCGCCGCGCCGAGATCGATGCCCGTGCTGAAAGCGAGCCAGT
>CAXMRU010000011.1:0-17608 GCA_964195715.1 Akkermansiaceae bacterium | reverse complement strand
CTGCCTCGGTGGGCTCTAGGCCCGGTAGGGAGACATGTTTTGAGGGAAGCAAAGAGCATGCCCGAGTCGCTCTCAGCGAGAGATGCCGGATGAGAGCCGTTCCCGGGCGGTTTGCGGGCGTCGCGGGCCTTCGACGAACTCGCCGCGGCTCGCGCCATGCACGCCCGAAGTGAGTCGTTCTGTCAGGTCGCTGTGGGACGACTCAACGCTACTCCGCGACCCCGGCCAGATCCAGCAGAAAAGCGTACTCCAGCCCCGTCTCGCGGTGACGCTTGAACCGCCCGGATGCTCCACCATGCCCCGCCTCCATGTTCGTGTGGAGGTAGAGACGATTCGAGTCGGTCTTCATGGTCCGGAGCTTCGCCACCCATTTGGCCGGCTCCCAGTACTGCACCTGCGAATCGTGCAGTCCGGTCGTCACGAGAAGGTTCGGGTAGTCCACACGCTCGACGTTGTCATATGGAGAGTACGAGAGCATGTACTCGAAGTAGGTAGAATCGTTCGGGTCTCCCCATTCATCGTACTCGCTCGTGGTGAGCGGAATCGACTCGTCCAGCATCGTGGTGACCACGTCCACGAACGGAACGGCGGCGACCACGCCACGCCACAAATCCGGGCGCATGTTCACGACTGCCCCCATGAGAAGGCCGCCGGCGCTCCCACCCATCGCGAACACACGATCTGGATCGGCGTAGCGCTCGCTCACGAGGTAATCCGCAGAATCAATGAAATCGGTGAACGTGTTCATCTTGTTGAGCAGCTTGCCTTGCTCGTACCACCAACGGCCCATCTCTTCTCCGCCTCGCACGTGCGCGATCGCGAAGACGAAGCCCCGGTCGAGCAGGCTGAGGCGGGCCGGGCTGAAAGTCGCGTCCATGCTGGAGCCGTAGGACCCGTACGCGTACAGGAGAAGCGGAGCACTCCCGCTCCGCTCGAAACCTCGCCGGTATACGAGAGAGATGGGCACCTGCTGCCCATCCCGGGCCTCCGCCCACAGCCGCTCCGATTCGTAGTCCGCCGGGTCGAAATCGCCCACCACCTCGGTGCGCTTGAGAAGCGTTCTATCCCGCGACTCCATGTCGTAATCATATGTCGTGAAGGGCGTCGTCATAGACGTATACCCGTACCGCAGGACCGACGTGTCGAACTCCAGATTGGCCGTCGTGAAAGCCATCCACGCCGCATCGTCGAACTCGATGTAGTGCTCGCCGTCGCCCGTCCACGGAATCACCCTGAGGCGTACGAGCCCGCCCTCCCGCTCCTCGAGGACGAGGTGGTCGCGGAAGAGATCGAACCCCTCCAGCAGCACGCTGTCCCGATGGGCCACGACCTCCTCCCAGCCATCGATGCCCGGGTCGGCGACCGGGGCCCGCACCAGGCGGAAGTTCGGAGCTTCGTGGTTCGTGCGGAAATAGAAGTGGTCCCCGTAGTGCTCGACGGAGTACTCGTGATCAGCCGCGCGCGGCAGGATGACTTGAAACTCAGCCGACGGATCCTCGGCGGACACGTATCGGTACTCCGTTGACAGCGTCTGGGAAGAGGTGATGAAGATGTAATCATGGGACTTCGTACGCCCGACACTGATGCTGAACTCCTCATCGTCCTCCTCGTACACCAGCTCGTCCGCCGACGGATCGGTACCCAGGATGTGACGGTAGACCTGGAACGGGCGCAATGTCTCCGGATCCTGGCGTGTGTAGAACAGCGTGCGATTGTCTGCCGCCCACACCACGTTCGGCGTCACGTCCGGGATCTCGTCCGCGAGGTACTCCCCCGTCTCCAGATCGAGGAATCGGATCGTATACTTCCTCCGACCCACACTGTCCGTGGCGAACGCCAGGACGCGCTGGTCTTCGCTGATCCCGCTCACCCCCACTCTGGCAGAGAAGTACTCGTGGCCCTCCGCCAGGGCGTTCACATCCACCATGACCTCCTCGGGGCCATCGATCGAGCCCTCCCGGCGGACGTGGACCGGGTATTCCTTCCCTCGCTCGAACCGCGACTGGTAGTAGTAGTCGCGAAAACGGTACGGAACTGACTCGTCGTCTTCCTTGATCCGCCCGACGATCTCCTGGAACAACCGCTCCTGCAGGTCGGCGGTGTGAGCCATCTCCGCCTCGAGGTACGCGTTCTCGGCGGCCAGGTACTCGACGACGGCCGGATCCTCGCGCTCTTTGAGCCAGTAGTAATCATCGATGCGGGCCGTGCCGTGCAGCTCGAGCTTCGTCGGTTCCACCC
Organism: Akkermansiaceae bacterium; assembly: GCA_964195715.1. Taxonomy (GTDB): domain Bacteria; phylum Gemmatimonadota; class Gemmatimonadetes; order Palauibacterales; family Palauibacteraceae; genus Benthicola. The sequence continues at coordinate 15,370 of CAXMRU010000011.1, read as the reverse complement.
GCGCCACGGGCTGCTCCGTCCGGGACGTCCCGTTGCCGTCACATCCTCCGGCAACCACCGCATACACCATCATCAGAGGAATCCCTCCCGCAAGACCTGGCCTGAATCCACGCATCGTACCCTCTCACCGGCTTATCGAAATCGGCCGTTGCGCCTGTCACGCGCTCTGGCATTCCAGCAGGTTGCTGACAAAAGTCGGGTTGCATGGTATCGCCGGACGTCGCACCATGACAGCCCCTTTTGGCGGTCCGGGCTGGGCCGCGCAACATCGGAAGGAAGTTCGAGATGACTCTACGGATCAGCCGCGTGCTGGGCGCTCTGGTCGCCCTGTCCATCATCGTTCCCGGGCCGGCGGCCGCGCAGGACGTCATGACGCCCGAACTGTTGTGGAAGCTGAAACGGGTGTCCGCGCCCGCGGTGTCACCCGACGGGAAATCCCTCGTGTACGGAGTGCGCACGTACGACGTCGAGGCGAACAAGGGTGACACGGACCTGTTCGTGCTGGACGTCGCAGGGGGACAACCCGTCCAGCTGACCGACATGAAGGGATCGGAAAGCTCCGAGACCTGGCGTCCAGACGGCCAGTGGATCGGCTTCCTGTCGAGCAAAGGCGGATCGGTGCAGCTGTGGGAAGTCACGGCCGACGGCAGGAAGCTGCGGCAGGTCACGGACGTCGAGGGGGGCATCTCCAACTTCCGCTACTCCCCTGACGGGACGCACATCTCGTTCACTGCCGACGTGAAGCTCGACAAGACAGTGAACGACATTTACCCAGACCTTCCCGAGGCGGATGCCCGCATCATGGATAGCCTTCTGTACCGGCACTGGGACAGCTGGCACGATTACTCCTACAGCCACCTGTTCGTCGCACCGTACAAGAACGGCTGGGTCGGCGAGCCCGTCGATCTGATGAAGGGCGAGCGCTTCGACACACCGCTCAACCCGATCGGCGGCGTGGAGCAAATCGCGTGGAGCCCGGACGGGCGGAAGATCGCGTACACGACGAAGCACGTCCTCGGCACCGACTACACGGTGAGCACGAACTCGGACATTTACATTGTCGATCTGGACTCGGGAGAGACCACGAATCTCACCGAGGAGATGATGGGCTACGACGTGGAGCCCGTCTTCTCACCCGACGGTGGAAGGATCGCCTGGTTGAGCATGGAGCGCGACGGGTACGAGGCCGATCGGAACCGGCTCTTCGTGCACGACTTCTCGACGGACGAGCGCATCGAGCTGACCGCAGAGTACGACAACGACTCCCATTCCCCGGTGTGGTCGGCGGACGGCGAGTCAATCCTGTTTACGAGCGAGACCTGGGGCACGGTTCAGATCTTCGCCGTCGATGCCGGCGGCGGCCCCGTTCGCCAGGTAACGGATGGCGTGTTCGACTACGTGTCGCTGGATGTGGCACGCCTCGACGACGAACAGACGCTCGTCGCGGCCAGGCGCTCCATGTCCTCGCCGACGGAGATCTATCGCGTCGATCCCGAGACCGGCGACGCCGAGCAGCTTACGTTCGCCAACCGCGAGGTTCTCGCCGGTGTCGAGCTCGGCCGAGTCGAGAAGCGGATGATCCCGGCCTCGGACGGACAGGAGATCCTGACATGGGTGATCTACCCGCCGGGATTCGATCCCTCGCGCCGCTACCCCGCCCTGCTGTACGCGCAGGGGGGGCCGCAGGGCACGGTCAGCCAGTTCTTTTCCTACCGGTGGAACTTCCAGCTCATGGCGGCTCACGGGTACATCATCGTAGCCCCCAACCGGCGCGGAGTGCCCAGTTTCGGACAGGAGTGGAAGGAGCAGATATCCGGTGACTGGGGCGGCCAGGCGATGCAGGACCTGCTCTCAGCGATCGACCAGGTGGCGGCCGAGCCGTACGTGGACGAGACGAGGCTCGGCGCGATAGGCGCCAGCTATGGGGGATACTCGGTCTACTGGTTGGCGGGCAATCACGATGGCCGGTTCCGCACATTCGTGGCCCACGCCGGCGTGTTCAACCTCGAGAGCATGTACGGGGCAACCGAGGAGATCTTCTTCGTGAACTTCGATCTCGGCGGGCCCTACTGGGAGAATCCGGCCGGCTACGAACAGTTCTCGCCGCACCGTTTCGTGCAGAATTGGGACACGCCGATCCTGGTGATCCACGGCGAGAAGGACTTCCGCGTGCCGATCACCGAGGGGATGCAGGCGTTCACCTCCGCGCAGCTCAAGGGGATCGAGAGCCGTTTCCTCTACTTCCCGAAGGAGGGACACTGGATACTGTCACCGCAAAACGGAATCCTGTGGCACCGGGTGTTCTTCGACTGGCTGGGCAGGTACCTGCAACCGGTCAGCTGAGCCGGGCGGCTGAACCGGTCGGCAGGCGACGGCGAGACGGGCGGAGCCAGCGGTTCCGCCCGTCTTTCCATCGGCTGCGACTCAGGTGTCGCCTCGCACCGCCGTCATCCGGGCCACTACCCGCGTCGAGAGCGCCCGCGGGAAGAAACGCGGCAGCGCACTGCCGATCTTGTTGAGCAGCCCGGGAATCACTACGCGCTTGCCCTTCACCATCCCGGCGTAGCCGGCCCGCGCCACCGCAGCGGCGTCTCCCGACACCATCCGGCTCCCGATCGGTGCGTGCTCCATGGCCGCTCTCTTCTGAAAGCCGGTGACGGTAGGCCCCGGACACAGGGCGGTGACCGTCACACCGGTGCCGCGCATTTCCTCGCTCAGCGCTTCCGAGAACGAGAGAACGTACGCCTTCGTCGCAAAGTAGACCGCCATGAAGGGCCCCGGCTGGAAGGCGGCCGTGGAAGCGACGTTCAGGATTCGGCCGCCCTCCCGCTCGACCATCGGCTCGACGAACCGACGGGTCAGGTGGGTGAGCGCTGTCACGTTCAGCTGTACCATGTCGATCTGCGGCCCGGCGTCCGACCTCGCGAATCGGCCGAGCGTGCCGAAGCCGGCGTTGTTCACGAGGACGTCCGTGCGGAATCCCAGAGACTCGAGCCGGTCGAAGATTCGGTCCGGGGCGTCAGGGTCCGTCAGGTCCTCACGAATCACCAGGGCATGAACGCCGAAGTCCTCCTCGAGATCGGCGGCGATCTTCTCGAGCTGGTCACCCGACCGGGCGACGAGCACCACGTCATGACCCTCGCGGGCAAGCAGCTTCGCCAGTTCGTACCCGATTCCGCTCGAGGCGCCCGTTACGAGCGCCCCCGGTTGACTCTGCTTCGCCTTCATGAATCGCTTCCTTCAGCGAGGATCGTCGCCGCTGCCGCCGGCGGCAGAAATCCGCAGCGCGAGCTTCTCGCTGGCAGGCCGTGCGCCGTCAAGGTAATCTGGCCCGCCCCACCGTGTTCGCGTCGGTACCGAACCATACCTCCCGCCGCTCCGGGTCGTAGTACATGTGCCGTACGCTCCCCGCCCCGCTCGGAATGTCGGTCACGCTGACGAGCTCCTCGGCCTTCGTGTCGAATCCTACGAACCGGTTGGGCTGGACACCCGTCTCGACCAGCCAGATCATGTCGTCCTCGTCCACGACCATGCCATACGGCCGGGCTCGCGCTCCGCCGGGCAACTCGTACTCGCGCACCGCACCGGTCTCCCTGTCCAGGCGTCCGAGCACGCCCCCGGCGAAGTCCACGTACCATATCCCCCCGTCGGTTGTGATCATGAGCCGACGGGGCCTCGTCTCGGCCGACCCGAGCTCGTATTCGCGGAGATCAAGCGTGACGGGATCGATTGTCGCGATCTTTCCGCCCGCGAACTCGCTGACCCACGGCCGGTCCTCCGAGTCCACCACGATCCCGTACGGGCGCGAATTCGAGGTCGGAACCGGAACGAGGTCCACGGCTCCCGACACGGGATCGAACCGACCGATCATGTTCGCATGCTGAAGCGAGAACCAGATCGTGCCGTGGCTGTCGAACACCAGCGTGTGCGGGTCACGGGCCGCCGGATCCGGCATCGGGTACGTGCGGATGTCACCGGTGGCCGGGTCGAGGCGCCCGATGTGGGCGTCCCTATTACCCGCGTACCATACGATTCCGTCGTCGTCTACGATCAGGTTGTGGGGGCCGGCGTCCGCCTCGAGGTCGAATCGCTCGAAGCTCCCGTCCGCCGGGTCCAGGCGGGCGACGTAGTCGGCGGTCTGGCCGACGAACCACACTCGCCCGTCGGGGGCCACATACGGGTCCCTTGGGCGAGACCCTTCCCAGGGCACGTCCCACTCGTCGATAACGACGGCTTCCTGCGCCGTGAGCTCTCGGACGAGGCCGTGGGCGGGGTCTGGCGACAGGCCAGTGACGAGCGCGGTCAGCAGGCAGGCGGCAGGCCATCTCTCCATGTTCGTCAAACCTCGAGGTAGCGGAAGCAGTCGACGGTGTGATCGTTGACCATGCCTGTCGCCTGCATGTAGGCGTAGCAGATCGTGGGGCCGACGAACCGGAATCCCCTCTTCTTGAGGTCGCGGCTCATGGCCAGTGACTCCGCTGTCTCGGCGGGCAGGTCGGTAAGCACGCGCCGGTCGTTCCGGATCGTCTGGCCGCCCGTGAACTGCCAGATGTACTCGTCGAACGTTCCGTATTCGCTCTGAATTTCAAGGAATGCCCGGGCGTTCTCGACCGCCGACCGAATTTTCAGCCTGTTCCTGACAATCCCCGGGTTATGCAGGAGGGCGTCCTTCTCGGCGTCGCCGAAGCGCGCCACGATGACCGGGTCGAATTCTGCGAACGCCTCGCGGTAGCCGGCCCGCTTCCGCAGGATCGTCTTCCAGCTCAGTCCCGCCTGCGCCCCTTCGAGCAGCAAGAACTCGAAATGACGTCTGTCACTGTGGATGGGCACGCCCCACTCCTCGTCGTGGTACGCGCGCATTTCTTCTCCGTCTGAGGCCCAAGCACACCGCACCTTCTCCGTGGCACCCGGCGAAGAGCCTCTCACGCGAGACCCACGACCCGGTCCAGCTCGACCTCATACTGCTCCATCGACAGTCGGCCTTCGACGTACCATTGCTGTAGAGACCTGACCTTCTCCTCCGCCGAGCGGAGGCGAGAGGACCCGCCCGCGATCAAGCCGCCCGTTACCTGCGCAGCCCCACGTCCAATGCCTGTCGGCCTCCCCTCGTGCCTGCCGCACACACAGGCCAGCCCGCGGCTCCGGCGGCCGCGGCACGCGATCCGGCAGCCTACTCCCACCACGCAGAAGGACGCCATGCAAAAAAGCCACGCTCCAAACAGAATCCCGATCATTCTTCTTCCGCCCCGCTTCCGGATGTTCTGGGTGACTCACCGGCGCTACCGACGTTCTCGATTTCCCTCGCGGCCCTCTCGAGGATCTCTCTCACCAGATCGAGCGAGTCCTCGTCTCCCACCCGGCGGACCGTCTGCTCGAAGCTGGCCTGGGCGAGCCTCATGAACGACCTCGTCACGTCAGTCATGGGCGCACCCGAAAAGTGCTTGGCAAAGTCTCCGATCCGGTGGAGGATCTGCTCCACCCGATCCCGATTGCTGTCCAGGAACTCGAGCCCCCCGTCCGTGATCGTGTAGACCTTGCGGCCGTCCTTTTCCTCGCTCGCCACGTAACCGTCGTCCTCGAGGGACTGCAGCGTCGGATACACCGAGCCCGGACTGGCTTTGTACGCACCATGAGCGGTCTCCTCCAGGGCGCGCATCACTTCGTAGCCGTGCATCGGTCGGTCGCGGAGGAGCTCGAGGATCATGTACTTGAGATCGCCGCGGTCGAAGATCCGCCAGCGGAAGTTCGGCGCTCCGAAGCCGGACGCACCGGGCCCGAACATGGAAGACCAGGGGTTGGATCCCTTGTCGAACCTGGCGTTCATACGGTCATTCCCGCGGATAAAGGAAAGTACATTGCGAGTATTACGTGATATATCGATAAGAATAACGTAACGATATATCGGAAGTCGTCAAGGGGTGTCGCGGATATCATCTCGAAAGGCGGGAGCGCGCCGTCCCCCACCTCTCGCTTCCGGGCGGGTCAGTGGTGCCGCAAAGCCTCCATCGGGTCCACCCGCACGGCCCGGTGGGCCGGGATGTAGCTCGCCAGCAGCGTCACCAGTGTGAGAAGCACTCCGACTGCCAGGAAGGTGGCCGGATCGGTCGCCGTCACGCCGGTCAACAGGCTCGCCACAGCGCGTGTCAGAGCGAGCGAGGCCAGGAGGCCGACAACCACTCCGGCGATCGCGAGACTGACGCCCCGTCGGATCACCATCCGGAGGATGTGCGGGCTCTCGGCACCGAACGCCATGTAGACCCCGATCTCGTGCGTCCGCTGCCTGACCAGCGAGGATATCACGCCGTACAGCCCCACTGACGCGAGCACGAGGGCGACGCCGGCGAAAATCCCGATGACGATCATGGCGAAGCGGGTCGGACCCTTGGCCAGTCGTACGTAGTCGTCCATGGTCGTGACCGCCGCGACTGGCATGTCCGAGTCCAGGGCGGCGACCTCCGCACGGATCGACGGGACCAGCGAAGCCGGGTCCTTCTCTGTCCGAACGGCCATGGTGATGTTGAAGAATGCCCCCTGCAGACGGTACGGAAAGTAGATCGTCTCACGACCGAGGGTGCGAGGATCCTGGGAACGGACGTTCTCGACCACACCTACCACCTTGACCCACTTCTGCTCAGGCCCGCTTCCGTCGAACGGGCTGATCACAGCCTGCAGGTACCGGCCGACCGGCTCCTCTCCGGGCCACGCGCGGGCCGCGAGTGCCTGGTCCACCACCACGACCTCGGAGGCCATGTCGTTCTCGGACTGTTTGAAGAACCTGCCCGTAACCAGCCGCAACCCGAGGGCCTCGAAGTAACCCGGGGTCGCGAACCGGTAGTCCGCCTCCAGGAGGCCCCAGTCCTGTCTGTCGGAGTTCTTGACCGAGTATGGAGACGTCCAGAAGCGCCCGCTGAGCGGCAGGACCTGCACAGCACCGGCGCTCTTCACTCCCGGCAGCGCCTCCAAGCGGTCTTCGAGCTCCGAGATAAACATGGCCCGCCTGTCCGGCGTCGCGTATTCCGGCCTCAGACCCGGCATCGCTATCCGAAAGGTCACGACGCCGTCGGGCTCGAAGCCCAGGTCCTGCTGTTGCAGGGCCAGAAACGACCGGAGCATCAGACCCGCTCCGATCAGAAGGACCATGGACAGTGCCACCTCCGCCACGACCAGCGCGCTGCGCAGTCGGCGGCGCTTCACATCCGGGGAAACGGTGCCCCGGTCCTTCAGGCAGTCGTTGAGGTCTGGCTTCGAGGCCTGCAGCGCCGGGACGAGGCCGAAGACGATCGCCGCGAACAGGGTCGCTCCCAGCGTGAACAGCAGAACCGGGCCGTCGATCCCGACCGCTTCGACGCGCGGCAGGTTGGAGGGACGAAGCGCCAGCAGGAGGTCCACCCCCCAGCGTGCGAGCAGCAGACCGGCCAGGCCTCCGATGAACGCCAGCAGGGCGCTTTCCGTGAGCAGCTGGCGAATGATCCTCCCTCTCGACCCTCCGAGCGCCGCCCGAATTGCCATCTCCTTCTCTCGTGCCGCCGCTTGGACGAGCAGCAGGTTCGCCACGTTGGCGCATGAGATCAGGAGTACGAACGCCACGGCTCCGAACAACGCCAGGAGGATCGTCCGGGCGTGTCCCACGATATCCGCGTGCATCGGCTTCACGTCGATGTATATCTCGCCGTCCCGGTTGTACTCGAAGTGCTCCCGCTGCCACTCGGCGACCTTGCCCACCTGTGCCTGCGCCTCAGCCACGGTGACGCCGGGCTTCATGCGCGCGATGACGCGGCGATTCGCGTTGGCGCTCGTGCGTGGCGCCTGCCGGTAGTCGAACCGGGTCGGATTCCACACGTCGGTCCCGCTGGGCATCCCGGCGTTGGCCGGCATGAGGAGCTCGAATCCGGCCGGCATCACACCGACAACCGTATTCGGGAACTCGTTGATCAGCAGTGTGCCTCCGATCGCGTCGGCCGAACCGCCGAAACGCCTCATCCACAGACCGTGGCTGATCACGATGTTGTTCACGGGTGGCGGCGCGTCCGGAGCGAATGCACTCGGCGGGAAGGGCTCCTCATCCTCCGGCACGAAGGTGCGGCCCAGAGCCGCCTCCACGCCGAGCACGTCAAAGAAATTCGCGGTAACTCCGGCCACCCTGACCTCGATCGGATCGCCGTCCCCTGTCAGGTTCTGCTCGAACGTACGATCCGTCGCTGCCACGCCCTGGAACACGTCCGTGTGATCGCGGATGTCCATCACGTCCGCCGGAGGCATCGGGCCGTCCATGAAGTTCGTCGCCTCGATGCGATGACGGAGGAGGACCAATTCGTCCGGGTTCTCGTACGGCAGCGGCCGAAGCATTACCGCGTGAACGACGCTGAAGATCGCCGTGTTGGCGCCGATGCCGAGAGCAAGGGTCAGGATCACGACCCCAGTGTAACCGGGATGCCTGAGCAACGAACGAATCCCGAATCTCATGTCCTGTCCCAACGCACTCATTAGACCTCACACCCGGGGGCATCAAGAACGACGGACCGACATCCTGGACCGTTCGGCGCCACGAGGCGCGCGTCGTTCGCAAGGGTGGGATTGCAACGCACGTGCCACGTCGGTAGAATCTGTTATGTTATTGTAATTACAACGTTTGTGGCCAACTTCCTCGGCACGCAAGAACTCCGGAGATGTCCGCTTATGGGACAGCGTGTTCGGTGTGAGCACGCCCAGGACGTTGCGGCGGCACCGACGCGAACGCGCCCACTCCGATTCCTGGCTTCACACACGCTCGCGCTGGGGTCCCGCGATGTCCGCCGGCACGGGCTCGGCCAGACGCTCGAAGTCCGTGTACGACATCTCGATCGCCGTCCGGTGGTCGCCGGCATGGAACGCGATACGCTCTTCCTCCCGCAGCGACTCGTCGACGAAGGTCCGCTGGCCGTACAGCTCTCCGAACGGGGGCATGGCGCCCAGTTCGCAATCGGGATACAGGTCCTGGAATTCGGCCTCGCGGGCAATCTCCACGCTGCCCGTGCCCACGACACGTCGCAGTTTCTCGATATCCAGCCGCCGCGTCGCCGGCAGCACGGCCAGCGCCGGATCCCCGTCGATGAGAACAGCTACCGTCTTGGCCCAATGCCGGCCCGACACGTGGCTCGACGCGGCTTCCTCCTGGGCAGTGAACGCCAACGGGTGGTCGATCACGTCGAACGGCGCGCCGCTCTCCTCCAGCAGCTGCTCCAGTCTGATCGCTACGCTCATCGTTCTCTCCTGTGGAATCGAGACTCGTCACGGACAGGCGGAGGGGGACCCGTCCGGAACGGTGGCGGGGACCGGATCGGCGGTCAGCAATCCCCGATGAAGCGTGTTACCCTTCAGACACCGTCGTGCTCCGTATTGTCGTCCTGCTGCAACCGTGTGATCATTCGTCCAGTTGTCCTTTCACGAGCTCGCTGTAGCTGCGAAGGTGGCGAACAGCCGCTGCGCGGTCGCCGGCTCTCTCGTAGAGACGGGACAGGTTGTAATAGGCGTCGGCCAGCAACTCATCATATTCGATCGCCCGTCGATACACCTCGGTGGCCTCCTCCGGCTTTCCCATGTCCTCGAGGACCACTCCCAGGTCGTAGGCCGCCGTGGAGCTCTCGGGATCCGCGCGCAACGCCAGGCGGTAGCACATCTCAGCCCCCTCGAGGTCCGCTTGCTCGTGCAGGAGCACGCCGAGGTTGACGTGCGCATCGGCGAGGCCCGCGTCCAGCTCCACCGCCCTCCGGAACGCCTCCTCCGCCTGGTCGGGAGACTGGGCCTGCAGTCCGCAGCCGAGCTCGTGCCAGTCTTCAGCCTTCAGTCGTCGCTCGGCTGCTACCGGTCGGGCGCGCCTCCGATCAAGCGACTGGACGTCGCCCACGGCGGTAGGCATCTGTAGACCGAGCTGCACCTGCCCCGACTCTGGATTCCACGCAAGGTCCTCGTCCGTCACCACGAGCTCGTCCGCCTCCAGCGTGATCCGGATAGCCGTCAGCGACCGATCCGGCGGCAGTTGACGCTTCAGATCGCGCAGGGATCGAAGCAGACGGCGTGGCGAGACCCCCGCCTTCTCCAGCTCGAGGGCGGTCCGGAGCAGCACCAGGTCGCGGAAGTCGAACCGATACCATCCGCGTGGCTTACGTGCGGAATGCAGGGCGGCGGACGCCGCGAGGCGCCGAACTCTCTCCTGGGACAGGCCCAGGACCTCCGCCGCTTCTTTCGTAGAGTAACTTGCCACCATTCTGTCCTATCGTGCCGCCCGCTTCTTGCCGGCACCCTTCGACCGGCTCGAGGCTCGTTTCGCCGGCTTGCGGCCTGGTCGATTGCAGGCAAGATCCATTTCCCAGGTCTTGTTCGGCAAGTTCGACGTTCGAGAAGCGACGGATCCTGCCAGTGGCCGGCCGGTCGCGCGGTTGCGATCCGTGCTATATTATTCCGTTCGCAATGAACGGGATTTCCGGGTTCACCATCCGAGGAGCAAGAAATGGCGAAGCACAACTTCCTGGTCGAGCGTTACCAGATTACGCTGGGAGATCATCCCAAGACCTTCGGGGGGGCAGAGGTCCGCGCGAGGGGCGTGGTGGCCTGTTTCGGCGAGTTCCTCAGGCTGATCTACTACTTCCTTCCGGACGGGGTCGAGGCGCGGGACGCGATGTGGAGCGAGGACGCCAGACTGTGCGTCGTGTTTCTCCCGTTCAGCGTGATGCCTACGTTCGTCGACCTGCTTCGCAACGAGAAGCCGATCTACGGCAATATCGACACGGATTCTCCCGGGGATGCCTTCATCAGCACCCTGCACGAGCCGGTCGGTGAAGAAGAGAAGGGCGGCGGGTTCTTCCGACGTTAGATCGCAGGCGATCCCGGATGTGCCGAGGCCCGGCGGCTCCACGGAGCTGCCGGGCCTTCGTCCATCCGCAGCACGGGTGCCTTCCCGTACGTGTCATTCCCTCCGCATCGTCGACGTGGAAGAGAGGTTGATCGTGCGCGTTCCAAAACCGCCGGAGAACAGGCTGAGCACCGGACCGATGAACACGAAGTTGTAGTCCACCGAAACCGTGACGCTCAACGCGTCGCCGTTACCGCAGGTGCCCGAGCAGGAGAAGGTGACTACACCGCTCGATATACTCGCGTCCGACAGGCGATCGCTGGCCCTAGCCACGGCACTGTCCTGGATCTCTACGAGAGGAACCTGAACCACCACGCCCTCGCGCGCCCCTTCCCTGGCCGCGTTCGTGATGACCTGCTGAACGTTGTAGGCCCGGGCGAACTCGAAGATACCGATCAGAAGAGCGAGGAGGATCGGAAGCGCTATTGCGACCTCGATCAGGGCCTGACCGGCATCACCAAGACCCATGAAGCCCCGCGGTCTACGTCCGGCGCGACGAAGGCGCCGCAACGCCGTACGGTTCATGCTCAACACGTCTATATCCCCCCTGATAATCTCTCGTTTCGGCCGCGTTTACTAAGATACTCAACCTTGCGTCTGATACCAACATCGGTCGGCCGCACTGAAACAGAGCGAAAGGTGTGCCAGATTCGGGCGGAAGACGAGCATGGAAGCAGAATCCTCGCACTCCCGTGCGGTGGCAGCGGTACCCTACTTGCCCCGAAACGGTAGAGGAAAAAGCTCGTTTCTCGAAGAACTGGAGCCTCCGGCCGGCAACAGCCGGGCAAAGCGAGGTCACAGTTTGCAGAGTGCCGCATAATGTGTGACCGCCTCTGAAAGTGGTGCCGCGGGCTCGTCGCATCAGGCCCGGGTCGATCCACCGGTCGCCCGGAAGCTGCGGCTCACTCGGGTGGAGGAGTGGGCATTCCCGGCGGGGGACCGTCGCCCTCAGGACGGTCGCGTGGATTCCTCCGACCCGGGAATTGACGTCCGCGGCGCTCGCCCGGCGGGGGCGCCCCTCGTCGCAACTCCATGTGGCGCTTCAGGCTTTCCATTTGCTCGGAGTTGAGGATCCCGGATAGTTCCGTCATCACCGAGTCCGAGAGGAGCCGCATATCCTCATGTGTCCGCTGGAACACCTCGGCGAAACGCGGGGCCGCCGCGTCGATGACTTCTCGAATGCGAGCCCTCTGCTCTTCGCTCTCCGGCTCGACGGCTCGTTCGATGAGCTGTGCTATCCCCGGCCCCGTTCGGAGCCCCGCGATCCGCTCCATGCGCCGGTTCACCAGCACTCCACTGACCAGGATCCCGATCACTATGCCCAGCACCAGCACGCTGAGAAGAAGGAAGGCGGATTTCGTGCGTGTCTGCATCGGTCGCTCCTCAGCCCCCTAGTGTGAGGGCCGTCTCCAGCGTGGCCTCGGGAAGGCCCAGCATCGCGTCGAGCATCGAGCCTCCATACCCACCTCCGATCGCCGCCGAGTAGACCCCGATCCCGACCACCAACACGAGACAGGCCACGGCTACTCGGGCGAACATCCACGTGAGCGCCTCGTGCATCTCGTCGACGCGTGCAGCCGAACCGGAGCGACGGATCCTCGCGACAACCCGCGCGGCAAAAAACGGCGCGAAGGAAGCGGCCGCACTGGCTTCGAGTGCCGCGGTCACCAATTCAAGGCGTTCGAGCGTCGAGCGGAGCTCCACGTCATTCCGGAGGCGCTGCCTCACACGGCCCATTTCCGCGGCCGGCAGGTCTTCGTCCCTGTAACGCATAAGCAGTTCGCGATCATCCATCCTTCCACTCCTTCATCTCTATTTCCAGCCGTTCCATCGCTCGAGCGAGGCGCGACATCACCGTCCCCTTCGGAATGTCCAGGATCTCGGCTGCTTCCCGGGTCGAGTATCCGTCGATCATTCTGAGCACGACGACCGCCCTGTGATTCGGCGCCAGCCGGTCTACGGCAGCACGCACCTTGCGGGCCATGTCCGCGCGCTCTATCTGCCCGCGAGGGTCCCACGAGCCCTCTGGCCCTTCCCGCTCACCCTCGTCCTGCCTGACGAAACGCGCCCTCCACCGCTTGCGCCGCTTGAGGGCCGTAAGGGAGAGGTTGATGGCGATCCTTGTGATATACGTGCCCAGGCTCGAATCGCCGCGGTACCGGTCCAGCGACCGGTACAGGCGGATGAACGTTTCCTGACCCACGTCCTCCGCCTCGTCGCCCGGACCGAGCATGCCGACCACCGTGGCTGCTACGCGCGGCTCGTATCGTTCGACCAGATCGTGGAAGGCCCGCTCGTCTCCGGCTCGAGCCCGCTCGATCAGCTCGCGATCCGTGGTTGATTCCGCGCCCTCGGCCACCCGGCAGGTCCTCTCCCGGAGCCGGTCCTCAGCCGTGACGCGCAATGTTCCAGGCGCGCTGACGGCCGGGCCGGTTCGCTGTATCGGGCAGATTCACGCTGTCATTCCCCACCGTCGAGTCCAGGCCTCGGACGGCTCGGCCCCTCGGGTCGCGGGCCGGCGCCTCCTGCTCCCTGTTCGAGTGTTAGACGTCCGCAGGAAGCCGTCCATTCCCTCACCGGTCGCTGACGCCGCGGTGTGCGCGCCATCGAAAGCGGGCCAGGTCAACGCGTGCCCCGGCATCGAACTCGACCCCCTCGGCCCCGAGGAATGCGGCTCACAACCTCGTAGATGGGCTCTCGCAGGGACGGCGCGGAATCTTCGTGGACCTCGCACGCCGTCCGCACAGTTCCTTACATCCCCTCGTACAAGGCGCGCAGGCGATCCCGCGTCATGAGCTCACGCCAGTCCGGACCGAGCGCGTTCTCCCACAGCGGACCCATTCCGAGGGACACGTCCATCATCCGCTCCATGTCGGCGTCCGACAGGGCGCGGGTCACACCGGTGGGAATATCCACTCCGGCGCGTTCGGCCATCCGGTGGAATTCGGCCACGCCTTCGGGATAGAACTCCTCGAGTTGGTTGAAGGCCACGCAGTTCCCTTCCCCGTGCTTCAGCCCGAGGACATAGGAGAGCCCGTACGACGTGGCGTGCGCCACCCCGACCTGTGAATAGGCGATACTCATGCCGCCGAAGAACGACGCCATCATCAACTTCTCATCGGACTCCGGCGTGCGCTCGCCCAGGAACACCTCGCGGCAGAGCTCGAGCGCCTTCGCGCCATAGGCTTCGCTGAAGGCGTTCATGTAGGTGCCCTCCAGCGACTCCACGCAGTGGATGTAGCAGTCCATGCCCGTATAGAAGCGCTGCCTATCGGGCGCATCGGCGATCAGATCCGGATCCAGCACCACCTGATCGAATACTGTGTGATCCGAGTTGAGCCCCAGCTTCTTCTCTGGACCGGTGAGAACCGCCGTGCGCGATACCTCTGCTCCCGTGCCGGACAGCGTCGGCACTGCGACGTGGTACACGGCGGGATTCCGGATGAGGTCCCAGCCCTGGTATTCCGCAGAAGATCCCGGGTTCGTGAGCATGAGAGATATCGCCTTGGCCAGGTCCATCACGCTCCCACCCCCGATGCCGACGATCCCCGCCGGCTCATCGCTCGAGGCGGCACGCGCCAGGTCCGTCAACTCGTCCACGAAGGAGGTCTTCGGCTCCTCGTCGACGTTGGCCCACAGCAGCATATCCTCGTCCCGCACGGGCACCCGATCCGCGAGGGCCGCTCCCTGAAACACGTCGTCCACGACGAAGACCATGGCTTCTCCACCCGGCCGGCGGTGCTCGGACAGGATCACGTCAAGCTGATCGAAGCAGCCGCGACCGTAGACGATTCGCGAGATCATCGGGAAGTTCTTGAACATCAATCAACCCTTGAGGAGGTTGCTGAAAAACCTCCAAGTGCGGCTACGATTCGGTCCTGGATTCCGCTCAGTTCGGACTCCGACCAGGAAAGCTTGACCAGCATCGAGATCGTGCGCGACATGACGGCGTCCGAAGCCTCGATATCCAGTCGTGACAGATCAGGCGGGGGATCCAGAAGCGTCAGCGGCGAGCGACCGGAGGTACGGAGCTCTCTCAAATGGTCCCACCCCCGTGGGTAATGCCAGTTGTTGTCGTACCAGTAGAAACAGCCCGGCACTCCGGCAGCGGACAAGGATTCCATCCATGCGCGGGCCGTTTGCTCGTCCGGCGCCAGAATCGACAGGAACGTCGCCGAGTCGCCATCCGGGTCGGGTATCTGGCGAAACGTGATCCCCGGGACGCCGGAGAACGCCTGCCTGAGGGCGGACTTATTCCGACGCTGTACGGCCAGGATGTGATCCAGCTTACGAAGCTGCGCGAGTCCGACCGCCGCCTGCAGCTCGCTGATCCGGTGATTCGTGCCCAGAATCGGGTGTCCTTCGGCTCCGCGGTCCGTTCCCACGTGGTCGTGGCCGTGGTCCGCGTACTGGTCGGAACGCTGATACAGTTCCTCGTCGTCCGTGACGATGGCACCACCCTCTCCGCACGTGATCGTCTTC
>CAXMRU010000010.1:0-5529 GCA_964195715.1 Akkermansiaceae bacterium | reverse complement strand
CTCTCGGATATTGGCTTCGATTTCCTCCAGGTTCGTGGCGTAGAGCACGACCAGTGGGCCACCTGCCGCAACGGCCGGCGCTAGACTGAAACCACCGGTCAGCCGACCGTCTGTGAAGCTCGCGTAATCCGGACCATAGTCGGTAAATTCCCAACCGAAGATATCTGAGTAGAACCTCTTGGTCTCCTCGATATCTGTGGTCAGAAACTCTATGTAATCCACGCGACGGTCCTGTTCTGCCTGGCTCATGAGATCGTCTCTCCCTGAGGTTTTCGCAGCCTCGCCCGGGATGGTGTCCTGACCGCCGCCAGGACCTTCACCACATGCCAGGAAGGCAAGCATCGTACACATCAGCGCATAACGAACGGTGTTTGTTGACGCCATGACAGTGAGGACTCCTTCACGATAAGTGATGTGCCTGCACGTTGTCTGACCAACCGATCTGCCGTCAAGCTGCGGGCGCAACACAATCTGGTGCAGGCACAGGCTCGGACGTATCCAAGCTGGCCTACTCCGGCGACTCCGAATGCGGCGGCAATTGCGACGGCCGCCCGATCGAACCCGGCGCGCAGGATTGTCGCCAGAAAGATCATGGACATGCCCCGCGGAAGACCCTCTTCGGCAACGCCCGGGGCGTTCTAGCGAATTCGCGATTCTGCTGCACGGCACCGACGCACACCAGCGCGCGGCGCTTCGATCTGGCCATTCCGTGTCAGTAGCAATCGCTTGTCGAGCGGCACGCTACCGCGGATCCGCAGAGAGACCGCTCTAGGTCCCCGACTCATCCCCTTGCGACCGCTCTCCAACTAACGCTCGCACACGACCCGCGATGTACTCCATCTGCCCCTCGCGCTCACGAGCCCAGCGGGGCAGGCTGAGCACGTTCGAGGCCAAGGCCCCGCCACCGATTCCCACCAACAACATCGTGAAGAGTTCCAGTCTCACGGGCGAAACGCCCGTAGTCAGGAGCAGCGTGAGCAGGATCAGCCCCAACGCCAGCCCGGCGCCCGCCACCGTAATCAAGCCCATCGCGCCTCCCTTGAGCGTGGTCAGACGCAATCGATGGCCAGTTTCAGTGGGCTCCAGGAACGCATGCAGATTGCCATTGGCCCACTCGCGAACACCCCCGTGCGACATCACCTTGCCTCTCGCGCCAAACGTCTCTCGGAGCTCGCCGACGAGCACCTCCCATTCGCGATCGGTCAGGGCCCTGGGCAGGTCGATGACTCGGCCCACGGAAATGGGCACGCCCATGTACGTACGACGCGGGATGACCTCGCGCCTGGTTTCGAGGGCCAGGGCCGCCTCGGCAATTCGCCTCGGCTCCATGCCGACCTCAAGTGCGACTTCCTGTAGCTCCGTAAGCGTCAGCCCACCCTCATCGGACACAGAGGGCCGCCCGAACTCATCGCTACTGGCCGCAAGGTCAAAGATCTTTTTGACCTCCTCTTCTCGGTATTTGCGCTCGTCAGCCATTCGATCAGGGACTCAGTGAGTGAGGGTCAGAACCTGGTACGTGCCCGCAGCGCACACCCCTCAACATGCGGTCTACCACAGGGGGCCCGCGAGCCCCCGCAGCGCTGCCGGTGCCGCCTAACGGTCAGCGCCCGAGCTGCGCGCTGACGAGGTGAATGTCCATCATGTCGGTCGCGTCTGCTCCAGGCGCGTTTTAGACGTCAGCCTTGGCTCGGCTTCGCTTCCGGCCTGGCTCTCGCGCGACGCGCTCTGCCAGGAAGACCTTCAGAAGACTCTGGTAGGGAACGTCACGTTCATTCGCGAGGGTCTTGAGTTCCTCAAGCAGTGCCTTTGGCAAACGGAGGGAGATCGTCTGGGTAGATGGCTTGAGCGCCGGGAAGGAGCCCGAGACCGACTTATCCCAATCGAGAAAGTCGACGACATCGTGCTCGGCCCAGAAATCCCGCTCCTCATCCTCGGTTCGGAACTTTGGCATGCTCTCTTGCACCCCGGGCTTCTTCTTACGCGCGCTCATACACCCTCCGCTCACGACGACTCATGGGTCGCGCCGAGATCACTCGTATCAAGGTTCCGCGGATCGTGAACACGATGGCCGGCAGCCTGCCCCCAGGCGTCTGCCCAAGAACGCTTACCGTAAGGTCCGCACGGTGACGGTCGATAACGGCACCGAGTTCCACGGGTACCGAGCGATCGAAGCGGCGACCCGAACGAGGTTCTACTTCGCCACCCCCTACCACTCCTGGGAACGTGGGACCGTCGAGAACACGAACGGACTCATCCGGCAGTACCTACCGAAGCGAAAGAGTATGGCCCGTATCACCCAGCGCGACTGCACTCACATCGCCCGCAAGCTTAACCAGCGGCCACGAAAGCGACTCGGATTCCTCACCCCGGAGGAGTGCTATGAACAGTGACGATGAAACCCTTGCGCGTTGCACTTCAAACTTGAAGTCAAGTAGCTGTGTTCTTCGGGCTACGGAATGGGAGCCTCCGATCCGCTCTCCAGCTCGGGGGCGCGCTCCGCACCTGGCAGGGCCTTCTGAGCAAGCTTGATCGAGCCATAACCTGTGACGCTGCCGAGAACGGCGGGCAACAGTATCGGCCAGATCAAATCCTTCAGAAGAAACACGTCGAAGCCTGTAACCACGCCGAGCACTCCAAGAGAAAGGAGAACCGCAACGAGACCTCCTCCAAGCGCAAACCTGGCTGGACTCAGGTCTTGAAGCCGCTTGTCTCGGAAGGCGGTCGCTACATACAGGGAGAATGCGCCTCCGGTGACGAATCCCACCACCGCCATTGTGGCTGCATACTCAAGCGCGCTCGACAGGGAAAACCCCACGTATTGTCTGAAGAAGCCGAGCTTGAGAACGTTGACCGCCGTGATGAATAGGAAACCTGTGCCAAACCACGCTACTGCCCAAGTCACAGCGTTACCGAGTGCGCCTCGAAGCCTTCTGAGGATGAGCCTCATCCTTTCCCTCCGAACGCTGTTCTGTCCATCTAACTCCTAATCGACTACCGAACCCCCCGGCGAACAACACGGGAAAGGGTCGACCTAACGTGCAATTCGTTCTGCAAGAAACGGATCAGAAACCCCGCATCTGCCGCGGGTGATCGTAGTCGATTATCAATGGTGGGGCGCAAGGATAAAGATAGTCTTGCGAATCAGCTGGTGCCAAGCGATCCCGACAGCCCTGTCAAGCGTCGATGAAGTTCTCCAGGTGAACCGAGGTGTCCGGAAAGGCTCGCAGGAGTTGTTGGTCGAGGGTAACCAGGGGAGCTTGCAGATCGATGGCCACTGCGATGTACTCGCAATCGTAGGCCGTGCAGTTGGATGACTGAGCCAGCCGCAGCACGTCGAAACCGGCGGGTTCGTATTCGGCTCCAGCCACGAGCGCTTCCGCTGTTTCCCACGTTTGCAGCGAAAGTGAAAAGTCGAGAATCCCGGTGCGAACCGCTGCTGAGAGAACGTTTCGAAACTCGCTTCGCCACAGGCGGGGAACGCGCCAGTCTCGCTCCAGTTCGAGAGCTGTCGCGGCCGCGTTTGAGTACTCGCTGTGCAGGAGCAGAGATGCGATTACATTCGTGTCGACGACGATCACGTGCGGCCTTCCCTGCGGGCTGACTCGATCTCAGCGAGCGTGAGGATTCGATCACCCATCGCCGCATGGATTTGCTTCACTGCCGCCAGAATATCTACTGCTGGAACTTTCTCAGAACGAAGGCTCGTTTCGAGGCGAAAGAGAATCTCGCGATTCACACTCCTGTGATGAAGTCTCGCCGACTCCTTGAGTCGATCGTACAAGTCGTCGGGGATGGCCTTCACGGTGAAAGCTGGCATGCGTCATCTCTTTAGTTGAAACCATATTGGTTGCAATATGGTGTGCCCTGGGAGACATATCAAGTTGCCGCGGCTCGCGTCGCTCGAATTCACCATTCCGAGTTCCTTTGTTTTCACAGCGAATCCGCCGGGCTCCGCACACCCAGCCCGCCGCGATTCAGTACGTGCGTGTAGATCATCGTGGTGCGCACGTTCCTGTGCCCCAGCAGATCCTGCACGGTTCGGATGTCGTAACCAGCCTCCAGGAGGTGGGTGGCGAACGAGTGCCTGAAAGTGTGGCAGGTGTGGCGCGCTTCGGGATCCCGCTGCGACGTACGGCTTCCTTGACGGCTCGCTGCACGCACGACGGGTGAAGGTGGTGGCGTCGTCGTCGGCTCGTGGCTTCGTCACGGTGGATGCGTGTCGCGGGGAATACCCACTGCCACGCCCACTCTCGCCCGGCGTACGGGTACTTGCGCTCCAGCGCGAACGGCAGCGCCACCCAACCGGCACCGAACTCGAGGTCCTGGTCGTGCTGGTCGCGCGCGATTTGGAGGTGGCGGCCGAGCTCGGCGCGGACGGTGTCGGGGAGCATTGTCACGCGGTCCCGATTGCCCTTCCCTTCACGGATCAGGATCTCGCGGCGCTCGAAGTCGATGTCCTTCACTCGGATGCGCATACACTCGAGCAGGAGCATTCCGCTGCCGTACAGTAGGGTCGCGATGATGCGATGCGTGCCCTGCATGCGCGCGATCACCGATCGCACTTCGGTCGGCGTAAGCACGACGGGCAGACGGGTGGGGGTGCTCGCGCGCACCACGCGGCCGGGCCGCTCGACATCCATCCCAAGTACTTCACGGTACAGGAACAGTAGCGCGCTGGCGGCCTGGTTGTGGGTCGAGGCGGCCACTCCGCGGCGCACCGACAGGTAGGTGAGGAACGCGTCGATCTCGGCGGTCCCCATCCGTGCGGGGTGACGCCCGCGGTGGAACCGGATATAGCGCTCGGCCCACGAGGCATAGGCCTGCTCGGTCCGGTGGCTGAGGTGCCTCGTTCGGATCTTCGAACGCAGGTCGTCCAGCAGTATCAGATGGTGAGGCGGCCGATCGCGCATACGTGCACGATCGGCCGTTACCTCAACGAATCCGCAACGCCTGCATCAAGCGTACAACGCGACCAGGCGGTTCAGGCAGCTCGCCCATCCATGTTCGTGCTCCGTGGCGGACTCCTCGCTCGGCAGTCCCGAGTGGATCATCGTGATCTGGGTCCCGCCCTCTACGGCTGCGAACTCCACGGTGATCAGCGACTCGCCCTGATCTGGATGCTCGTCCCACGCCCACGTGTACACAAGGCGGCTCGGCCGATCGATCACCTGGTATACTCCACGTGCGTTGTGGGTGCCGCCTTCCGCGTTCCGCATCTGCAGGTGAAATCGGCCGCCCACGGTCAGGTCCACCTCCGAGATGGGCACGTCCATCCCTTCCGGCGCTGACCATTGCTTGATGTGCTCGGGCTGGGTCCACGCATCGAACACGACCTCCGGGTCGGCTGCAATCACTCGCATGACCTCCAGGGTACCTGCGGTCTGGGTTGTCATCCTTCATACTCCTCGTCCACGGGGTTCGGCGTCTCCAGGTAACGGGCGAGTGCGTCGAGCCTTCCCTCCCAGAAATCGCGGTAGTGTTCCACCCAATCGGCAGCCTCCCGCAGCGGCGAGGCCTCCAGAGCGCACC
>CAXMRU010000009.1:0-17119 GCA_964195715.1 Akkermansiaceae bacterium | reverse complement strand
AGGATCACGATCTCCTCTTCCAGCTCTTCCAGCGCATCGCAATCCTCGAAGGGGTCGGGAACAGGAGTGGGAGAGGGAGAGGCGAAGACCGTCTCCGTCTCACATATCCTGAAGATGACAGCCACGTGCGGAGCGAAGCAGACCATCGGGTGACCTCCTGTCACAGGTTAACCGAATAGATACCGAAGCTACCCTCAATATACGGGGGGCATTTTCGGGCTCTGAGGATGCGCGGAGGTGCGAAAACGGGGGCTCGGAGGACGCGGGCGTCGTCGGTGCCGCAGGACGCGTGGCAGGAGGCAAAGGGGAAGGATCAGAGATCGCTTACGGAAGGGGTCCCGGACCTTGGCGGAAGGGCGGCTTCAAATCCGTCAAGCAGGCTTGTGCCAGTTCATCTGCCGCACCGGGTGGCACGAAGCGCGAGGCTCAGATCCCGTCGGCAGAAGAGCGCGGCAGAAGAGCGCGACTCCACAGATGCGGGCAGCCCTGAGATCGGCGAACAAAGCCCGAAAGAGGACATCTCTGCTGCAATCAACCCGGACATTCCGGCTGCAAAGCTACCGCGGCGCCCCGCAGCACCTTCCGCAACGTCGTTCTGCAGCGTACCCTCCTACCCGACGGGAGTCGGCCCGGGAAAGCCCCGCGGCCGCCTCGCGTGTAGATTGCGGCCCGAGTGCTGCACCCGATTAACAACCAGACAAGTATGAGACGATAGATGAGCAACGGGCTCAGGCAGGAGGACCCCGTCCGCCGCCTCCTCGAGAAGGACGCGGTCATCACCACGATCAACCAGATGTTTCGGAGCGTGGACGAGCTGAACTGGTCGCAGGCGGAGACGTGTTTTGCGCCGGACGTGCTCCTCGACATGACATCGGTTGCTGGAGGGGAGCCGGAGAGCACCACTCCGGCTGCCATCGTCGAAAGCTGGCGCGAGTCGCTGAGCCATTTGAAGGCGATCCACCACCAGGCGGGGAACTTCGAAGTGGATGTGAATGGCAACGAGGCCGACGCCTCGTGCTACGGGATCGCGTATCACTTCCTGCCGAACGACACCGGCAACAACACCCGCACTTTCGTGGGCACGTACGCTGTTCACTTGAGGAAGCACCGCGGAAGCTGGCGGATCGACATGCTCCGGTACAACCTGAAGTTCCTGGACGGAAACCTCGACCTCGAGGGGCAGGAAGAAGACGACTGATCGGGTGCCTGTTCCGACGCCCGAGCGGGTCACAACCGCCAGCCGGGAGGCATCGTGGCGGCCCCACAGGACATCACGCTGAAGGTTGGAGAAGAGGCGAAACTCAGGAGTGGTTTCGCCGGGGGCTGGTGGATCGCGTACGCAGGGATGCCCAACCGGGACACGTACTCCGTGGCGATCCGGTGGACGAGCGGAAACAGCGCAGCCGCGCACAACCTGTTTCTTCCCACTGGCCAGACAGAGTTCTCGGCGGCGAAGGGGAGGATCCGGGTCTACTCGCTCTCCTCACACGAGATCCGATTGCGCTTTCAGAAATAGTCGCGGCGACCGAACCGTGAGCCAGCGAGATTCGATCATGCGCACCATCCACCGGATACTGGCGGTCGGCCTGCTCGCACTGCCTGTCCTCGCGAACTCTCTGCCGGCACAGGACGGACCCTGGCCGGACGCGAAATGGCCGGCTGCTGCTCCCGGAGAAGGAGGAGTCGACACGGCGCCACTGGAGGTGCTCCACTCACGGGTGGCCGACGGCCAGTTCGGTTACGTGGATCGAGTGCTCGTCATATCGGGTGGCCGCCTCGTGTTCGACCAGCGCTACGACCACGACTACCGGGACGTCTCGCGAGACCTGACCGGGCCGCTGGGCTGTGGGGTGGACGCGTGCGAACGTCCAGAAGACGTGCACGACTTCAACTACGTGCACCCCGATGTCCACCCGTACTACCGCGGACGCGACGTGCATTCCCTGCAATCGGTGACGAAATCCGTGACGTCGACTCTGATCGGGATCGCCATCGGTCGTGGTGAGATCCCCGGCACCGATACTCAGGTGTTCGATCTCCTCACGGACTACGATTTGAGTACCGTCGACGATCGGGTCCGCGGGGCCACGCTGGAGGATCTGTTGACCATGCGGCTCGGGATCGAGTGGCACGAGACCGACCGGCCCCTCGACGACACGAACACGACTCTGCAGCTGGAGAAGAGCCCGAACTGGGTACAGTTCACGCTGAGTCAACCGTCGGACTCGGATCCGGGCAGGAAGTGGAACTATAACAGCGGCGGCAGCCACCTGATGTCCGCCATCATCCTCCAGGCGACGGGACAGCCTGTCGACAAGTACGCTGAGGAGCACCTGTTCGGGCCGCTGGGCATCCACGACTACCACTGGAAGAAGGATCCCCAGGGGCTGCCGGACACGGAAGGAGGGCTGTACCTGGAGAGCGAGGACCTAGCCCGCATCGGCTACCTGTATCTGCAGGACGGCGTATGGAATGGCGAGCGGCTCCTGCCCGAGGGCTGGGTCGCGGCTGCGACAGCGCGACACGTGGACGACGTGGCACCGGACAATCCGAACTGGAACTGGGGATATGGCTACCAGTGGTGGAGACTGGACTCGGACGGCCTGGCCGTATGGACAGGTCTCGGGTTTGGCGGCCAGACCCTGATCGTGATTCCAGAGCGAGACATCGTCGGCGTCGTGAACAGCTGGAACATCTTCGGCAGGAAGCCTCCGTTGACAGTGGCCTTCATCGAGGCGCTCATCGAGATCTCGGAGTAGCCACATGCGCCGGCCCCTGATCGCCGCGAACTGGAAGATGAACCTCGGACGAGTAGATGAGGCGCTCGCCCTCGTCAGGCAACTTCGCCCACCCCTCACGGCCGTGAGCTCGGTGGATGTGGCGATCTGCCCTCCGTTCACTGTCATTCCGGCGCTGGCCGAAGTGCTCGGAAACTCCCCGATCGGACTCGGCGCGCAGACCATGCACTGGGCCGAGAGCGGGGCTCACACCGGAGATGTCTCGCCGGCGATGCTGACGGGCCTGTGCGACTATGTGATCGTCGGCCACTCAGAGCGCCGGGCCTCGGCCGGGGCGACGGCGACGGACGAGGCGGTCAACCAAAAAGTACTCGGCGCCCTCGAGCACGATCTCGTCCCCATCGTGTGCGTCGGAGAGAGCGCCACACAGCGCGAGGCCGGGGAGACTCACTCTGTCGTGGGCGGCCAGGTGCGCGCCGCGCTCCAGGGTCTGGAAGCTCCGGCTGCGGCGCGTTGCGTGTTCGCCTACGAGCCGATCTGGGCCATCGGCAGCGGCCAGGCCGCGACGCCGGCCGAGGCCAATCGGACGATCGGACTCACGGTCCGGGGGGCGATCGCCTCGACATTCGACGAGACGGTGGCCGGGAAGGTGCGCGTCCTGTACGGTGGCAGCGTCAACCCGGAGAACATCGCTGATTTCATGGCTATGCCGGAGATAGACGGAGCGCTGGTCGGCGGAGCCAGTCTCACGCCGGATTTCGCCGACCTGGTGAGAAACGCGGCAACGCTCTAGGAGCCGATCGTCACCTCGTCCACGATGCCGACGATGACCGCCCGGATCGCTCCCGGGTCGAGTCCCAGAATCTGCCGCGCACCGTTTCCCTCGTCGAGCACGAGTACCGTGTCGCCCGGGCCTGCCTGCGCCACATCGACCGCGATGTCGTAGTCGCCGGTCGGCTCGGCGCCGGGGCCCAGCTGGTCCACGAGGAGCAGGCGCCTTCCCTCGAGGTGCGAGATCTTCACCGTCGAGACCACGGAGCCGACGACCCGTCCGATGTACATCAGCCCTCCCCGGCGGCGTCGTGCCAGGCCGCTGTCGGAGCTCGATCGTCGGACAGTCGGTCCACCTCGTCGACGATGCCCGTGATGGCGAGGTCGACCGGCACGAACGGCTCGGGCATCGCCTGCGCGGCTTCCCGGCTTCCCACGACGAACACCAGGTGGCCATGCCCTGCCTGTGCCGTGGCGTCGGCCGCGACGGTGGGAGAGCCCCTGGGCTGCCCATCCCGGTCGAGCGGCTGAACCACCAGGAGCTTCACGCCGCTCATCCCCTCGTACTTCGTCGTCGCCACGACGGTGCCGATCACCCGGGCCAGCTTCACAGGCCCTCCAGGCGTGATCCGAACCGTGTCGCAGCTGAGAGATTGCCCCAGATTTCCGGATGGAGCTGCGAGATCACGACCTTTCGAACCAGGAGCCCGGGCCGAACTGCCTCGCACCCGATCTCGACCGCCGCTTCGACGTCGGCCACGAGCCCCGAGTACAGCACGATGCCCTTTCCACCCAGGCCGTCGGCCATGCGGATCTCGAGGAGATGGACCTCGGCGCCCTTGATGCCGGCATCGGCCGCGTGGATCGCCGCGGCCACGGTCGTGGTCTCGATCACGCCCATGGCGTCGCGCGGCTGTTCAGTCCGCGCGCCTCCGATCGCCGCGACGACGTCGGGGTGAACGTGCGGGAGGAACACGTAGTCGAGGACCGACTCTCCACCCACCTGGCGTCCGGTCGCGAGGGATTCCTGCACTTCCGCCACCGTGCCCCCGATGAGGACCAGGTAGCGGCCGGGCTGGACGGTTCCCGTACGAATGACTTCCAGTTGAGCGCGCTTCACCATCGCGTCGGCGGACTCGATGCCCACCGCGATGCTGCTGAAGTCGATCAATGCGAGCGCCGGTTCGATCATGCGGCCCCGTCTCGAGTGTCGGAGTGTGGTGTCGTCATCGTCACACGATCCGGAACGAATCCTTCAGGACGCACCTGCGGATGCGGCTGAAGCTGATTGGATTCGTGATTCCCTCGCCCGTCGGGCTCGCGATCGTGAACGAGCAAAAGCCTTCGCCGCCGTAGCCGAGGCCGTCGTACGACACGCCGTTCTTCACGAAGATGCTGCAGTCGATCTCCCGGGCCATCCGGCTCAGGTGATCCAGGTGCTTCGAGTGCATCGTGGCTGTGTGGCGGAACCCGTGCTCGGCAACCTTGGCCAGGTCGATTCCTTCGTCGGCGTCCCGCACGCGGGTCAAGGGGAGGATCGGCATCATCTGCTCGGAGAAGATCAGGGGATCGTCCTGTTCGACCTCCGCCAGCACGAGGCGCACCTCGTCGCCGGCGTCAATTCCTATCTCTCGCAGCAGGACCGAGGCGTTCTTCCCGATGAACCTCTTGTTCATCGTTCCGTGCCGCCCGCGCTCCGGCCGGTCCGTGAATATCGATCGCCGGAGCTTGTCGAGTTGCCTGGCGTCGATCTCGATCGCGCCGTTGGCACACATGGCGCGCTTGAGGTCGTCGGCGATCGAGGCGACGGCGAACACTTCCTTCTCGTCCGTGCAGATGATGTTGTTGTCGAACGAGGCCCCGCGGACGATGTCCCTGCCAGCCTGGCTGATGTCGGCTGTCTCGTCCACCACAACCGGCGGATTGCCCGGCCCGGCGCACACCGCTCGCTTCCCGCTCGACATCGCCGCTCGCACGACACCGATGCCTCCCGTGACCGTCAGGAGGTTGACACCCTTGTGGCTCATCACCGCGCCCGCGGTGTCGATAGTGGGCTCCGCGATTGCGCATACGAGATTGGGCGGCCCGCCGGCCTCGATGATCGCGTCGTTGATGAGCTGCACGGTCTTGTTCGAGCAGCCCTTGGCGCCGGGGTGGGCGTTGAACAGCACGGCGTTGCCCGCCGCGACCATCGAGATTGCGTTGCAAGTCACCGTGGAGATCGGATTCGTGCTCGGGATGATGGAGCCGATCAGCCCGTAGGGCGCGAATTCCACGACGGTGAGCCCGCCATCACCGCTCCACGCGCCCGTATCGAGGAACTCGACTCCCGGCGCCTTGTTCGCGTTCAGGAGGACTTTCTCGATCTTGTCCTCGTAGCGCCCCATCCCGGTCTCCTGCCACGCCTCGTAAGCGAGAGGCTGGGCATTCTCGCGCATGGTACGGCGGATGTAGGCGATCATCTGCTCCCGCACGGAGACGGGAAGGTCCTGAAGGTCGCGGTACGCCCTCCGGGCGGCCTGCACGGCGCTGTCCACATCGGGGAACAGGTTGTCCCCGTGACGCGGTGTCGATGAGGCGCCGGGTCTCTCGGCCACCGGCGGGGGCATCGGCAGAGCGCCACGTCCGGGCGGCTCGTGCTGACCGAGCTCCGACATGACCCGGTCGATTACGGACTGAATCTTCGACTCTTCCATCCTCAGCCGTCCCGCGACTTGTCGTACGTGACCTCACCATCGACGGTCAGCGAGTCCACGATCGCCATGATCACGGCGTCGCAGGGTTTCTTGTCGGTGACGCTGGTCTGACGGGCCGAACTGCCCGAGGCGTACAGCACCACCTCGCCCAGGCCGGCGCCCACGGCGTCTGCCGCCACCCGGTAACCAGCGGCGGCGTTGCCCTCGATGTCGAGCTGGCGCAGGACGAGGAACTTCAGGCCCTCGAGCGAGGGCTCCTTGCTCGTTGCTACCAGCGTGCCGACGACTCTACCTAACAGCATGGACCTGCTCCGTTGCTGAGCGCGCCGCGCAGTTGAGCGAACATTCAACTTCCCGCGGCCTCCGATTCACCGAGAGGCGAATGGGAGGCCCGGGAGCTTACG
Source organism: Akkermansiaceae bacterium (assembly GCA_964195715.1). Taxonomy (GTDB): domain Bacteria; phylum Gemmatimonadota; class Gemmatimonadetes; order Palauibacterales; family Palauibacteraceae; genus Benthicola. The sequence goes on along the minus strand of CAXMRU010000009.1, from coordinate 10,510 downwards.
TAGACGGCCGCGCTACCGCTTCGTGGTCTTGGATCCGGAGCTCTGCCGGCCGAGCGGGAGCGTCACGTCCACGTTCGCGTGCGGACGCGGGATGACGTGAATCGCCACCATCTCGCCGATCTTCTCGGCACCGCGGGCGCCGGCCTCGACCGCGGCCTTGACCGCCGCCACGTCACCTCGAACCACGGCTGTTACGTACCCGCCTCCGGTCTTCTCGTACGAGACGAGCTCGACCCGGGCCGCTTTGACCATCGCATCCGCTGCCTCGACCATCGCCGGGTAGCTGCGGCACTCGATCATTCCGAGTGCATCGACCGCGCCGTACTCTTGAGCCATTCTCTCCTCCTGGTGATTCCGGGAGCGCTGCCGCGCTCCGCAGGGAAAACCTTCTCCTAGTCCCGTCGTCCGGTGGCCGCCTCGCGGCCGCTCACACCCTCGATCGCGGCCACTGCCGCGCCATACCCCGCCATGATGTCCTGCTCCTCTCCGCCCAGGTACAATCGTCCGAAGCTCCCGAACGCCCGCACGTCGAGGATGTTGATGTGGGCCGCCTTCTCCGCCTCGTTCGCGGCAAGGGCGGCGTAGCCCGCCGGCTCGACTTCGAGCACGTAGAGCGTCTGCCCGGCCAGCAGCATGTGGCCGTAACGCATCCGGTTCACGAGCTGTACCTGGTGCGCATCGACGTGCCGGATGATCTGGCTGGACACGACGCGCGGCTTGATTCGGTCCGACTCCTGCACTTCGAGCGCGTCGAGGATCGCTGCGCCCGCCGCTCTCACGTCGGATTGCTCCGCGTGGTGTACCTCGAGCAGCCCGAACAACCTCTCGACGATCTGCATGCCGGGCCGGACGCTGGTCGACTTCAAGGCGATGTCGGTGATGTGGTTGATCTCGATTCCGGGTGAGATCTCGATCCACAGCGAAGCGTCGCCGGGAAGCGGAAGAAAACCGCGAGCCACGGTGCCCAGGTAGGCCGCGTGTTGTGGCTGCAGGCTATCCAGGAAGCAGTACGTTCGAAGATCAACGGACATGTCGTTACCTCACGAGTCGGCTTCTTGAGCGATTCTCACGCTCGCACTCGCGCCGATGCGACTGGCGCCGGCGGCGATCATCTTCTTTGCGTCCTCGTAGCTCCGGATTCCGCCCGAGGCCTTGACCCCCATCCCGGGGCCGACCACCCGTCGCATGAGAGCGACGTCTTCGGCCGTGGCTCCCCCGGGCCCGAACCCGGTGGACGTCTTCACAAAATTGGCGCGCGCGACCTTGGCCAGTTGGCACGCGGCCACCTTCTCCTCGTCGGTGAGCAGGGCCGCCTCGATGATGACTTTGAGGATCGCGCCCCCGGCGTGGACGGCCCGCGCTACCGCGGCGATGTCATGTTCGACTCGCTCATAGTCCCGCGACTTGAGCGCCCCCACGTTGATGACCATGTCCACTTCGGTGGCGCCGTCCCGTATGGCCTTCTGCGCTTCGAAAGCCTTGGACTCGGTCGAGGTCGCACCGAGAGGGAACCCGATCACGGTGCACACGAGTACGTCCGAGTCCTTGAGCAGGTCGGCGCACAGCTTCACGTACGACGGGTTCACGCACACGGATGCGAACGAGTGTTTCTTCGCCTCGTGACACAGCTGGGCCACCTGGTCCTTCGTGGCGTCCGGCTTGAGCAGCGTATGGTCTATCATATGGCTCACGCGGCCGTCCGTAGGCGCGATGCCGAGCGTACTGGCCAGGCGATCCGCCCCGGCGTGAACGAATGGCTGCACGCGGTCCGAGTAGTTGCCTGCCGAAAGGGCCTGCCCGGTCCCGCCGCTTTCCTGCTCGCGCTGTACGAGGAGCAGAACCTGGTGCGTTACCTGCTCGATGATCCGCTCCAGCGTCGCTTCGTCGAGCTTCATGCTCATCCCTTCAGATACCTGCGCTCGATGTCCATGATCTTGCCGACGCGCCTCGCGTGGCGGCCACCACCATGCGGCGTGTCGAGCCACTTATCGACGATCCGCTTCGCGAGAGCCTCACCGATGAGCCCGGCGCCCAGCGTCAGCACGTTGGCGTCGTTGTGCTCTCGGCTGTTGACGGCCGTCGCCTCGTCGTAGCACATGGCGGCGCGTACGCCCGGGATCTTGTTCGCCACCATGCAGGACCCGATGCCGGCTCCGTCCACTATGATCGCACACGCCGTCTCGCCTTGCGCGACCAGCCGGGCAGCGGCGAGGGCGTAGTCCGGGTAGTCGACGGCCTCCTTGCTGTTCGTACCGCAGTCGAGGATGGTGAAGCCGCGCGTTTGCAGATGCGCGCCGAGCATGTTCTTCAGCTTGAAGCCACCGTGGTCGGCCGCGAGCGCCACCGTTTTCGGGCTCGACGCGCTCACACCCTCCGCGACCCTGGGGAGAGAGGAATCCTGACCGACGATGTTCACGCCTCGCTCCAGCGCCACCTGCCGGGCCAGCGGAGTCACGATCGCTCCGCCAGGCACGGTCAGATCTCCACCGGAGGGGACTCCTTCCACATCCTCCTGCGTGACGAGCCGACTTTCGCCGTGGGTCGAGACGTTCGCCGCAGCCTGGACGGTGCGAAGCACCACCCGTCGCACCATCTCCCGAATGGTCCGCTCGTCGATCATGAGCGCTCCCCCCGTGTGTCCGCACCACAGCGGGATCCCCGAGACGTCGTTACCATGCGCGCCACCACGCCGCTTCGTCCGCGCCGACGACCTCCCTCTTCCCGGCACTCCGTTCCAGGGATGTCCCGACCACCGGGTCCGTCTCAGACGGGATCGGGGCCGAGGCGTCGGACGGAATCGACGTTCCGGCAGCCGTGGTTCGGCGCCTGCGGGAGCGTGTGTCGGCCGGGCTCTCGACCCCGGCTCCGAGGAGGTCCAGCAGCAGGCGGAGCTGCGACACGGAGTCATCGAACGGCTGGATCGAGCCAGCGGTCCGGGCCTGCATCACTCCGCCCTGCATGACCGCGAGCACATGCGCAGCCAGAGCCCGACGATCCGTATGGGGAGGGAGCCTGTCCCCGGCGGCTTCGAGCCATCCGCACACTCTGGCTGTCCAGGCACCGAAATAGGCATCCACCAGGGCGCGGGCCTCAGGATGGCGGCTACCGATATCGAGAGCCAGGTCTCCCACGGGACAACCACGCGAAAAACCGGATACTAGAAGCCGTCCCCGGTACAGCTCGAGGAGCGCGAAGATTGTGTCCACGGGGTCGTCGGTGGCTCGGTTGGCAGCTTCAAGCAGAGCAGGCTCGAGGGTGTCCAGGTACTTCTCGAGCACGGCTACAAGGAGTGCTTCCTTACCGGGGAAGAAGTGGTACAGGCTGCCGCTGTTGACGTTTGCCTCGCTCAGGATGGCGGCTACAGCGGTGCCGTCGAAGCCTTGAGCTTCGAACAGACGTGCCGCGACGCTCAGAATCCGATTCCTCGTATCACTGGCCATGGTGTTGACTAAACAATCAACGAAAAGGGCGAGCTTGTCAAGTCCAGTGTGCAGTGCATCCTGAGATCGGAGTCTAATCGACAGCAAAACCGTCGAAAACAGTTGAACATGTGTTCAAGCATCGGCGGTCGTGGAGGGAAGCCAGAGGTGACGTGCCACCGGATCTCGGCGGATGCGGCGTACTTGATCGCATTTTCAAGAAAAACCGAGGCTCAGAACAACTCAGTCTGCGTCTGCACGGGCTCCATACACAGCCGGTCGTCGTTTGCCACGTAGTTCACGCGTGTGGAGACGGGGAAGAACTGGATGTCGTCTTCCGGACGCGGCTTGAGCAGGGGCTCGAGCTCCCACGGAATCGTGTCCGGGTCCATCCAGAGGTTGAAGTGCTCCGGGTCCACGATCACGGGCATTCGGTCGTGCAGGCTGCGCAACGCATCGTTGGCCTCGGTCGTGAGGATCGCGCAACTCTCGAGTGTAGATCCGTCTTCCGCCTTCCACCGATCCCACAAACCGGCGAAGCCGAACGGCCGTGCGTCCGACAGACCGATCCAGTACGGTTGCTTTCGGCGGCCCGCCACCTGCCATTCGTAGAACCCGTCTGCGACGATCAGACACCGGCGGTTCCGGTACGAGTCCCGGAATGACGGTTTCTCCGCCACGGTTTCGGAACGGGCGTTGATCAGAGGCTGGCTGCTGCCCATGTCTCGGGCCCAGTGTGGCACCAGTCCCCAGCGCATGGTCGCTACTTCCCGTGGCAGCGGCGATCCCGGCGGAGCCAGGTGGAGGCCCGCGTGTTCTCTCAAGCCGGGTGGTGCGCGCACGACCTGCACGTCCTGCGTGGGCGCAATGTTGAAGCGTGGCGCTACGTCAGGGACCTCGTCGAGGCGGAACAGCGCCGCCCATTCGGCCGCCGGGGTGGCGAGCGTGAATCGACCACACATGGAACAAAAGATACTTCGGCGCCGCACCGGGCGCGAAGCACGGCGCGGAACCCTGCCTGCCCGACAGGGTTTGTATGGATGGCGGCACCGGATTAGTTTGGATCAAGCCGGAGTCCAACGGCGGTAGGTTCTCGATCGGCAACGCGGTCGTATGTATGAACCGGGAGTCACGGGATGAGTGACAAAGTGGGTTTCGAGAAGAGGTTCCGGGTGGCCCTGGCGGCGGGTGTTGTCGTCGTGGCGCTCCAGGTTGCCCTTTTCGCCTGGGGTGGAACGGACGACGCCGATGACGAGCGGTCAGAACGGTCGGTAGCCCAGCTCGTCGGTCTGCCGGAGAGCAACGCTCCCCTGGCAGATGTGGCCGAAGTCGTCACGCCGGAGGCGGAAGAAAACGTGGCGCCGAGGCAGGCGGACGTCGCCACCCTCGCGGCTATCCCCTCGATTCCGAAACTCACTGCGGCCATGGCGAATGCGATCCAGCCGGTGATGTTCATGGAGAATCTCGAGGCGTCGGATGCCGAGGAGAATCCGGCGGCCACGTACTCGACGGTATCCGACTTCTTCGTTGCGTCGACGTCGAATTCCCAACCGCTTCGTCCGATCGACGACCGGCCCGTCTCCATTCTCGCGGCGATCGGTGGGTCCGGGGGAATCGGGATCGGTGCAGGTGGCCCGCACTGCAAGCCGGCAAGGCCGGGCCTGTTCACCCGGAGCCCGGTAGTATCGGGCCTTCGGTCGCGGATCGGAATGCCTCGCCTGTAACGCTGCGGATCACGGCCCCGGGGCCGTGTCCGCCGGCTCTTCGTTTCGCTGGCCGGCCAGTCCGCGAAGCAGGTTGAGGCCGCGCTCCAGGATCTCCTCCTCACCCGATTCGACTGCCCTTTTCGCGGCCTGATCGAGGACGTTTCGCGTCGACTCCCCCATGGCGTCCGGATCGAGCTCCACTTGCGGATTCGTCGCCTGGCCCGTCAGCCGCAGGGCGAGCTCTACGGCTCCTCCGGCTGCCAGGTAGCGATTGATCACCTCTCCCGCGGCGCCCGCCGCCGAGGCAGCGCCGCGGGCCAGGGCAGAGTCTGGTCGCACGAGGGCCCCCATGTTCAAACTCCCGCCGAATCCCAGTGCCCCCTGCAGCTCCGCTACGAGCTCCGAGCCGCTGAAGTCGCTCCCGTCGAGCACGATCAGGCCGTCCTGAATCAGGAATGGTGAAGTCCAGCGCGTGAACTCGAGGTCACGGATGCTCTCGAGGTGGAGGAACGCGAGGATCCCGTCGGTCAGGGCGTTCGACGCCAGGCGGCCGTCCCGGATCTCGAACCGCCCGATCCCATTCAACGCCCGTGTGACGGGTAGCGCGAGCGAGTCCAGGCCACCTTCCAGCGAGAGGTCCATCGTCAGAGATCCCGAGATGAGGCTTCCAAGCGGAGTGTTCTGGGCGAGGTACTGCTCGGCACGCACGCCCTCCAGGGAGATGTCCAGGAGGAACGGCTCCGAGGCCACCTCGCCGAGCTGAACCGCACCGCGGGCAGAGCCTGTGCCGCCGTAGATGGCGAAGCGAGTGTCATTCAGCTCTATCCTGTCCCGGCCGATCAGGACCTGGCCCTCCACGTCCGAGAGCCGATAGGGAAGACGCACGAGCGAGTCGAGGCGGAAAGTCACTCGGCCCGTTACAGGGAGTCGGTCGGGCCGGCGGAGCTCTCGCTCGGTGGCCCAATCTTCCGGCGACCGGCCCTCGAGCGGACGATCCGCCAGGCGAGCCCAGGCGATGCGTCCGTACCCGACCTCGTCCCGGGCCGGGCCCAGCAAGGCGTCGAGGTCCAGTCTCTCTCCGTCGACGGACGCTTCGACCACTGGTGCTCGCGGATCGCCGATCGCCAGCATTCCGAGCAGATCGTACACGACGCCCGTCGTTAGCATCTCATCACCGGCCGCGATAACGGTCACGCCGTTCCAGCGCGCCTGGCTGCCCTCCAGATCGATGACAGCCGATGGTATCTCGAACTCGCCCGCGAGCTGGCCGCCGGTCAGGGCCACGTCTTCCAAGCCCAGCACTCCGGCAAGGCTCGTAGCCGCCGGATCGGTCAGGTCTCCCTCCGCCTCCACGTTCCAGCGGATGCTGCCCCGGCTCACGGTCGGGCTCCTGGCATCGGGCGGGCGAAATGCCCGGGCCAGCGCCTCAGCCTCCGCCCGGCCACCGATATCCGCCCGGAACGCCAGAGTCGAATCGAGATTCACCTCTCCCGACCCTGACAGCTCACCGCCCGGGAGGCGAGCGCGGACACCGCTGATCTCGGCACGCTCCCCGCCCAGCCTGATATCTGCGTCCAGAGACTCGAGCAGAGGAGCGCTCCCGCCGCGCCCGAATCCGCCGCCCCGAATCGTCACGATCCCGTCGACCGAAGGAAACACGTCGGGACCGAGTGCGCCGCGGACCGTGAGATCGACGTCCATGTCACCCCACACTTCCGCGTCCACGGCGTCACGAACGGAATCGGGGAGAGCCGCCAGCAGTCGAGACAGCTCAATCCGATCGCCCCGAACGGCCAGGTCGAGAATGCGTCGGCTCGACGTCACGGAATCTGCGCGTCCGCTGACGTCAACGGTGACCCCATTCACCGTCAGCTTGCCCGTATCGACCTCTATCCACTGCATATCAGGCCCGGCGACGGCCTCGAGCGTGACCTCCACGCGCAGCCCTCTGAGCCCTTTTCGCCAGGCAGGTGGAAAGGCAAATCGCAGACTGTCGACGCTGGACTCGATGTCGAGAGCAAGGCGTCCGTCCGTATCTCGACTGATTGCTCCCTCGACCCACAGGCCGTCCGCCTGCACCAACCGACCGCTGGGCGCGTCACGGTATCCCACCCTTCCGTCTGCTACTTGGATCCCTCGAATATCGAGAAAGATGGGCGTCTGCGGCTGACCGTCTTCCTCTCGGGAGGCCGGCACGAAATCGCCGAAATTTGTCTTACCCTGCTCGTCCACCTGAAGGAGCACGCGTGGTCCGAGGATCTGTACGCGGTCTACCTCCACCCGGCGCTTCAGAAGGGGGAGGAGCCGGGGGCGGAGGCGAAACTCGTCTACCGTTGCGAGCGGGGTCCCTTCGAAGTCCGGCAGGTTTTCGACTCGGATCCGGAGCAGCCGCACTTCGGGACGCGGGAAGATCGAGAGGGCCGCAGATCCGACGGAGACCCGACGGTTGAGAGCAGACGAGAGATAAGGTTCCGCCCGGTCCGCCAGGGATGCGGGGTCAACGACCGCGCGCAGCACGACCACGAGGGCCAGGTAAGCCACGAGCAGGATTGCGATCGTGCCTGTCAGCAGCAGGATCGCCGTTCGCGGCCAGCGGCGTTTCTCGGTAGCCATGATCTCTTCCTTGATTGCGCTGTTGGTCGCGGCGGGAACCCGAACACGTCCCCGCGACGTTCTCATGACCGGGCAGGCGGTTGCGTCGCGCGCATCTTTGCTTGCTCCGTCGGACGGCGCCAACATACCGTGCGTCGGATGCAGGAACCACGACGCGCTTTGAAAGAGACTTGATGAGCATTCTGGCCGAGCAAGGAAGAGCAGAGTTCGAGGACGAGGCGCTCATCCACCTCGACGCTCTGTTCGGTCTGGCTCTCAGGCTCAGCGGTGGAGACGAGCCGCGTGCCGAGGACCTCGTGCAGGAGACCATGCTCAAGGCATATCGGGCGTGGGACAGGTTCGAGGCCGGCACGAACTGTCGCGCGTGGCTGATGACCATCCTCCGCAACACGTTCATCAACCAGTTCCGCAAACAGAAATCGCGCCCCGTTTCAGTCGAGTTCGACCAAGTGGCGGAGCGACCCGCATCCGATGCCCTTTACGAGGCTGATCCCGAAGGTCGGATTTTCGATCACATCATCGATGACCAGGTCATCTCGGCGATCGACGAGCTGCCCGAAGAATTCCGGGTGGCCGTCGTCCTGTCGGACCTCGAGGGACTCAGCTACCAGGAGGTTGCCGAGTTGATGGATATTCCGGTTGGAACTGTGAAGTCGCGCCTGTTCCGGGCCCGGAAGCGCCTGCAGGGGCGGCTGTACGAGTACGCTGTCGAGATGGGATACGTGAAATGACCGAATGCGGTACGCCGCCGCCGGGCGCCGAGCGGCCGGGAGAGCCCAATCTGAGCTGCGAAGAAGCGCTGGCTCGTGTCTACGAGTATCTGGACGGCGAGCTCGGTGCCGCCGAGCACGATGCGGTCAGACGGCATCTGGCAAAATGCCGAAACTGCTATCCGCATTTTGATTTCGAGAGGCTGTTCCTGGACTACATTCACGAGCTCGGGGCGGGGGAGAAGGCGAAACCCGGGCTCGAGGATCGGGTCCGCGAGATACTCGCCGCCGAGACCGATTGAACCGGATCCGCCGTTGCTGGCTCGCCCCTCCGGCAGTACCCTTGCACCTGCGTCCCGGTCGGTAGCCCTGTGGCCCAGCACGGACATATCGCCCGAACGCGAAACAGAGATCCATCCTGCCGTACCAGACGTGACCGTCAACAGACGATGAAGCCACTATGCCAGACCTGATCGATCGTCTCCTCGATGCCCGGGGACCATCCGGCTATGAAACCGCGGCCGCCGCCGTGTGGCGCGAGGAGGCCGCGAGATTTGCTGCGGAAACCTGGGGCGACGTGCACGGCAACAGCTTTGCCGCGATCAATCCCGGTGCATCGCCGCGCGTGATGCTGGCCGGACACATCGACGAGATCGGCCTGATGGTCAATCACGTCGATGACGAGGGTTACGTGTGGGTGAAGAGCGTCGGGGGGTGGGACGCCCAGGTCCTGGTCGGGCAGCGGGTAGAGTTCCTGACCGAGACGGGCCTCGTCGCGGGCGTGGTCGGCCGCCGTGCGATACACCTGATCTCAGGAGATGAGGGCGAGAAGGCGGTCAAGCTCAAGGACCTGTGGATCGATATCGGCGCGGCGAGCGCCGATGAAGCTCGTGCCAGAGTCTCGATCGGCGATGTGGCAGTGATCCGGTCCGACACACTCGATCTTAACGATGACCTCGTGGCCGCTCGATCCATCGACGATCGAGTCGGCGCGTTCGTGGTCCTCGAGGCGCTCAGGCGGGCCGCAGAAAAGAAATGTTCCGCACATGTGGTCGCTGCGGCCACCGTCCAGGAGGAGATCGGATACATGGCCGCCGGGGGTGCCCGGACGGGCTCTTACGGCCTCGACCCGGACGTCGGAATCGTCGTCGACGTCACGCACGCAACGGACCATCCGAGTGTGGACAAAAAGGAGCACGGAGACATCCGGCTCGCGGGCGGACCGGTGCTGGCGCGCGGCGCGGCGATCAATCCGGTGGTTTTCAGCCGCCTCTCCAGGGCGGCCGATGACGCCGGATTCGTGGTGCAGATCCAGGCGATCCCAGCCATGACGGGAACAGACGCGGATGCGATCCGCATGTCGCGCGCGGGTGTGGCGACCGGGCTCGTCTCGATCCCGAACCGCTACATGCATTCTCCCAATCAGATCGTGAGCCGGCGCGACCTGGACCAGGCGGCGGAGATCATCGCCGTTTTTGTCGCCGGTTTGTCCGACGGAGACAGCTTTCTCCCAGCCTGAACCGACATCCCGTGGCGGTGGGAGGCAGGGCAGGATGAGCGGAGGTCGAACGAACGTGCGGAACTCGCCCAGTCGAGCGGCCGAAGACTACCTGAAGGCGATATTCAAGCTCCAGGAAGAGTGTGACCCGGTCTCCACCACCGCGCTGGCCGCGGTGCTGGACAGGTCGGCGGCATCCGTGACCAACATGGTCAAGTCCTTGGCGGAGCAGGAGCTGCTGGAGCACGAGCCCTACCACGGGGTCCGGCTCACTCCGCGCGGCGAGACCACGGCGCTCAGGATCATCCGTCGGCACAGGGTGATCGAGACGTATCTGATCGAGCGGCTCGGGTATATGTGGGACGGCGTGCATGTCGAAGCAGAGCGGTTGGAGCACGCCGCGTCGGACGACCTCGTCGACCGGATGGCCAGCGCTCTCGGCGACCCGCTCGAAGATCCACACGGTGCGCCTATTCCGTCGCCGGACGGAGTGATCGAGAGCCGGGACCTGGATCTTCTGATCGATCTCCCCGTCGGCGTTCCGGCGGTCGTTCGAGAAGTCCC
>CAXMRU010000008.1:0-6695 GCA_964195715.1 Akkermansiaceae bacterium | reverse complement strand
GACTATGGTCCGGATTACGCGAGCTTCACAGACGGTCGGCTGACCGGTGGTTTCAGTCTAGCGCCGGCCGTTGCGGCAGGTGGCCCACTGGTCGTGCTCTACGCCACGAACCTGGAGGAAATCGAAGCCAATATCCGAGAGAGCGGAGGGCAAATCGTCCGGGAAACGTTCGAGTTTCCGGGCGGGCGGCGCTTCCACTTCACCGATCCGAGTGGAAACGAACTGGCCGTCTGGTCGGATCGATGAGTCCCGGCCTGCACGACATCAGTCACGGGCCCAGCGGTGCTGGCTAACAGGCGCACAGCTCAGGCGCCGACCGTCAGGCTGCTCATGCCTCGCATTGGTTCTACTACGATTCGCACCACCCTCCTGCTTCTGGCAGGCACGGCAGCGTGTTCTCCCCATGCGTCCTCCGAGCGCGTTCCCGAGTCGGACGTGAGAGTAGTCGCTTCGCCGTCCCGGGTTGTGCCCACACCTGCTTTCGCAAGTCTCACTGTGGCCGAGCAGGATTCACTGCTGCAAGCGACCTTCGCTGTTGGCGAGGGCCTCGGCCGTACGCGAGCGGCAGTCATTGCACGCCTTGGTCAGCCATCGCGGACCACGCGGAGGCCCATTGACAACCCCCACGTGATCGGGCAAACCGATACGCTCATATCCGTCAGTTACGAGCAGCTGAGGATCACGTTCTGGGTTTCGGGCGCCGAAGTGGCCAACGAGGTCCGTTTCGACATCGAGATCCTCGAGCCATGGCCATTGGAAGTGCACGTTCCCCCGACTGCCAGCCGCGCGTACCTCGTTCAACTCTGGGGGAAGCCAGGATTCGTCCGTAGTCTAGCGGATACGGTGGTCCTCAACTGGAACGTACGGGCGTATGACGCAGAGGAGCACCTGCAGGCATATCTGGTTCGCGACGCGATTCGCAAGCTCCGTTGGAGCTTCTATATCGATTGACGAGATCCGGGGTGAATAAGGAGCCTCTGTTGCTGCACATCTATGTCGATGCTGATGCGTGCCCCGTCAAACAGGAAGTGTACCGCGTCGCGGGCCGATATGGTCTTGACGTCACATTGGTGGCCAACTCCTGGATGCGAGTTCCGGGTGAACGATGGATAGCGCTCGAAATTGTAGAAGACGGATTCGATGCGGCCGATGATTGGATCGTCGAACACGTGGAGCCTGACGACATTGTGATTACCACCGACATCCCGCTTGCGAGTCGCTGCATGCAGGAAGGGTCACGTGCAATCGGCCCGACAGGAAGGCCGTTCACGGAGGACAACATCGGTGAGGCCGTCGCGACGAGGGACCTGCTGGCCGTCCTCCGCAGCGGGGGAGAGATCACGGGCGGGCCACAGCCACTGACGAAGAGAGACCGATCACGATTTCTTCAGCAGCTCGACGAGATGATTCAGTCCATTCGGCGCAAACACCCGTAAGGGGTGGCGCAAGTGGTCCATATGGACTATGTTACCTAGCTAGTACTTAGTCGGGCACTGCTCGACACCGGCGAACAACAGGTCCTCTGGTTCATCCTTCCGAGGTCGCGCCTCCAAACACCATTTTTGCCCTTCACTGTTGTGTGGGTCTAAAAGTACGGCCGTGCCGTACAGGCCCAGCCTGCACGTACGTCCAGGAAGAAGTATCTGAATGACAGTATCAGTATCGAACGGCTCGACCGGATTCGACCGGTTCGGGCTCAAGGAAACTCTCATGCGCGGAATCCGCCATGCAGGCTTTGAAAGCCCTCGGCAGATCCAGCTCGAGACCATTCCAGCAGGTCTTGCAGGCCGAGACGTACTTGGCCTGGCCCAGACCGGCACTGGCAAGACGGCGGCCTATGCGCTGCCGCTGCTCGACCGGCTCCTCGATGAACGTCGCAAGAGTCCTCGCGCACTGGTGATTGCCCCCACCCGGGAGCTCGCCACCCAGATCGCGGCTGAGTTCCGCACGCTCTCCAGGTTCACCGGCGTGAAGGTCGTCACGATCTACGGCGGCGTCCCGATCCGAAGCCAGATCGACAAGCTGGCCCGGCATCCGGAGATCGTGGTGGGCTGCCCGGGCCGCGTGCTCGACCTTCTCCAGCGGGGTTTGCTCCGCCTCGGCCAGGTCGAGACCCTCGTGCTCGACGAGGCGGACCACATGTTCGACATGGGCTTCCTGCCGGACATTCGCAGGATCCTCGCGGCACTGCCGGCACGTCGGCAGAACCTTCTGTTCTCGGCCACCATGCCGAAGGACATTCGGCGGCTGGCTGACGATCTGCTGACCGATCCGCACGTGGTCGAGTTGGCAGATGCGGCGCCGGCCGCCACCATCGATCACGCGCTCTTTCTGGTCGCGGAGCAGCGTAAGCGCGCCCTGCTCGAGCACCTGCTTGCCGGCGACGATTGCGACTCGGCCATTGTCTTCACCCGCACGAAGCGGCGGGCCAGTAGATTGGCCGAGCAGCTCAGCAAGGCGGGGCATCGCGCGGTGGGTCTCCAGGGCAACATGTCCCAGGGCCAGCGGGATCGGGCCATGCGCGGATTTCGCTCGCGCTCCTTCGACATCCTGGTGGCAACAGACATCGCGGCGCGCGGCATCGACGTGAGCGGCGTCTCCCACGTGATCAACTTCGATGTGCCGAACACGCCGGAGGCGTACACGCATCGCATCGGGCGCACCGGCCGCGCGGAACTCGCGGGCGTGGCCTGCACGTTCGTCACCAGCAGTGATCGCGCCTGGGTGCAGTCCACCGAACGTATGATTGGTGCACGGATCCCTCGTCGACGGGTCGAAGGCTTCGAGCCGGATGCTGAGGGAAGATCCGAGCACCGCCGCCCTCACGGGCAATCGCGGAGCAACGGGCAATCGCGGAGCAACGGACAGCCGCGGAGCAACGGACAGCCGCGGAGCAATCGGCGCAACGCGGGATTCCGCCCTGGAAGCCGAAGGCGCTCCTAGGCGCAATTCGACCCGGCGAGCGTTCTGTCTCACGAGCGATTCCTGCTGACGCGGTCGTCGCGCGAGGCTCGCGCCCGCCGCGCTCCGTCAGCAGATTAGTCGTGCAGCAGGATCGCGAGTCCGTCAGGTGTCCTGGTGCAAGTCGAGACCGACGCAAGGTTGCGCGAATCGGTGGCGTTCTCAACGTGCACAAGGAGGATTCCATGGGTGAGGTGCAAGAGAGAAACATGGCAATCGTGCGCAACGTCCATGAGCAGGTTAATCGAGGCATTCAAGCGGTGTTTGACGAGGTCCTGGCGGCAGACTACGCTCGCCACTGCCAGGCAATGCCTCCTGAGGCCCAGGAACTTCGTGGAGCCGAGCCTCTCAAGGCATTCGTCCGTGAACATCTTGCAGCATTCCCTGACTGGCAGGACAACATTGACTTCATGTTCGCGACTGATGACAAAGTTGCCTACGTCGCCACCAGTACAGGCACGCAGACAGGCCAGATGGGACCCTTTCCTCCAACGGGCAAACGTGTGAAGCTGGTCAGCATCATCATCCAGCGACTGGAGAACGAGAAGATCGCTGAGACCTGGATCAGCTGGGACAACGTGTCTTTCATGACCCAGCTTGGCCATTTCCCTCCGGCCCACGGCTCGGAGTGAATGACCGGCTGAGATCCCGTCACAGGCCGGACTGGGGCGCAGTTCATTGACCTCGCCGCAGGCGGCAAGGGAGAGAGTGCTGTGAAAACGATCTTTCCGAAGTGGCCCACCATCATTTCCCTCGCCCTCGTCTGCGTCATATCACATTCTCTGAGGGCGCAGGAACCAGCCGAGCCGATGAGGATTGCGGAACCGTTGACCAACACGGTCGTCTACTCGGATTCCCTCGGGCTCTCTCACTTTGACGATCAGCGGATCGACTTCGGACTAGTCGATTACGCTCCGCCAGCGCCGCCGATCTCGGTGTCGGAGATGACAGAGGCTGATGGCCTCGTCTTTCTATCAAGTCCGGCGGGGTGGTTCGGCGATTGGCACCCGGCGCCGCGTCGTCAGTTGATCTTCTGCCTGTCGGGCACGTTGGAGGTCGAGGTGTCCGACGGGGAGGTCCGTCGCTTTGGCCCGGGAGCGGTGATTCTCCTTGAGGACACGAGCGGACAGGGGCACATAACACGCGTCGTCGGCGAAGATAGAGCATATCTCGTTGCCGTCCCGATTCTCGAGCAGGTTACCCCGTCCACCGATCCGGGATCGTCTGCGCAGGAGGTCGTGGCCATCATGCCTCCCCGCTCCCCTCTTCCGCCAGAAGCAGAGAGCGCCGACGTTTCCAGTTTCTCGTTCATCGTCTATGGCGACACCCGTGGACGCCGGGACGGAGAGGACCCCCAATACGAGCACTCCCTCATCGTAGAGTCCATGCTGCGCACAATCGCCTCTCTGGAGGCGGGACCAGATCCGGTGCGTTTCATACTGCAGAGCGGGGATGCGGTGGTGAACGGACGGGACCCGGCCCAGTGGAACGTCAGCTTCGTGGGGCTCATCAACCGGCTCACCCGGGAGGGGGGAGTTCCGTTCTTCCTGGCTCCGGGGAACCACGACATTACCGCTGCCGCGGATCTCGAGGCGCCGGGACGCCTCCAGGGCCTCCAGAACTACCTGTCCGCGGTGTCGATGCTCATCCCACCGGACGGTGCTATGCGCAGGCTGGATGGCTATCCGACGTACGCCTTCGGATATGCCAACACCTTCGTGTTAGCCCTGGACTCGAATATCGCCGAGGACTCCACGCAGTTCGCCTGGGCTGCTGACCAGCTCGAGGGCCTGGACCGCGAGCGATACGTCCACGTGGTGGCTCTCTTCCATCATCCGGTTTACTCATCGGGGCCCCATGGGGGCTCTCTTGTGGAACGCCCCACCGCCGTACTCCGGACGCGCTGGATGCCCCTATTCCGCAAGCACGGCGTGGACATGGTGTTCACTGGGCACGACCATGTGTTCGAGCACTGGATCGAACGGTACAAGGACGGGACCGGCCAGTGGAGGCGGATCGATCAGATCGTGAGCGGAGGGGGTGGAGCGCCGCTCTACCCGTATCAGGGGGAGCCAGATCTCAGAGCGTACGTCGACGAGGCCGCGCCCGACTCGGTTCGGGTCACCCATCTGGTCCGTCCGGGTCCGAAACGAGGCGACAACCCGTACCACTACGTCGTTGTCCACGTGGACGGTCCGGATGTGTGGCTGGATGTGGTCGGAGTCGACTGGGGGTGGAAATTCCGGCCATACCGAAGCGCGCGGACGAGCCTGTCCGACCCGGACAGGTAATGAAGATTGAATTCCAACCCATCGGCCTGATCCACACGCCGTTCACAGAACTGGAGAACATGCCGATTCAGCCGGCGGGCGGGGCCAGTGTACGGGGCACCGTGGAGGTGTTCGAGGAGTACCGTTCCGGTTTGAAGGACCTCGATGGTTTCTCTCACATCATCCTGCTGTATCACTTTCACCACAGCCGGGGATTCAAGCCGCACGTTGTGCCGTTCATGGATTCGCAGCCACGTGGAGTCTTCGCCACCCGCGCACCCAGGAGGCCGAATCCCATTGGCCTTTCGGTTGTGCAACTCAACAGAATCGAGGATGGTGTGTTGCACATCGAGAACGTGGACATTCTCGACCACACTCCACTGATTGACATCAAACCCTACGTACCAGAGTTCGATACGCCCAGCGATGTCCGGACGGGCTGGTTGGAACTTGCGAAAGAGACGGTCTCACAGAGGAAATCGGACGACAGATTCAAACAGGATCGCGAATAGACATGGCTGGCTTGTCGGGTCGCGTTGCCCTCGTTACCGGTGCGGCGTCCGGCATCGGAGCGGCCACGGCCCAACTCCTCGCTGCCCGGGGAGCAGCCGTATATTGCGCCGACCTCGAGTTGACGGACGCTAAGCGGATCCAACGGACTGGTTCGGCAGACCCTCCGCCTGCCGGGCTTCGACTCGACGTTCGGAGCGAAGCCGACTGGGAAGACTCCCTCGCCACGGTTCTCATGCAAAAGGGACGCTTGGACATCCTGGTACACGCCGCCGGGATTTCCTCAGCTGCGCCGCTCGCAGACACTACGCTTGCCGAGTGGCGACGGGTATTGGAGACCAACCTCGACGGCACCTTCCTGGCGATCAAGCACGGCATCCGCGCGATGCAAGATGCGGGAGGCGCAATCGTCGTCATCGGATCCGCCTCCGGGATTCGGCCCGCCGCTGGCGCGGCGGCTTACTCCACGAGCAAGGCAGCCGTGAGCATGTTGGTTCGTGCGGCCGCCAAGGAATGTCGCGAGAGAAAACTTCCCATACGGATCAATGTGGTCAGTCCGGCAGGGGTCAAGACTCCGATGTGGCGGACCATGCCGTTTTTCCAGGACCTGGTCCGACAGCATGGCTCAGAGGACGCCGCATTTGCGGCTATGGAGGCTGACGCCAGCAGCCGGTTCGCCGAACCCGAGGAAGTTGCGCAGTGCGTTCTGTTTCTGGTCTCAGACGCCGCCGACCACGTAACGGGAGTGGAGCTGCCGGTCGATGGCGGCTACACCCTCTAAGTTACTCGCCCGCGCCACCTGAACTCGCACCGGATGTAGATATGAATGAAGCCAACAAGGAAATCGTGCGCTCGTTTGCGGATGCCGGCAATCGAAACGACCTGGAGGCCTTCGATACTCTTCTCGCGCCGGACTTCGTGAGGCACTGCCAGGCGACGCCAGAGGTAACCGTG
>CAXMRU010000007.1:0-3282 GCA_964195715.1 Akkermansiaceae bacterium | reverse complement strand
CCGTGGTGGCTTGCCGGTACGTCGATGGCGGCCACCACGTTCAGCGTCGACACTCCGCTGTACGTCACGGGCGTGGTGGCGCGTCGCGGTATCGCCGGGAACTGGGAGTGGTGGGCGTTCGCCTTCTCGCACCTGCTGCTGATCTACATCTTCGCCCGCCTGTGGCGCCGTGCCGAGGTCGTGACCGATGCCGAGATGACCGAAATCCGGTACGGTGGCCGGCCCGCCGCTGTTCTCCGCGCCACGCGAGCGTTCCTGTTCGCGGTGCCGATCAACGCGATCGCGATCGGCTACGTGATGCTCGCGATGCGGAAGGTGATCGAGGCGCTGGGGCTGTTCGGGGGCGTCGGGGCGGCCCTGCCGGGCGACCAACGGCTGTGGATCGTGGCGGCCCTCTCGGTTTTCGTCCTCGTGTATGCGGGACTTGCCGGCCTGTGGGGGGTGGTGGCGACCGACTTCTTCCAGTTCTCGCTCGCGATGATCGGGGCGCTGCTCGTGGCCGCGTTCGCGATCGCAGACGTGGGCGGCGTGATGGAGCTCAAGCGGCAGTTATCTGAGATCGGCCGCTCGGACGCCCTTCGCATGGTCCCGCGGCCCGGCTCCCCTGACCTGCCGATGGGGACCTTCCTCGCCTACCTCGGGATCCAGTGGTGGGCGTGGCGCCGCTCGGACGGGGGCGGCGAGTTCGTGCAACGCATGTCGGCCTGCCGCACGGAGGAGGATGCCGAGAAGGCAGCGTGGCTGTTCAATGTGCTCCACTACGTGGTGCGCGCGTGGCCGTGGATCCTGGTAGCGCTCGTGGCGCTCGTGGTGTTCCCGAATCTCGATGACCCTGAGATGGGCTACCCGCTCCTCATGCTGAAGTACCTGCCGGTGGGGGCACTCGGCCTCGTCGTGGCTTCGTTCGTCGCCGCGTTCATGTCAACCGTCTCGACGCAGATCAACTGGGGCGCGAGCTACGTGGTGAACGACCTGTACGCCCGCTTCGTCAACCCGCAGGCGAGCCAGAAGCGGCTGGTGGCGCTGGGACGGCTGGCCTCTGTGGGGATCGTCGCGTTCGCCGGAGCGGCCGCCTTCTTCGCACAGGACATCGGCACCGTGTTCCGGTTCATGATCGCGATCGGCACGGGGCCGGGAGCCGTCCTGATCCTGCGATGGTTCTGGTCGCGCGTGAACGCTTCGGCCGAGCTCGCCTCGATGATCGCCGGATTCGGGATCGCGTTGGCCACCTATCTGCCGTGGTGGGGTGACATGGGCTTCGGCCTTCGCCTGACGGTTACGGCTTTCGGCACCGCTGCCGTGTGGATTCCCGTCATGTACCTGACGAAGCCCGAGTCGGACGAGACGCTGGACGCCTTCTACCGCAGGGTCCGTCCCGGCGGGGCGGGCTGGTCGGCGGTCCGCGCGCGGACAGGCCTGGAACCGGTTACGTTGCTGCGCGACGACCTGGCTCGTACCGTCGCCGCAGCTGCCGCCCTGTTCGGGGGGATGTTCGCGATCGGCGGTGCCATGCTGGCCGAGCCCGGCCTGGCGCTCGGATCCACGCTGCTGCTGGTGGCGGGTCTGGTGGGGCTTCGCCGACTCGGAAAGCGGCACGTCGCGGCAGGGGCCGCTTCGTCTGAACTCTGACCGACACCGAAACGACATGAACGCGTACCGCCGTCTCCCGGAATTTGAAGCCGCACTGCTTGTCTGCGCTGCCCTCGTCGTCCTCGTCAGCGGGTGTGCCAGCACAGGCGGCCAGCCGAGCGCCGCTCCGGCGGACGTGTTCGAGAGCACCCTGCCGCCGATTCCGCCGGTCACGGGCCCTCTCGACCTGTACGTCGAGTATCCGGACTCGCTCCAGCGGATCGCCGTGTCGGACACGAACTTCATCTTCGGCACGGTGCGGACGGGCGACGCGACCCTGATCATCGACGGGGCGTTCGTCGAGGTGGAGCCCAACGGGGCGTTTCTCGCGTGGCTGCCGGTGCCGCAGGCCACCGCCGGGGACACCGCGTACTACCACCTCATCGCCCGACGCGGCGAGCAGGTGGACACGCTGCGTCATCCGATCCTCCTGCCGCCCATCGCCTTCGAAGGTGAGCCGGGTACGCCGTGGATCGACTCCGCGTCGGTGAGCCTCCCGACGGAGCGCTGGGCCCTTCCGGACGAAGAGCTGACGCTGTCGTTTCGGGGCGCGTCCGGAATGGAGGCGTGGCTGGAAGCGCGATCGGGTAGGGTGCCGCTCATCGAGAGCGCGGTTGCGGGCCGGTATGTGGCGCGCTTTCAGGCCGCAGAGTTGCACGCCGCGGCCTGCACTGCCGACGACTGCGACTGGCTCGGTGAGACTGTGCCGCTGGTGGCGACCTTCGTCCTGTCTGACGGCACCGACGAAGTGCGACGCGACTTCGAGTACCGGCTGCGCCTGCTGGATCCGAAGCGGCTCCCGGTCGTGGAATTGCGCGAGCTTCCCGACTCGATCAGCGGCATGAACGGGATCGTGATCGGCCGGCCGTCTCAGTTCGGCCCGTACCGTTGGCGCTTCCCGGTAGGAACCCGCGCCGAAGTGGACGGCAGGGAGGGCGACCGGGTGCGGATCCGCCTCGCGCCAGGCCTCAACGCGTGGGTGGGGGAGGAGGACGCCAGGCCGGCCCCGGCGAGCGCGCCGCCGCCCCGCAGCCTGGTCGGAGACCTGCGATTCCACGTGCGGGCGGACCGCATCGAGCTCCGCATTCCGCTGTCCGCGGCCCTCCCCCTGCAGGTCGAGGAGCCGGACAGCCACACGCTCGAGCTTACCCTGTTCGGGGCCACCGGCCACACGGACAGGGTGGCGCTGGGCGCCGGGAGCCGGGCCGTCCAGGACGTCCGGTGGATGCAGCTCCCCGGAAATCGCTACAGGCTCACCGTTACGCTCGCCGAGCCAGTGTGGGGGTATCGCACGACCTACCGGCCGTTGGACGGCGACCGGGCCGAGCTCGTGTTCGAGATCCGGCGTATGCCGCCGATCGATCCCCTGAACCCGCTGGCCGGGCGGCGCATCGTGATCGATCCGGGGCACCCCGGCGCGGGAGCCACCGGGCCGACGGGCTACTACGAGGGAGACGCCAACCTCGGCATCGGCTTCGCCCTCGAGCGATTGCTGGCCGACGCGGGCGCCGAGCCCATCCTGATCCGCCGGGACACGCTGCCGATGGGCCTGTACGAGCGCACCTCGGCCGCGATACAGGCGGACGGCGAGCTGTACGTGTCGATCCACAACAACGCGTTGCCGGACGGGATCCGTCCGTTCGGGCGCGAGGG
>CAXMRU010000006.1:0-1757 GCA_964195715.1 Akkermansiaceae bacterium | reverse complement strand
CCACGCATACCCCTGTGAGTCCACGCGAACGGACCCGGGCACGAACGGCGGCTTGACCTCGGGCCACTGGAAGCGATCCACGGAGGGAACGCCCCGCCCGCCACCGCGCCTCATCCGGGCGTTCATCTGGCCGTTGTCGTTCGTCACCATCATCATCAGCCCGGTGGCAGCCATGTCCTCGGCCCAGGCTTCCTTATCGGCGGTCTTCACGGGCACGGACTCGTACGGAACGGGTGGTCCCGACACGATCGTTCCGTCCGCCCGTACCCACTCTACGTGGTAATCGCCGACCCGAACGACCGCAACGTCACCATTCGCTCCGACCGCCCATCCGTCCTCGGGGCTGAGCGGCACGGGCATCACTTCCTGTCGCATTTCGTTCGCACCGCCCGAGGTGCGCTCGGTCACGTCGGTGAGCTTGATCCGGGTCACCGGCTCCGGTTCACCACCGGCCCCCGGGCTCCACCGCACGACGTCGGCCGAATCGCGGATCATCCCGTCGCCCCTGGGCTGGTAGTAAAGGAAACCGCTGGCATCGACTCCCTGCGGCAGGATGATCTGCAATCCCATCGCCTTCTGCTGAACGACCGGAATCGTGCGGCCGAATCCGTAGTCCGAGCCAATGAGCGTAAGACGCCCGTTCCCGAGATCGACCATCAGGGTCGAGTCACCCGGCCACGCGAACAGGCCGTCCGGCTGCCGGTATTCGTCCGGCCCCTGGCCGTTGCGGGAAATCCTCTCCGCCCCCTCCAGGCGCGCGTCCAATACGTACAGGGTCTCTTCGAGAGCGTCGGACAGGATCAGCCGGCCGTCGGCGAGCTCACGGACTCCCGCGATCAGGCTGAACGGCTCGGCGTACGCCGTCGCCGGCTCGTCCAGCGAAGCCGTCCGCTGAGCCCTCGCTCCGTCCGGGCTCAGGAGCAGCACCAACCCTGCCAGCGTGGTCACCGCGGCCACCTGGCGGCCGACCCACACGTGTCTCATCTCATCCTCCAGAGTTTGTCGTCTCGGTACATACGAGCCACGACCGGCATCCACTCCGGCCTGCTCGACACATCGTAGAAGGCTGTTGAAGAACTACAGTCTTCTAGATGCGTGGCGCCATCTCACGGTTCCCCGGCACCTGCACACCGGTCGCAGCCGGAGCACGGTGGAGCATGCTCTCCGAAGTAGAGTGCAACGTACTTGCGCCGGCACCCGCTGGCAGCGACATAGCCGCGCATGGCGGCCAGGCGGATCCGAGAACGGCGCCGTCCGGATCGCAAGGTCCGATACAGATCGTATGGTCTCGGTGAGCGAGCCGGAACAAGCGTGCCTCCTTCGGACGGCACCAGGCAGCCGTGTTGGTGCAGGATCCTGACGGCAGCCTCAGGCGGCTGTTCAGTCCGGGCCGCGGGCGGGCGCGACATGGCCCGCCAGGCTCGAAGCACGGACTGCAACCGCGGCCATTGGGCACGGATCAGAGTGGCGTGGATTTCTCGATCCCCGGGCACGTAGAGCAGCAGAGCCCGGGAAGCGCGTCCGTCACGCCCCGCCCGCCCGGCCTCCTGGATGTACGATTCGAGCGCGCCCGGCATTCCGTAGTGACACACCAGGCGTATCCGCGGGTGATCGATCCCCATCCCGAAAGCGCTCGTGGCGCACACGACTCGTAGATCGCCGTCCAGGAACCGTCTCTGGACCCGGCTGCGGACGTCGGTGTGGAGACCCGCGTGGTAGTAGCCGGCGCGGATGCCGAGCCGCCGCAGCGTCTCAGC
>CAXMRU010000005.1:0-7238 GCA_964195715.1 Akkermansiaceae bacterium | reverse complement strand
CCTTCATGTCGGGCCCGATCGAGGCCTCCGGATGCGTCGCGATCATCTGCTCGATGATAGCCAGCGCGCGCGGGAAGTCGCCGCGCCTGGCGTAGTGATCGGCCAGGGCGTACAGGTAGTCCAGGTTGGCCGGCTCGGCCTCGACCGCGGCCTGGAGGCTGGCTTCCGCCTCCGGCAGCCGGTCCAGTTGCTGCTGCAGCAGTCCCAGGTTGTAGCGGATTCGGGTGCGCTGCGGCATGCCGTCTGCCGCCCGCTCCAACCACGAGAGCGCCTCCTCCGTCCTGCCAGTCTCGACAAGCAGAAGCGCGAGCGAATACTCAGCCTCGTGATTGTCGGGATAGTCCTCCAGGACCCCGCGCAGCACGTCTTCGGCTTCTGCGTTTCGGCCCTGCGAATTGTACAGCACGGCCAGATTCATCTTGGCGGGCACGAAGAGGTCGTCGATCGCGATCGCTTTCCGGTAGTATTCCTCCGCCTTCGCCGCATCGCCCCGCGACACGTACAGATTGGCGAGGTTATGGCCGGCGAACGCGAAATCGAGGGAGTAGCGCATGGTCTCCTCGTACTCGGCGATCGCCTCGTCCAGCGCCTCGGCCTGATACGGCTTCAGCAGGTCGCGCGGCACGGTCGCGAGCCGCACCGCCGCCTGCCCTCGCACGGCCTTCGCCGGATCGAACAGGAGCGGCACGACCAATTCCACCAGCTCGGTCGGATCGGCAGTGTTCAGGGCCGTGGCAGCCGTAAAGCGGATCAGGGCCTCCTCGTCCTGCAGCGCGGCGTTGAACGCCCGCGTCGACTCCTCGCCCGGGTAACTCCGCAACAGGCCGAGAGCCGTCGCCCTCACGAGCATCGGATACAGAGGGTCTCCGGCCAGCCGGATCAGCTCGGGTCCCGCCTCGGGGTCACCGCGTCGCCCGGCCACCAGGGTCGTCCCGTAGTGCGACCGTCGCGCCTTCCCGTACCACTCCACGTAATAGTCCGCCGCCCACTGATCGGTCTCGTCCTCGTGGCAGCCCGCGGCCGTGCACGCGTTCGGTGTCCCGATCTCGAGCGTCAGGTCTGGACGGGGAATGCGCAGGCTGTGGTCGGCCCGCCAGTCAACGACCATGTACAGACGCTCGGGCATGTGACACTCCACGCACAGCGCACCTTCGTTCGGCTCTCCCTCTTCCGTCAGCGCCTCGTGGAAATGATGCTCGTACACGTCGTACGTGTCGGCCCGGTGACACTGGGCACACAGATCGTTGTCCTCCTTCACGAGCTTCAGGCTGTGCGGATCGTGGCAGTCGGAGCACCTGACGTCGTTCCGGTACATCTTGCTCTGCACAAACGACCCCCACACGTACACTTCCTCGAGGATCTGGCCGTCCGCCTCGTACAGGCCCTCTTCGAGCAGCGCCGGGATCAGGTGGTCCATCAGGTCGGCCTTGCCGTGCGCATAGTCGCCGAGCTCCGTGCGACGGGCGTGGCAGGGTGCACAGAGCTCGACCTGCTGGCGGGACGTGATGCCGGAGGTTGGAACGGCGAGGTCGAAGTCGGGCACGTCGGGTCGGGCCATCGGGGGCAGGTCGGCCCACTCCACGTGACGGGATCCCGGGCCATGACACGCCTCGCAGCTCACGTTGATCTCCGACCAAGTGGTCGAGAACGAGTCCGTCTCCGGATCGAATCCCTTGCGCAGATTCGTCGAGTGGCACTCGGCACACATGCCGTTCCAGGTCTGCGCACTTCGAGTCCAGTGGAGCCAGTCGTCGGCCGGAATGTCCCGATCCGGATACAGGTGAAACCACTCCTCGCGCTCCGTGTCCCACGCCAGGCTGAGCGCCTGGTAGCGCCCACCGGGAAACGCGATCAAGTACTGCTGGAGGGGCTCCCAACCGAACGTGTAGGCGATCTCGAACTCGCCCATCTCGCCGGCCGGCCCCTCGGTATGGACGAAGTAGCGACCGTCTCGCGTGTAGAAGCGGCTCGTGATCCCCCGGTTCTCGAACTCTACGTCACTGAAGTCGCCGCGCACCGTCGTCGAGTCCGCGACCGCCATGGCGTTGTCGTGGTCCGAGCCGAGCCACGCCTCTGTTGCGTCCTCGTGACACTCGGCGCACCGGTCGCGTCCCACGAAAGTGAATGCCGGGGCCAGGTCTGCCGAGTCCCACCGCGCGCGTTGCCGGCTCTCTTTCACGCCATACACGGGCAGCGACAGGACGATGACGGCGGTGGCCGCGACTCCCGCGATCTTCCAGTGACGCACCGGATCACCAGGACTCATGCGCGCGTCACCTGCGACACCTCGAACGACCGGCGCCTCAGCGTGCGGCCCGTATCCACCTTCACGATGCCGTTCTCGATGCGGATCGGATGGAGGTCCAGGGGTCTCGGAGCCGGCGCGCTGAGCACGTCACCCCGGATATCATACGCGGACGAGTGGCATGGACAGACGAACTGGCCCTCATCGGCGATCCACGGCACGGTGCATCCGAGGTGGGTGCACTCCCGCGACACCGCCAGGAATCCGCCGTCCGCGAGCCGCGTGAGGTAGAACTTCCCGGCGGGAAAGGCCGTCACCGAACCGAGATCGAATCGATCGACCGGGCCCGCTACGAGGACTCCAGCCGCCTCGGCCGAACCGGACCGGGGACGCAGGAACTCGACGACGAGCCACACGTACTCGGCCAGCGCCAGTCCTCCCAGGCCAAGCCACAGGCGGCCGAGAAACGAACGTCGGGTCGTTTCCGTCTCTTCGCGCCGTGTGCCGGGCGCATCCCGCCGGTCTGCGGTCAATCGACCCTCCTCACGAAGTCCACGGCCACGTAAGCGCCATGCCTTCACCGCGGAACCACACGCCCACGATCGTGAGGATGACGAGCGCCGTGGTCACGAAGGCGAAGGCTGCCTGCAGCACTTCCTGCCGGTTGCCGCCATGCTGTCGTGCAGCGAGGCGGACCACTCCCCACATGACACCGAGGGCAATCACCGCCGGTACCAGCCCTTCCGACAGGCCCGGCGGAAGCCCGGCGAGCCACCCCGACCAATCGGTCACGTACTCGTCCAGTAGCACCCACAGGGGGGTGAGCGCGAGCGCCGCGACAGCGCCCGCGATGGCCAGCGACCGGCCGATGGTGGACAGGAACCAGGGACCCTCCATCGGCTCGTCATACCTGATGTAGGGAATGGCGAGCAAGCCCAGGAGTGCCAGCCCTGGCAGGATCACGACGGCCCATGTGGGATGGAAGTGGAGCAACAGCTCCTGGAGACCGAGAAAGTACCACGGCGCCTTGGCCGGGTTCGGGCTCATTCCCGGGTTCGCCGGTTCGGCCAGGCCCGCGTCGAAAGCCACGGAGATGACCAGCACGGAGGCCACCAGGACGAGGGCCGTGACGAATTCTCTCGCCAGGAGAGAAGGCACGAACAGCACCGTGTCCGGCCGCTCCTCCACCGGCTCGTCGTACGCACGGGGAACCACCACGCCACCCGCCTTGCGCACGCGCCAGAAGTGGAACGCCATTAGCGTCACGAGTGTGACCGGAAAGACCGTCGTGTGGAACGTGTAGAAGTTGATCAGGGTGGCGCTGCCGATCTCCGGGCCGCCCCGGGCAAGCTGTCTCAGTCCGTCCCCGATCGCGGGCACGTACCCGAGCATCGCCGTCACGATCGTGATCGCCCAGTAGGACAGCTGGTCCCACGGGAGCAGGTATCCCGTGAAATTCGCGGCGAGGACGACCAGCAGGAGCAGCGTACCGATCACCCAGTTGAACTGCCTCGCCCCGTGGAACGCCCCGGTGAAGAAAGTCCGGAGCAGGTGCAGGAACGTGATGATGACGAGGAGGTTCGCGCTCCAGTGGTGCACGTTCCTGACGAGCCCGCCGAAGCGCACGTCGCGCCGCAACGCCTCGATCGAGCCGTACGCCCTCTCGGGGGTCGGCTCGTAAACGAACATGAGCAGCACGCCGGTCAGGATGAGCAGGAGCACGAGGGCAGCAGCCATTCCGCCGAGGCCGAACGTGTGCCGGAACGCGACCGTTCGCTCCGGCAGACGCACCGGCCGCATGTGCAGAACCAGGTGGTTGAGGACGACGCGCTTCCGTTCCCGCTCCGTCCGGGGGGTCAGCGGGGTTCGAAAGACCGATCGCCAGATGCGGGTAGCGAGGCCGGGTTTACGTGCCACGAGCCCTCAGATCTCGAAGCCCCAGCGGACGATGAACTGCCACGACCGGTTCTTCAGATCGAGGTTCTGCACCGCAGCGGACAGCCCGTAGGAGTACCGGAGATCCGCCGTCAGGGCGGAGCGCGCCATCTTGTAGGTAAAGCTCGTGCCGAAGGGAATGCTCCATTCCGTGCTGTCGATAGTCCAGTCCGGGACGGCGCTGTCGCAGGACTCCTTTTCGGCATCGCCGCCGCTCACTTCGCATTTCGTCTTGAACGCGAGCGCGATGCCCCCGTACAGATTCCAGTCCCACTTCGGGCTCAGGCCCACGATCAGTTGAGCCGTGAGCGGGATCTCGAAATAGTCGAGGTCCAGGTCGCGGCGGACGCCTTGCACCGTGCCGCTCCCCCCCTTCTGGACCCAGTTCCCCTCCACCTGCAGCCCGAGGTTCGATTGAAACCGGTACATGCCCGAGCCGCCGAGGAGTACTCCCTGGTCGGAATCGGTGGCCGTGATCAGGGAGCCACCCATGTTGGAGTAGGTGGCGCCGGCTGCCACGCCAAGAGAAATCTGTCCGTGGGCCGGGGCCGTCCACAGGAACCCTGCAACGATCGTCGTGCACGTCAGAATCCCGATGCGTCTCACGATGCTCTCCTTCCGGTCACTGGGAGGACGGAAGACTTCCGCTCCTCTTCATCCACTCGAATACGGTCCGGCAGGTGCGGCAATAGTACTGGCTCACCGACAATGCGCTCCCGAAGGCAGAGAACTGCTCGGTGTCCGACCCGAGGCAGAACGGGCACTCCACCGCATCGGGCATGGCGGCGTTGTGAAGTGGTGACCCGAGCGACTGACGTGCGGCAGGGTCGGCCATCGCTCAATCCAGCAACATGGCGCGGTTTTTGTCGCCGCGGACGGCGGCCAGGGTCTCGGAGTCGAGGCTGCCACCACTCGATCGACGGCGCGAGCCATCCCAATCCAACCAGTCGAGCTCGACCGTGCTGCGCCATGCCCCGCCCTCGTCCTGCTCGGCGAGCCCGAGGCCTGCTTGGTGGACGATCGGACCGACCCGGTCGAGCCACCGGGCGCGCAGCTCGTCCGGTTCGGCATCGGCCACCCCCGCATCTGCAAGCCGCGCGATCAGCTCGCCGTCCGGGACACCGAACCACCTGAGACACGATATCCACACCGGCGTCAGCGCCTCCTCGAGAACCTCGCGGCCCGCTAAGGTCTGGGCTATCCGCGCGATCCAGCCGCGGCCGTGCTCGAAATGAAACCGCTCCTCCTCGAGGACTTTGCGGACCTTGTAGTGCAGGGGCTCGAATCGGCTGTCCTTCAGCGATTCGAACTGAACGGAGAGCGCCGCGTCGAGCAGGAGGTTCAGGACCACGAGACCGGTCCACTCCCCGGGCGGCTCGTCGAGCAACTCGCTGTTCAGGTACTGGTCGGCCTCCCTCTGGTGCTCCAGCTGTCCCGGATCTTCGCCGAAGTCTTTGAGCATCGCGTACAGGATGCGGGAGTGGCCCCACTCGTCCTGCGCCATCGCGGAACACGCGATCCCCGCCTCCAGGGTGGGGGCGCCCAGAAGCCACTCTGCGTACCGCATGCCGAGCAGACGTTTGTTGTCGGCCAGCGATAGCAGGAGGGCTTTGAGGTCCGCGCGCAGCTCTTCGGGTACGTCATCCGCCGTGCGGAATCCCGCGGCGTCGATCGGGCTCATCGGGCCTCCGCCGGACTCAGGGTGAAGGGCTGTTCGTCGCGGTTTACAGCCTCGAACGCCTCGCGCGGCGCCACGACCATCTCGAACCACTTCTGCTCGTCATACGTCTGCCAGGCATAGGCCCGGGCCAGTGCCGGGTTCGGGGCCGACACAGTCCCGATGTGCTCCAGTCGATCTTCCCGCTTCTGGCGAGCGAAGATCTCGTACAGGTGCTCGCCGCTCAGATGACCCATGCTGCCTGCTCTCCTCGCGTCCCGCCCACGGGGCGACACGCCTCCACGGTTCTCAGATCGACACGCCGGCCCGCCGCAGGGCTTCACGGCCTCTGTCGGTGATACGATCGGTCGTCCAGGGTGGATCCCAGGTGATGCGGACGTCCACTTCCGCGACTCCGGGCTCCTGGAGCAGCCGGTCCCTGACATCCCACTTGATGAATTCGACGCACGGACACGCCGTCGCGGTGAGCGTGATCGCAACCATTACGCGGGCCCTACCCGTCGGGTCCGGCTCGTCGACCTCCACCCCGTACACCAACCCCAGGTCGACGAGCGAGATCGGAAACTCGGGGTCCGGCACCTCGTACAGGGCGCGCCATGCGCGCTCCTCGAGGTCCGCCGGAGGGGTCTCCCAGTCCGGGACCTCCAGGACGAGATCCGGGTTGAGACCCATCACGTCGGCCAGCACGGCCGAGAAGTCTACGCCCCGGTCGATGGGAGACTCGTAGCCCGCATCGGCCGTCGGATCCGCCGCCGGGCCAGGTACAGGCTGCCCCGCACCCGATCGTCTGATCTGAACGAGTCGAGAGCTCATCGTCGTCAGGCTGCCAGGATTCCTTCGACCTGGAAACGGCTGCGCCGGACCGATTCAACGAACTCCTCATTCATCGGTCCCCTGGCGCGCCACCGGTCCCACACAGCGTCCCACGTGATGGTCTCGTCCATGAGCCACACACGCTCGTCCGCGTCCCACGCGATGGGCAACTCGTACTCCAGCTCGACCTCACCCGTCTCTTCGTTCGAGTGAGCAGGCACGCGGACGCCGAGCTGCTCGCACAGCGGCACCACCGCCTTCATCCACGTCGTGCGGAGCTCGTCGTTCGTCATCCCCTTGAGCTTGAAGTCGAGCTGGGCGTTGTGTCGTTTTCGATCGTCCGGCAGGCCGAACCACTCGACTCCCATCGGGAACATCCAGTCCACGGCCCGCTGGACCAGGTCACGCCCTTCTCCGCCTGCCTCGCACAGGCGGCGCATCCACACCTCACCGTGCCGCAGGTGGAAGTTCTCCTCCATCCCGACCTTCACCAGCGCGCGCTTCAGCGGCCCGTAGGACGTGTTGCGGTGCACGTCGGACAGCAGCGTGATTCCGGCCCGGTCGTAC
>CAXMRU010000004.1:0-21011 GCA_964195715.1 Akkermansiaceae bacterium | reverse complement strand
GCCACCATACTGATTGCTACCATGACGATAATCGCTCCTCGCTCGTCTGCGAGAATTGATCGAATCTGCGTTCCAGCGCGTCTGTTCCTCTTCACACTCGACTCCTCGTCAACGTCCGTTCCACCGAGCCTGCTCGAATAGTCCTACCGATTTCATTGCCCCCAGCCCGTCACCAGCGACCGTGCACGCGGCGTGGCTCGTCCGAACTGTTGGTTGGGCCCGGGGCAGTCGATGTCGTCAACGAATTCTGCGAGCCGGCCGTGACGGAATTGGGAACCGAGGCTCCTTCCTCGACCCGCTCCCTGATCATCTGCCTGAGGAGCTGCCACTGCTCCTCCGCGGCGACAATTCTCTGTTGCAGCTCGGCCTTACGGTTCTCGAGCTCGCGCCCTTCGAGCTCCAGCTCTTCCTTCATCTGCTTGATCTCGTCCATCGACTCCCTCGCTCGCCTGGCCATCTTGCCCTTCCGGGGCACGGCGCCGGCGTACTGGCGCACGACGATCCGTACGCTCACGAGGTGCAGCGCGTAGATGCCGAGCAGCAGCGCCGTCAAGCTGAATGCCGGGTCCGGCATCGTGTACGACAGCACCGCTGCGGACAGCGCAAGCAACGCGACGACGACCACGTACTCCAGACTTACCGGAGGTTTCATGGACTCTAATCCCCTCTGGGTTGATTCGTCCCCTGGAGACTCCTCGACACGCTGGTGACAGCGAGAGTCGTGCCACGTGCATGGCGAGTGAGACGACATCTGTATGTCTATATGCTACAAATAATTATGCACGGCAATCGGTATAGCAGGAGAGGGGTGACCCACGTGGCATCTGCTCATCAGCGTGTTGCGTCCGTCCTACACTCCATGAGGCACGGCGACCGTCCAACAGACGCATATTAGCAGGCCCGTCAAGAGGCACAAGTGGCAGCAGAACGCACTGCACTCAGGCCGGGTTCTGTTCGTCCTCCGGTGCCCGAGATCCGGTTTCGCCGGCGGCGGATTCGAGCTCCGCGGCCGAGAGCGGCTGGGGCGCCGCCGCCGGCAAGCTCTTGACATGCAGATCTCGCTGCGGGAACGGAATCCTGATGTCAGCATCTCTGAGGGCGTCGTGCGTGGCGACGTTCAGTTCGCTTCGTAATCGCAGAAAGCTGTCGAAGGTACCCGTCCACGACATGAGGCGGAAATTCAGTGAGCTGTCACCGAATCCGAGGAAGATAACCTGTGGCTCAGGGTACTTGAGCACTTCGGGGTGTGCCGTGGCCACTCCCATCAGGATCTCGATCACGCGGCTCGGATCGCTGCCGTAGGCCACGCCGATCTCCGTCCTGATGCGGCGCCGCTGGTCGGACAGCGTCCAGTTCACGACCTCGGAGGAGATGAGGTTCGCGTTCGGCACGATGACTTCCGCCCCATTGAACTCGCGCACGATGCTCGCCCGGATCCCGATCCTTCGGACTTCGCCCGTGAGCCCCAGAGACGTGATCTCGATCTTGTCGCCCACCTTCACCGGCTGCTCGAAGATCAGGATCAACCCGGAGACGAAGTTGTTCACGATCCCTTGCAGCCCGAACCCGATCCCCACGCCCAGCGCACCCGCCACCAGCGCCAGCTGCGACGCCCCGAGACCCGCCGCGCCGGCGGCCGCCAGGAACCCGATCCCGAGGATCGTCCATTGCGAGACGGTCGAGATTGCGCTCGACACTCCCCGCTCGATGCTGAATCGCGGCAGCACTTCCTCGTCCAGGACGAAGCGGACGAAGCGCGCAATCCAGATCGTCAGGAGCAGGGTGATCGCGAAGTTCAGGACGCTGGCCAGGGAGATGTGCAGGATCCCTACGTGGATCGAGCTGTCCAGCAGCCGGCGGAGCCACGCCGCCGCCGGCTCATCGAATTCGATGTACTGGAGGGATAGCCAGATCCACAGCGGTAAGGCAGTGATCTTCAGGACCCTTATGATGCGGGACGTGATTACTTCGCCGTGCAGGCGCAGGGCTCGTGAAGCCTGGCCAAGCCGACTGTGCGGCGTGAGCCGGACGATACCCGCAAGCACGCGGTAGCCGATCACCGTACCAAGACCCGTATACGCCGTACCGATCAGCACCGTCAGGATCATGGTGGACAGGAGCGTCCAACCGAGCGCGTTTGCCAGGATGGCGAGCGCAGCAGCTGCGATCGCGACCTTGAGGCCTCGCACAACTACCATGCCCCACGCACCAGCGTCGTCCCCACCGGGCACTTCGTTACGCACCAGCCACCAGGCGCCGGCCACGATCACGATGGCCAGCGTGAGATCCATGAAGCGATAGTCCACCAGCGGTTCCACGACCAGTTGCGCCACGCCGGTCACTGCCACCAGCACGAGCAGCGCGCGCATCGTGTGGTTTACCAGCTTCACCCGGGATCGGGGAAGAAGCCGCCACATCGGCACGACGGCGATGAAGCCGAAGATCTGCCGGACGGTGAACGAGGCGCGTGGATACAGAGGATCCGCCAGCAGCACTGCCAGGAGCAGTGCGGCGGACACCGGGTAAGCCAACGTCTCGGCGGCTGCCCTCAGCTCGGGATCATCGGTACTCGGCTCATCTTCGATCCGAGACCTGAGCCGGATCGCGATCGCCAGGATGAGCGCGAAGGTGAGCAGGTGCAGCAGCACCCGGTGCAAGTCAAACCGGACCAGATCCTGAACCGCCTGCCATTCCTCCTGCCACGGCCGCCTCAGACCACGGCCGGTGTCCCGGGCCCTCCACGCGGCGGGAGCCCACAGCGGGGGTGCGTTCCGCACCACGATGCGTGCACGCACGCTTTCTTCGGCGTCGACGAGCTCACTCAGGACCTCCGACGCACCGGCGAGCGCCTCGTCGATCTGCTCATCCAGGCCTAGAATTCGCTCCATTTGCCGCTGCACGCCCGCCTCGACTTCCCCGGCCTCCGAGAGGACAGCGTCGATTCGCTCGATGAGCGCGGCCGAAGTCTCAGGGTGGGCGACCTCCGCCTCACGCGTGAGATCCCACGTTGCCTGCATGAAGGAAACGGCTTCGAAGACTTCACCGAGCTCGGTCCACTCGTGAGCGAGTATGGCCTTCCACGCCTGCAGCTTGGAATCATACCTGCGCCACGTTTGGCGGAGGTCCGTGAGCTGGCGAAGAGACTGGAGCTCGAACACGACCCGACCGATCTGGTCGTGAGCTCGAGAGAGAGACTCCAATTCGTCCGGCAACTCCCTCTCGATGGCCACGATGTCCGGATCGGCGGACGTCTGCGCCTGGAACCCTCGCAGTCGGGAATGCGAACCGGCAGCACGGAGAGGTATTTCGGCCGCCGGAATGGACACCGGCTCGCGCTCCACCGTCGCGGTGTCCGGCTGGGCAACCTCGAATACCTGGTCGGTGATGCCTTGCGCCGCGACGACGATCGGGGCCGGCAGTCCCAGCACCCCCGGCAAGAGGAGTATCGCGAGCAGATGGGACCGATTCATGTTCATCGACCCACGCCTACCTCTCCTGACGCGAGATGTGCTCGCCGATCAGGATCTTGCCGATCTCCTCACGCTGGATCTGGTTGGTGCCCTCGTAGATCTGCGTGATCTTGGCGTCGCGCATGTACTTCTCGATCGGGTAGTCCCGCATGTAGCCCGAGCCGCCGTACACCTGCACGGCATCGGTCGTGACCGACATGGCGACGTCGGACGCGAAGCACTTCGACATGGCGGAATATATGGTCGACCGGGCCTTCGGGTTCGCGTCGATGTGTCTCGCCGTCGCATAGATGAGAGCCCGGGACGCCTCCACCTTGGTGGCCATGTCCGCGAGAAGGAACCGGAGTCCCTGGAAGGACGACACCGGCGACCCGAACTGGCGGCGCGAGATCGACCAATCGACGGCCAGGTCCAGCGCTCCCTGGGCGATACCGAGCGCCTGCGCGCCCACTCCCGGCCGCGAGGCGTCAAACGTCTTCATCGCCGTGATGAAGCCCGTGCCTTTCCTGCCGATCAGGTTCTCCACCGGCACGCGACAGTCTTCGAACACGAGCTCGCGCGTGGAGGACGCGCGAATGCCCATCTTGTCTTCCTTTTTCCCGAACGTGAATCCGGGAGTGTCCTTCTCCACGACCAACGCGCTGGCCCCTCGGGCGCCCTTCTCCGGGTTGGTCATCACGATGACCGTGTAGACCTCGGCGTCCCCGCCGTTCGTGATCCACTGCTTCAGGCCGTTGAGCACGAAGTGGTCGCCGTCCTGGACCGCGGTGGTCCGAATCCCCGCCGCGTCCGAGCCGGCCTGCGGCTCTGTGAGCGCAAAGGCTGCCAGTCTTTCGCCCGTTGCGATGGACGGGAGGAAGCGCTGTTTGAGCTCCTCGCTCGCCGACAGGATGATCGGCAGGGCGCCGAGCGCTGTGCTCGCGAAGGCCAGCGAGATTCCGCCACACGCCTTCGAAAGCTCCTCCGTGACGAGGACCATGTTCATGGTGCGGGAGTCTCCCGCCAATCCGCCGTATGCCTCGTCGATGAACACGCCGAATAGACCGGCCTCAGCGATCTTTCTAACGACCGGCCAAGGGAATTCGCCGGTCCGGTCGTACTCGGCCGCCACGGGCCGGATCTCGTTGTCGGCGATGGTACGGGAGAGGTCCCGGATCATTGCCTGCTCTTCGGTCAGTAGATAATCCAGCACGGAGGAGTCTCCTATTCCTGGCTGACGGCGCCCGATGACGGTGCCGCATTTCGCACTGCGGTACGGTCGCTCAGGACCATAGCAAGGGTCTCTGCACGAGCACTTCGTCGCCGTCGAACACCAGTCGGACCAGGTTCTCGGGCACGAAATCCGCGAATGATCCCACTTCAAACCTGCCCTTGAGCGTTCCGGGGCGCGCAACCTCGCGCAGCCTGGTCACCAGCAGCGCCGCATCCAGGTTTACCTCGGTCATGCTCACGGTGACCCCGTCACCGCCCGACGCCGAGGACACGAAATCGCCCTCCGGGTACAGCCCCTCGTACATGTCTGCCAGGTTCTGGAGGGATTCGGCAGCCGCGGCCGCATCCTCCGCTTCGAGTGTCACGCTGCCGTTGATGCGCTGCTCCCACTCCGGGGTTGGGATGTCGACGCTTCCCTCATACGGGCGTTTCGTCGCGCCAGCGTATTCCGGATGCGCCCACTGGATGTGAAGCGCTCCGCCGGCTTCCACGTGAAGCCGCACGAGCTGAGTCGCCGGCTCCTCCGTGTGGACGAAGAAGTCTCCACCCTCGATCTGGGATTGGAGCTCGTAGGGAATTTCAGACAGGATCCGAACGAGCTCCACGGTGACGGTCGGGAGGATGGGAGCCGTCGACGGCTGCACGTGGCCGATCACGACCGAACGGGTCGCTGGGTCGTGCTCGAGCCACTCACCCGGAAGGCGAGCCAGGCGTCGCCGGATGTTCTCGGGCAGCTCGCCCAGAACGACGCGACCGTGGCACCCGGACTGGTATGACATGGATCTTCTGCCTCGCTGGGAGGTTCCGTCGCGGGCCGTGTGATGGCCCCGAAATCGCTCAGGATCTTACAATCGCGCGGGGAGATGGAAAAGGATAACGTGTATGGTGTGTCCGGCGGCGGATGGCTCGCCGTACGCCCCACGCACACCGCATCAGCGGACGATGACACGCCATGCAGACCGTATTCCTGAACGGCGAGTACATGCCCCGCGAGGAAGCGACGATCTCTCCCGACGATCGCGGGTTCCTGTTCTCCGACGGTGTCTACGAAGTCGTACGAGCTTACGATGGTCGGTTGTTCGAGCTCCAGCGTCACACCGACCGACTCGCAGCAAGCCTGGACGCGATGAAGATTCGCGGGGTTCGGGCCCGCGAGATGGGGGAAGTGTGCGAGGCGCTCGTTGAGCGCAACGGGCTGGCGGACAGCGATAGCCTCGTCTACGTGCAGGTCACGCGCGGCGCCGCACCGCGGACACATCGGTTCCCGAATCCACCTGTCGAGCCCACCCTGTACGCGTACGCGTGGGCCTTCTCTCCAGGTCACCCTCTCGAGAAGGGCGTGTGCGCGATCACCGTCCCGGACCGGCGGTGGGCCCGCTGCGACATCAAGACGGTGGGGCTGATCCCCAACTGCCTCGCGAACCAGGCCGCCTACGAGGCAGCGGCGGCGGAAGCAATCTTCGTGCGTGACGGAGTCGCCCTCGAGGGTACGCACACGAATCTGTTCGCGGTGTTTCGCGGCGTCGTGCGGACGGCTCCTCTGACCAACTACATCCTGGCGGGGGTCACGCGGGCGGTGGTGCTGGAGCTTTGTGCCGACGCGGGCTACGAGGTGGAGGAGGCGCCGATCCTGCTGGAGGACGCCTACCGGGCGAACGAGATCTTCATCGCGGGCACAACGGCCGAGGTCACCCCGGTAACGGACCTCGACGGACGGGCCGTGGGCACCGGACGGCCGGGAGAGATCTCGTTGCGACTCCTGGAACTGCTCCGAAGGCGCGCGCGCGGAGTGAGCTGAGCTTTATTCAGCCGCACCCCACTCGATAACCCCGACCTTGACCAGGTCCTCGAGATAACGCGATACATCTGCCGTAGCGATCGGACCAAACTGGGCGCTCAGGGCATTCCGAATGCCGGTGACCGTGCGCTCGCCATCGATGAAGTTCACCAGCTCGAATCGCGCGTTGCCGCTGAGGCGAAATTCGGGCGAGGCATACCATGCCGCAGCCTCGGGCTCCAGCCCGCTGGCCGGGAGGCCGAAGTCGAGAGGGCCACGGGTGAGGCGGACCGGGACTCTGTCATCGCCAGGCCCGGGGAGATCCGGAATCTCCATTCCCGCGGCCCGGGCGTCCAGCGCCAGACCCATAGCGATCGAGGTCTCGAGCTCCGCGAGCCGGACGTTCCACATCTGCACGGCGTCTCTGACTCTGGGAGCATCGTGGAAGCGCAGGACGGACTCGATGGCCTGCCGCTCGCGCTCGGAGACGTGGGCGACGATGTTTCCGGCTTCCTGGAGTGGGGGAAGCTCTGCGCCGGCGGGCCGATCGGGCGCGATCCACCTCCGAGCCGACCGGGCTGCCGCGGCGACCCGCAGCAGCGCGTTCGCGCCGACCAGGTGAACGAGATCCAGGGCCTCCGATTCACTCAGGCTCGCCAGGTAGACGGTCGTCGCCGTCGCCACGATCTCTGTTCTCTCCAGCTCCACCGGGTCTACCATGTCCGGCGTATCGTCGGAAGTGTGGTGCGTATAGTCCGGAGCGTGTCCGATCATCACTCCCGGGATCTTCCGGTCGATGAACTGCATGTGATCGCTGCCGCCACTGTAGGGCGTGACCCGCCAGTTGAACGCGGACTGGCTCCCGCGCGGCGTTCGGACGCTCATCCCATCCACCATGTGCGCCATGTTGGCGACCACGTCGTTGACGGCGGAGGGCAGGGATGAGGGCGTCCGAGTGAGGATCATCCTCGAATGCAGCAGCTCGAGGTTCTCGCCGACCATGTCCATGTTCATGTTCGCGAGCCACGAGCCGCCCAACGCTGGTCCGGCCATCTCCTGGTGGGCGTCCAGGTAGGCCTGAGTCCCGTACCACTCGGGCACCCACAGGAAGCGCAGCGAGCGCTCGGGCCGCTCCAGCCGACCCGAGTCGATCAGCTCACGCACAGCGCGGGCGATATCCAGGATGGCGGCCGAGCCGCTCGCGTTGTCGTTGGCCGACTCTTTCGGGTGGTCCAGGTGGGCGCTGAACACCAATTCGTCGTCCGGCCGCTCCGATCCCTGGATCCGGGCCACGACCACGTCCATGAAGAAGGGTTCCAGTCCGATGCCCTCCACGCGGCCGTTCAGTACGACCCGCTGGCCAGATTCGAGCATGGACCTGAGCCTCTCGCCCTGCCTGTTTGAGAGGTTGAAACCGAACGTGACGTCGTCGAGCTCCTCGGAGCGCGGCCACATGCCCGTGTACTGGACGATGTCCGGGTGCTCCTTGGCCCGGTCGTCGTCCAGGTAGCACACGACCGCCGCCGCCCCGTGCTTCAGGACTGCGTAACGGTGAACTTCGCCGCCGTATCCGGTCGCCAATACGAACTTCCCGGCTACGTCCCTGCCCTCGTAGTCGGCATCGCTCGTCCCGGCACCCACCCACACGAGCTCCGCCGTGACGTCCCCCGGGTTGGAGTAGGTGATGAGGCTCATGGCGATCTCCTGGTAGCCCACCAGCCGCTCCTCGACCGGTTTCAGCATCCGGAGCTCCGCCCGGTCGATGTCCCACCCCGACGGCGATTGCCACGTCTGATAGTAAATCCGCCCGTCCGACGGATACGACTCGATCCAGGCCTCGTCCTCGGAGAACCCGTATGCCCGGAGTTGCGCCAGAACGTATTCAGCTGCGTCCCGATACCCGCGTGATCCCTGGATGCGATGGTGCCGTGTGATCTGGATGACGTGGTCCTTCGCGACTTCTCCGCTCAGGGCCTCGTGCAGCAAATCTCTGCGATCGGCGTCGAGAAGGGGCGTGAAGTCCTGGCCGGCGGCCGGTGCGGCCAGCAGGAGAAGGAGCGGGAACGCGCACAGCAGCGGAGCGACGGGCCAAGACATGATGCCTCCCTGGAGAGCCCGGATCGAATCGGGTGAGGAAACGTGCCGCTTACCGAATCAGAATTTGGCGAATGGTCGTGACGGGTGAATAGTGCGGCCGCGGCTCGGAGGCTTCAAGGGGTAGGAGACGGCGAACCGACCGGCGGCCCCGCAGGCGCCGGTCGGATCGGCACAGCGGTCTACTGCTTTGCCAGGTCCAGATGCGACGTGAGAATCTCGTCGCTGTGCCTCGCGTAGTACTTGCCGAAGACCTCGCCGAGGGCACTGATCTCATCGCGCTCGGGCGTTCCCTCCTCGGGGAAATTCTCCTCGAACCATGTCCGACACGGTTCGCCGCACGGAGCCTCGATCTTGGAAAAATCGCTGTACACACGGACCAGGATCACATCCCGCGAGTCTGCGCCGTAATTGTGGGTTAGCACGTAGAAGCCGAGGACGTTCGGGTTCGCTCGGGCAGCCGGTGCCGTCACCCGCTCGATGTAATCCATGACTTTGCCCCGGTCCTCACCGAACGGGACCTTGAACTTGGACATGGTGACGACGGCCGTCTCCGGCGCTTCGTCATCGTCGCCATCCTGCGCCACCACGAACTGGGGAGCGATCAGATAGCCGGCTACGGCCAGACTAAGGATCCACTTCTTCATATCAGTATTCCTTTCAAAAGTGAGCGGGGCGCTCATCAAACCGGACAAACACGCGATGCGTTCGGTGCGTCACTTCTTCTCGTCAACTCTATCGAGAGAACCGTCCGGAACCCGCAGCCCCGATTGTCCCGGCCGGTGTAGAGCCCGTGTAAGAGGCTCCCCAAGGTCGACGAGAACTGGAAACTGTCAAGGTCAGAAAGGCCCCTGGACGGAGCAGCACGATCTCAGGCAGGTTGAAAGAAAAGGGCCCCGCCGGATGGCGGGGCCCTGTCGCTATCGATGCGACGTCAGCGGATCAGCGATCGCTGTCGGCGCTCACTCGCCTCATGTCGGCAGCTTTTTCCTTGATTTCGCTCAGGTCGCGCACCATCTCGCTCCACCCGTACCACAGGGCGTAGTCTGGATTGGCGTGGAACACACCCTGGAAGGCACGCATGCGGTGCTTGAGGTGCATCTCGAACAGGCGCTGCTCGATCACGGTCGGCGCGTCGTGGAAGGTCAGAAGGTCGGGGAACGCGCTCGCGTAGCTCTCTGGCGTCTCCAGTATTCCGTCCTCGTACAACCCGACGATTATGCGAATGGCCTCGGCCAGCAGATGATCTGCCTGCCGGATCATCTGGTCGCCTTTCTCCAGCTCTCCGCGGGCGAAGTTCTCGGAGTGGCATTGGCCGCAGATCGAGATCATCTCGTTCCGCTCGGCGTCCCAGTCCTCCTGGGTGAGCCGTGCTACGTCAGCCGCCTTGACCACATCGAGCCTGGCCGTCGCGTTGCCTTCCGGATCCAGCACGCCCAGGGCCTGGAGAATCGTGACCTGGTCGGCGGCCCACTGCTCATCCTCGGGCAGCGGCAGACGGACGGCCAGAAAGCCCCACGCGGTCCGGACCTCATGATCGCCATCCGGCATGTGGCAGGTCTGGCACGTCGGGGCAGCCGCGCTCTCGGGCAGGATGCCGTTCTGCTTGAGCAGGTAGCGGACGCCGTGCTTCGACGAGGAGTACATCTCCCACTGCGGGTGGTCGAAGCCCATGTGGCAGGTCTGACAGGCCTGGGGCTGGCTGGCCTCCTTGACCGAGAACATGTGGCGGGTGTGACACGCGTCGCACGACGCGAGCCCGAACCCGCCGCCGCCCGCCTTCAGATCGGCAATCTCCGCCTCCGTCTTCAGCCCGATCTTGTGGCACCCCCCGCACCCCTTCATCCCATCGGCCAGCTCCATGGGAAGGGCATGCGTGGTCGGCATGGCGTAGAGCGCGGCCCAGGCAAGGGCGTGCTTCCCCTTGCTGAACTGCTCCACCCGGTCGGCGTGACACGTGTTGCACGTCTCGGGCGTCACGGAGCGCAGGGCATCCACGTCTGATGCCGAAGTATGAGTCCCGTGGCACACGGAGCAATCCAGGCCCATCTGACCGTGCCGGCTGAGCTTCCAGTCGGCCACCTGGCCCGGAGTCTCCACCGAGTGGCATGCAACGCACGGCGAGTCCTGCGCCGTGAGGGGACGTACTCAGACCACCCAGCTGGCCGCAGCGGCGAGTACGGCAACGAACAGGACATTCTTCATGAGACCCACCCGTAGGAAAGATGACCAACGTATGATATTTCGAAGCGGAAACTAGTCGGTCAGGAAAGCTGAATCAACTGTCGATCCCGGTGGTGGGATGGGGCGAGAAGGCTAGCCGGTCGAGGGGTGGGGCGGCACCCGTTCGACCCCTTCTCGCCCCTGGTGATGAGGTTGCCGGGGTCCGCCGGTCGGAAGTGAACCCAGCAACGTCGTCTCCCACTCATCGACACTTCTTCCCGGCGGACCGACGGCACTGGTCCTGTGAAAAGCAATGGGCGTGCCACGGAGAATATTGCTGCTAACATTGTGTGATAGTGTCAGTTAAGTCGGACTCCGACCATCACCGCCGGAGTCCGAAGTGTTCGATGGAAGGAATGGGTGTCCCGGAAGCGCACACCCGTGGCGTCAGATCCCTCCGCGCGTGTAGACGATCTCGCCCCCGACGATCGTCAGGTCGACCAGCGTATCGAGGATCTCATCTTCGGGAACCATGAGGATGTCGTGGGACAGAACGACGATGTCCGCCAGCTTGCCGACCGTGATCGAGCCCTTGATGTCCTCCTCGTGGGCTCCGTATGCCGCGTTAATGGTATAGGCTTCGAGACCCTCCATCCGCGTCATCAGCTCGTCGGGATTGAGGATCTCGCCGTTGATCATGCGGCCCACGACGGTGCCGTAATACGAGGGAATCGGGTTCACGTCCTCGACCGGTGCGTCCGTACCGTTCAGGACGGTCGCGCCGGAATCGATCATGTCCCGGAACTGGAAGGCCCTCTCGCGGGTGCGCACGTCGCCGATCCGGTCCGGCGTCCAGGGGCCGTCCGAGATCGCGTGGATTCCCTGCATCGCCGCGATCACCCCGAGCTCCGCGAACCGCGGCAGGTCGTCCGGGTGCAGGATTTGCGCATGCTCGATGCGGAAGCGGATGTCTTCCGCTGCCTCCGGGGCCGCGGCGAACGCCGCCTCGTAGACATCGAGGACCTCCCGATTGGCGCGATCGCCGATCGCGTGCGTGCATACCTGGTAGTCGTGCTCGAGGGCGAGCCGGGTCACGGCCGCGATGTCCTCCAACGGAACGGTGTTGTGACCGCTGTTGCCCGGGTCATCTTCGTACGGATCCAGCATCCAGGCGCCGCGCGAGCCGAGCGCCCCGTCCGAGTAGGCCTTGACCGCCCGGACCGTGAGCCGGTCGCCACCGTAACCGACTACCCGCTCCGCCTGCAGCACCTCGGCCAGGTTCGGCACCGTGGCGCTGACCATCGCCCACACACGGAGCTTGAGCTCGCCTTCGTCGATCGCTTCGCGGTACAGGGCGAGCGTGGCCGTGCCGACACCGGCGTCGTGGAAGGTCGTGATGCCTTTGCTCAGCGATTCCTCCGCCGCGAGGCGCAGAGCACGTCTGCTCTCGGCGTGAATCTCCTGTCCCGTCATCCCCTCGCGTGACGCCGCATAGGCCACCGACACGAGCCCGGACGCTGTCTCGACGAAGATCCCCGTCAGGTTCCCTGCTGCGTCGCGGATGATCTCTCCACCATCGGGATCGGGCGTTGTACCGGTCACTCCCGCGAGCTCCATAGCCTTCGCGTTGGCGAAACTGGCGTGGCCCGAAGCGTGACGCAGCAGCACCGGGTTGTCCGGTGATATGGCTGACAACGCATCGTGCGTCTGGAAGCCGCGCACGTCGGGATCCGGCGGCGGATCCCACTTGCTCTGGTGCCAGCCCCGACCGACGATCCAGTCTCCCGGCTCGGCTGACGCGATGGCCTCGGTCACCATGTCGATCAGGTCCTGGTAGGACGTGGTCTCCATCAGGTCCAGTTGCAGCCTCGATTGGCCGAGGCCCATGAGATGAGCGTGTCCCTCGATGAATCCGGGAATGGCGAGGCGGCCGTCGAGATCCACGACCGACGTCCCGTCGCCCACGTATGCCTCGACGTCCGCATCACTTCCGATGAAAACGATCCGATCGCCGCGGATAGCTACCGCCTGCGCTTGCGGAAGCGACTCGTCCACGGTGACCACCCGGCCCGAGCTCAGAACCAGGTCGGCTGGCGGCTGCTCGGCCAGCGGCGGGGAGCAGCCCCACGCCGGGACCAGCAGCAAGGCGGACATCGCGAACGGCAGAACTCGCGACCTGGAGAACGAAGAGAATACCTGTGGATGGAAGGACATGGCTCTCGCTCCGCACGATAAGGAACAGGGCTCGGTCTCGAGCAGACCGAGAGCCAATATCTCAGGGGATAGACCGGACGGCTACCTCAGCGACCTGCCAGCTACTCCGGCTTATGGGCGCGCACGAAGGCGCTCATGATCTTGCCCTCCGCCGCCGCCAGATCATTCTCGCTGATACCCATCTCGCCGAGGAAGGCCCGCGAGTCGTCCGCCGTGTAGACGCGGGTGGGCTCGATGTCGATGTCCTCGAAGCCGGCGTC
The DNA here is from genome assembly GCA_964195715.1 of Akkermansiaceae bacterium. GTDB lineage: Bacteria > Gemmatimonadota > Gemmatimonadetes > Palauibacterales > Palauibacteraceae > Benthicola. Next base: position 7,821 of record CAXMRU010000004.1, on the reverse strand, counting down.
TGCCAGAAGCTGCCGGTACTCCGTTTCCTGCAACGCCCCCGCGACGCAGCCTGCCCACAGCTCGAGACTCTTCTGGATATCCCCGGGCAGCTCTCCGCGCAGCACGATGTCCGATACGGCGAACCGGCCGCCGGGCCGCAGCACTCGGAACGCCTCGCGCAGCACGCGTCCCTTGTCGACCGACAGGTTGATGACGCAATTGGAGATGATCACGTCCACGGCCGCATCGGGAAGCGGGATGCTCTCGATCTCGCCCTTCAGGAACTCGGCGTTCCTGATTCCCGCCTCGCGCTGGTTGCGTCTCGCCAGCAGCAGCATCTCGTCGGTCATGTCGAGACCATACGCCTTGCCACCCGGGGCGACCCGCCGGGCCGACAGAAGAACATCGATCCCACCGCCCGAGCCCAGGTCGAGAACGTCTTCGCCGGGAATGAGGTCGGCCAGGGCCGTCGGATTGCCGCAGCCCAGGGACGCGGCGACGGCGTCGGCCGGCAATTCGTTCTTTTCCGCGTCAGCGTACAGGTCACGCGTGACGGGATCGCTCAGATCGGGCGCCAATGAGGAGATCCCGCCGCAGCAGTCTGAATCGGTCTCCGCCGGACCACAGCAGGAGGTCCTGCCCTGCGTGGCTACCCGCCGGGCTGCCTCGGCGTATTTCTCCCGCACCACCTCTTTCACTCGCGTGTCAGACATCGTTCACCTCACGTCAAGGGGGTATGTGTCAATCTCTTGAACTCGTCGTTTGTCCGGCTCAGGCACGGGCGTGCCGGCAGCACTGGAAACCGACACCTCGCTTCGCGTCCCGCGCCAGTTCGGCTACGTAGTCCCGCGCCTCCCTCAGAGCATCCTCGTTCAGCGCGTAATGCACCCACGTTCCCTCCTTCCGGTCGCTGACCAGGCCCGCGTCGCGCAGAGTCCGCAGATGGAAGGACAGGAGCGACTGCCGGATGTCCAGGAAGCCGGCAAGGTCGCACACACAGCACTCGCCCGACCGCAGGATCTCGAGGATCCGCAGCCGTTTCATATCCGAGAGCGCGTGAAAGACACGCTCCAGGCGGGAGTCGGTTACAGCGGTTTCCGTAATCATACATATCAATGTAACTAGAAATATTGATATGTCAACCGCTGGACGGCCGGCTCGATGTGGAGCCCTTCCCACGCTGCCCTTCCATCACCGCCGTCCCAACCTCCATACTGGAAACGAAGTCCAAGAGGAGATGGCATCCGGGTCGGCGAGACGCCGGGCACGGGTTCGGTGAGTGATTCGTTGGGAGGAACTGCCATGGGCTCGCTGGGACAGGATGTACGCTTCGCCATCCGGATGCTGCTCAAGCGTCCCGGTTTCACCTTGATCGCCGTGCTCACGATCGCGATTGGAATCGCCGCCAACACCTCGATCTTCAGCGTCGTGAATGGCGTCCTTCTGCATCCCCTCCCGGTGGAGGAGCCCGACCGCCTGATCGTGCCTGACGTGATCGGTCCGAGCGGCTTCGAGATCTCACTGTCGATTCCGAACTTCAAGGATTGGCGAGAGCAGAACACGACGCTCGAGAGCTTCGGAGCCAACGCAACGCGGTCCCGCACTCTGACGGGCGGCGAGCGGCCAGAAATGGTCACTACCCGGATCATACTTGGCGACTGGTTCGAGACGCTGGGCGTGGCACCTCACCTGGGGCGTGTGATCCGCTCGGATGAGACGTGGGCGGGTGCCGAAGCGATCGCCGTCGTCAATTACGGGTTCTGGCAGCGTCACTTCGGCGGGGACCCCGGTGCATTGGGGAAGACCCTGGTCCTGGATGACGAGACATTCACCGTGGTGGGCGTGATGCCGCCGGAGTTCGTCTTCCCATCGGCCGACACCGACATCTTCGTGCCGATGGGCTTCTACTCGGAGCGCATGTGCTGGGAGCAGCGAGGCTGCTCCCAGGGCACGTGGGCGATCGGCAGGCTAGCGGAAGGAGCCGCGATCGAGGCCGCCCAGGCCGACCTGGACCGCATCGCGGCCGGCATCACTGAGCAGGAGGGTGACCAGCAGGCCGTAGCTCGCCTCCAGTCGCTAACGGATGCGTACGTGGGCGACATCCGGCGCCAGATGTGGATCCTCATGGCCGCCGTGGGATTCGTGCTTCTGATTGCCTGCGCAAACGTCGCCAGCCTGCTGCTCGCGCGGGGCGAGAGCCGCAGACGCGAAACGGCCCTGCGGACGGCCCTCGGTGCGAGCCGGGGACGCATGGTCCGACAGTTCCTTACCGAATCCGTGGTCCTGGGGCTCGCCGGAGGGCTGCTCGGTCTCAGCCTCGCCTGGGTCGGGATCCGGCTCCTCGTCCCCATGTTGCCGGCCGACATTCCGAGTGTTATGCAGGGGCGAATCGGCATGGACCTCAACGTCCTGCTGTTCACGTTCGGAGCCGCGGCGCTCGCGGGTCTCCTGTTCGGCGTCGCGCCGGCGATCCGCGCCGCAAGCCCGGACCTCAACAGCGAACTGAAGGAAGGAAGCCGCGGGTCGATCGGAAAGGGCCGTCAGCGTCTTCGCTCAGGGTTGGTCATCGGAGAGGTGGCCCTCTCGCTGGTGCTGTTGATCGGGGCGGGCCTGATGATCCAGAGCCTCGGCCAGCTGCAGAAGGTGGACAAGGGATTTGACGCCGAAAGCGTGTTCACCGCTCGCGTGCAGCTGCCCCGGATCCGGTACGACGGCCAGGAGCCTGTGTGGGCGTTTTACCAGGAGTTCATCGACCGGGTCGAAGTCCTGCCAGGGGTCACGTCAGCGTCTCTCTCGCAGATCGTGCCCCTACAGGGGAATAGCTGGGAGAACTTCATCTTCCCGGAGGGAGTCGAATTCGAGCAGGAGAACGGCCGCTCCGTCCTGTACCACATGATTACGCCGGGCCACTTCGAGACGCTCGGTATCCCGATTCTGCGCGGACGAGGCTTTACGACGGCCGACCGGGAGGGATCCAACCGTGTCATCGTGGTTGACGAGCGCATGGCCGAGATGTTCTGGCCCGGCGAAGACCCGATCGGCAAGCGGGTGACGTACGAGACGGAAGAGGTCCCCGAGGACTTCGAGGGTAACGCGCCCCGCCTGTGGCGCACGGTGATCGGAGTGACACGCAACATTCGTCACTACGAGCTCGAGAGCCCGTCCCGGATTCAGCTCTATGTGCCCATTCAACAGAGCGGACGCGGTTGGACCACCTCCATGTACGCGCTCGTGAAGACGCCGGGCGATCCGCTCGCGATCACTGAACTCGTGCGGCGGGAGCTCGCACTGATGGACCCGGACGTCCCTCTCACCGAGATCGAGACGATGGAGGGATACGTCGACCAGGCGATGGCAGGAAGCCGCGCCATGGGCCGCTTGCTCACCGTGTTCAGCGTCGTGGCCCTGTTCCTCTCGGCGATCGGGATCTTCGGCGTCATGTCGTTCTCCGTCGTGCAGCGCCTGCGCGAGATCGGAATCCGCATGGCGCTAGGGGCGAAGGCGGCAGACGTGGTCCGCATGGTTTCCCGGCAGGGGTTATCTCTCACGCTGATCGGCGTCGGCCTCGGACTGGTCGCCGCGTTCGGGCTTACCCGTCTCATGGGCAGCCTGTTGTACGGCGTGAGCCCGGCGGACCCAGTAACTTACGGCGGTTTCGCGCTCTTCCTCGTCGTCGTATCGCTGGTGGCGGCCTGGCTTCCGGCTCGGCGCGCGACCCGCGTCAATCCGGTGATCGTGCTGCGCGAGGAGTAGAAGTGGGGAAAACAGACGTGCTGTACCCCGGGGATCGTCTGGAGTATGATCACGCGCACTGCTGAACGATCCGAACCGTCCCGAAGGCAAGAGCGCGTGCATTTGAAGACTCGCCGACGAATCCAACGCTTCCGGGAGGGGCTGAAGCTCCTGTGGGAGAGCGACGAGACCCGTATCCGTCGCAAGTACCGCAGCGAGCTCGGACGAGAGCCCGACCTGGACCACCCGGTGACCCTGAATGAGAAGATCCTGTGGCTCAACCTCCAGCACCGTGATCCTCGATGGGTAGCCTGCTCCGACAAGGTCGCCGTGCGCGATTTCGTCCGGGATCGCATCGGCGAACGGTACCTGGTCCCCCTTCTCGGGGTTTACGACAACGCGAACGACATAGACCTGGACACACTTCCCGACAGCTTCATCATCAAAGCAGCGCACGGAAGCGGCTGGAACCTGGTCGTGCGAAACAAGCGGGACCTGGACTGGCGGGAGACGATGGCCACCCTGCAGGACTGGCTCGCCCGCAGTTACTACTCTCACAAGAGGGAGTGGCAGTACCGCGACGTCCCCCACCGCCTCGTGATCGAGGAACTCCTGCTCGACGAGATCGGACAGGTCCCCGATGACTACAAAGTGTGGTGCCTTCGGAATGGCGCTCAGGAGACATTGTTCCTGCAGGTCGACATGGATCGGTTCACGAAGCACACTCGCAACTACTACGACCTCGACTGGAATCGCCTCCCGTTCGAGAAGGTAGACGCCCCCAGCAACCCAAGGGACAAGCCGCGACCGGAGGGCCTGGACGAGATGATCAGGGTCGCCCGCACACTCTCGGAGGGATTCTGCCTGGTCCGTGTGGACCTGTACTGCCTGCCGGACCGGATCTACTTCGGAGAGATGACGTTCACGCCGGATGCCGGGATGGCAAAGTTCGAGCCCGCAGAGTGGGATCGCCGCCTCGGAGACCTGATCGAGCTGCCGGAGCTGAACCCGCGCTAGGCGCTCGGGTCGGAGCCGGCTTCGGAATTCACCTGCTCCGGAATCGCCTCGATATTCGTCCCCGAAATGCTCACTTCCACCATCCGCCCCAGCAGCCGCTGAAGCTGGCGCCTTCGCTTGCGCGTGCTTCGCGTGTAGAGGGTGCGGGCGGTCCCGTAGCACGTGCTGACGGCCGCGACGGCCATGGCCCCAAAAACCAGCGGGGCGCCCAATTCGCCCATCCCGATCGCCCCCGAAACCGCTACGCCCATGCCGCTTCCCGCGACGAAGATCCCAAGAAACAGGGCCGATGACAGATTGTCGAGGCGTTCAGTGATCCTAATTTCGGTCTGCCCATCCCGCGCCGTGATCGCCACAACCAGGCTCGACAGGCGGCTGCTGGCCAGGGCCCGCGAGGCGCTCCACGTGGCTGAGCTGTCGGTTCGCGTGACGTTGCCTCCATCGGCGAACGCCCGCTGCACCTCCTCGAGCATTCGATCCACTGAGTCGGAGCTCACTTCGCCTTCGAGGACCTCGACAGTCTCCAGGGTCTTGACCTCGCCGAGAAACGGCGAGTGCTCCGTGTCGGGCGTAGAAAGACCCGACTCGATGATAGCCTTGCGCACGAACGCCGGATCGATGCCCGCCTCGCTCGCCACCTGTTCCAACTCGCTCCCGGTGAGACCGTCCCCCCGGGGGACCGAAATGACTCCATCGTGCTGCATCTCGGCCGCCCGTCTCAGGATCTCGGCCGTCGTTTCGTCGTCGTATCGCTTCGAGTCGTTCATTCCGGATCGTCTCCGATCAGCCAAGCAACCATGCGACGCCGACCGCGACGGCGGCGCTGCCGAACGTGAAGAGAAGTCCGCGATACAGTCGCGCGCCACCGCGTGAGAACCGCCTCGACACCCAGCCGACGAGGCCCGCGAACAGGGTCATTGCGACCACGGTCCCGGCCCCGAAGGCTGTAATGTACGCGACGGCGCTGGACCTCGTGGCGAACGCCAGCGCCGGCAGGATCCCCAGGAAATGTGCACTTCCAGCCAGGCCGTGCAACATTCCGACGCCAAACGCGGCCTTCGCATAGACGTGTACGTGGGAAGCAGCCGGACCGTGGGCCCTTGGCGTCTCGTGATCCACTGAACGGGGATGCACGTGTACGTGCGCATGGTGGTGCCCGTCGTGCTGGTGCTCGTGGACGTGGACACGCTGTTTCGTCGCCTGCCGGATGCCCCAGAACCCGATCGCGATGAGGACCAGTCCGACCAGCCTCTCGCTCCATTCGGACAGGCGCTCCACAGGAAGGATCTCGCGCAGAAGGAGAGCCGCGATGCCTACGACCACGACCCCGCCGGCGTGTCCCAGGCCCCACAGAAGGCCCGCGGCCCAAGGGCGTTTGGCGCGCCCCGCGGCGAGCGGCGCCACCGCTGCGAGATGATCAGGCCCCGCGAGGACATGAATGGCGCCCGCGGACAGACCCGCGATAACGGCTGCGATCATCGAGCGCCGGAGCTGTCGGGGGAAGCCGGCGGACCGTATACGGACGGAACCGGCCGGTGGTCTCTACGGGCCGAGCCGAGCGGCTCTGTTTGATCCACCCGGCCGCCCTGCTGCGCGTAAGTCACGTAGGTCTGAACACCGCGCTGGCGCGACCCGGTCGGCGTGCGGATCCACCACTCGCGCACGATCCACCCGCCGGAAGGAAGCTGGTCGAACACCATCTGACCGTACGGACCCGGGCCCGTGCCAAGGTGCGTCGGGCGGGCCACCCCCGTGTACGAGAACTCCAGGGTGCGCAGATGTGAGGTCTCACGGTCGAGCCACAGGACGCCTTCCACGTCCACCCGGTCGCGTACCTTGCGTACCGGCTCGAAGGCGAGGCCGACGACGACGTCTCCCGCCGTCCGGTAGCGGAAGCAGTGTGAATCAAGGAACCCGTCAGACAGAATGACCTCGGCATCAGGGCCGTAGTAATAGGTGCCTTCCTCAGCCTCGCGCGCGAAGCCCTGTTCCTCGAGCTCCTCGATCGGGACGCTGCGGAACGGGTGGCGACCGGCCATCGAGACGAACTGCGTGTCCCCTTGCTCGAGGGCTTCTCCCCACAGGTTCACGTGACGCTGGTACATCACTGCGTCGAACCGGTAGCCCGCGGCCGTGTGCTCGGTAACCTGGAGAGCTTTCCGCGCCTCCTCCCACAGGACGTATGTGGCATAGCCTTCCTCCGGCCGCACGCGGCACTCGGTCTCGCTCTCGACGGCCAGGAGCGGGAGCACGATGGCGCTCGACGAGGCCGTCAGCTCCTCGCTCACCGTCTGGTTCGCCAGGAGAGTGATCTCATTCGACAGGGAGTTCTCGAAGCCGATGCGCTCCGCCCTGAGCCGGAAGACGCCGGCACCGGGAGCCCGGACGTGGTACGTCCCGCGCGAGCTGGTGACCGTCGTCGCGACCTCGCCGCCACCCGCGTCGAGCATGACTATCAGCGCTCCGGATACCGGCTCGCCTGAGCCGGCGTCGAGGAGCCGCCCGCGCACCGCCTGGGCGGTCAGATCGGATGCCCCCAGGAGGAGGATCGTGAGTCCCGCCAGGGCCTGGCAGTAACTTCTCAGCATCGTATCTGCCTCTCCACTTGCTCGATGCCGGCTGTGATCAATCGCCACTGCAGTTCCAGCTGATGCCGGATCGGCATTGCGCTCATACCAGCCTCGGCTGCCTCGCTGGACACTACCGCTCGCTCCTCGCCATCGTCCAGCCGGCGGCGCCAGTTCTCGACTCGCGACCACCACGTTTCGAGCGCGGGATCCGGCGGGCCAAGGCGCTGCCCCACGCCGGGCGTCAGAAAGAGCGGCATCTCCGAAACCAGCGTCAGGGGGTCTCCCCCGAAGGAACGGATCGTCTCCATCGAGCTGGGTCGGAACCGTGACGCCATGTCGGGGTCGCCCAGGGCCAGAAAGTGGCTCCGCATACGCGCCGAGTCGGGCCGGGTGCAGAACCCCCTCGCGATCCGCTCGAATCCCTTCTCTCCCTGTCTCTCGACGTCGTGCAGGTCGTACCCAAGACGGCGCGTCATGTCCCGGCAGCGATCCATTACGAGCCCGCACCGATCACGCCAGGCC
>CAXMRU010000003.1:0-52241 GCA_964195715.1 Akkermansiaceae bacterium | reverse complement strand
CAGAGCCGGGACACGCAGGCGGCCGCGGGTGCGAACCCCGTCATCGCGGTAGTGAATGGCCATGAAGTCCGCTACTTGCGCTGGAGCAATACGCTGCAACTGGCGCTCAACAACGCACGCGCGATCAGCGGCGGCGCCGTACTGACGGACGAGGAGACGCGGCAGGTCGAGCGGACGGCGTGGGACCAGATGATCCAGGACCTCCTGATCGAGCAAGAGATCGAGAGGCTAGGCATCGAGGTGACCGACTCCGAGATTCAACAAGCATTCCGGCTGTCGCCTCCTCCCGACCTCATGCGGTATCCAGCGTTCATGACCGACGGCGTGTTCGACTACGCCAAGTACCTGCAGTTCTTCTCCGACCCGAGCGTGGACGAGCAGCTCCTCGTGCAGATCGAGTCGTACTACAGGCAGACGCTCCCGCGGGCCCGTCTCAGCCAGATGCTTCAACAGGGCGGAGCGATCAGCGACGCCGAACTGTGGCAGGAATTCCGGTATCGCAACGAGACGGCCACCGTCACCTTCGCGACAGTCACGGGGACGGGAGACATCGAAGTCGACGTTCCCGACTCCGAGATGCGTCGCTACTACCGCGACCATGAGGAGGACTACGCGCGGCCGGCGACGGCCACGATCAGCATGGCCAACTTCCCGACCATGCCCGGGGCCCGCGACACGGCATACGTCAAGGCGCTCGCCGATTCCATTCGCGCTTCGGTGCTGGACGGCACACTCACGTTCGAGGACGCCGCACTCCAGTCGTCAGGCGACGAGTCCTCTCGCGACGCAGGCGGACAGCTGGGTCGGTTCGGTCCCGGGATGCTGCTGCCGGCGTTCGAGGAAGCCATCACGGACCTGGACACGGGTTCGGTGAGCGAGCCCGTTCTGTCACCACAGGGCTTTCATCTGCTCCAGGTCACTGAACGGGTGGGAGATACGGTGGCCGTCTCGCATATCCTCCTCCCGGTGGAGCTGTCGCCGGAAGGCGAGGATGCCCTGTTCGACCTCATGGACGAGTTCGAGGGGATAGCGCTGATCGACGGAATGGCCGCGGCCGCGGATTCCCTCAGTGTCACGATCTCCACGGGCGTGACGGTCACGGAGGGATTCGACTTCGTCCCCGGCGCCGGTGCGCTCGGCGTCGCCGTCGACTGGGCCCTCGACCCACTGACGCCGCTCGACGAAGTCAGCGAATTTTTCCAGAACGCCACGGGATACCACATCGTCGAGGTGGCCGGACGGGTTCCCGGTGGGACGTTCAGCTTCGACGAAGTCCATGATCAGGTGCGGGAGACCCTGGCAAGCGAGAAGAGGCACGAGGCAGCACTCGAGGCCGGCCGGATCCAGTGGGAGGAGGTCGACGTCTCGACCTCACTCGAGGATGCTGCCGCGGATCTGGGCTGGACGATCGGAATGGCTGGACCGTTTACCCGTCGTCAGTTCGCCGCCGGACTGGGTCGCGACACCGAAGCGGTCGGCGCGGCGTTCGCCCTTCCGGCCGAACAGATCGCAGGGCCGCTCGATGCCGGTGGCACGGTCGTATTCGTGAGAGTGGATGAGCGCACGGAAGCAAGTCCGGAGTTGTTCGTCGCGGTGCGGGAGCAGTTGAGGTCGCAGATGCAGTTGCAGGCGGGACAGGCCAATGTCACCCGCTGGATCGAAGGCTTGCGGGAAATAGCCACGATCGTCGACCTGCGGGACCGACTCAACAGGCAGGCGGCCGCTCTCTAACTGGTTGCCGAAGAAACCCGGAACTGGTTGCCGAAGAACTCCGGGCGGTCGCCTTACGGACTGAGACCCACCCGGCGAGTGGGTCTCAGTCCCGGGGCTGCTTTTCCTTCTCTTTTTCTGTCTTCTCCATGCCGCTAGCGGTCGCGTCCGAACCGCCGATCTCCTTCAACTCGCCCTCCACTTCCTTCAGTGAGTCTTTCAACTCACCTTCCACCTCCCTCAGCGAGCCCTTGAACTCCCTGATGCCCTTGCCCAGCGAGCCACCGATCTCGGGCAGGCGTCGCGCGCCGAAGAGGAGGAGGACGATGAAGAGAATGACGAGCACTTCCCACATCCCGAGACTGCCGAACATGGCTCTTCCTTCCGGTATCAGTGGCCTACAGGAGCGACCTGGCAAACCACGCGAGTAGTAATATGCCGACCACGCTGAGAATGTTCAGTCTGATCACCAGCGGCCCAACCGTCATCGCGACGACAAGCACGTCCACGGTGAGAGGGCCCAGCGACGCGGCGACCGTCGTGACGAAGAACTCGCGTGCTGCGCTGGCCGGCAGTGCGAGGGCCATTAACTCCGCCAGGAGAGCCCCCAGCATCATGCCCCCCGCAACGATCAGGGCAACCCGTTTGGCCGACGGCCGGCGCCTTCCACCGAAGTCAACTGTCATTTGTGGCGTCCCACTACGAAGTTAACGGTCTGGTCAAGTATACGAACTGCGGGCTCATCCGGCAGAGATACAATTCGGCCCCTGGCGGCATCGGCATAATCCCGCGCCTTCCCCTCAGCATACGTCAGGCCTCCCGCCTCGCGAACGAGATCGACGACCCTGTCGATCTTGTCCTCCGATGGGTGCCGATCCTCGAACACGTCCCTGACCGCTCTCCTTCCGCTCGCGTCCAGTCTCGGCAGAGCCGCGATCAGGGGCAACGTGACCTTGTGCTCTCGAAGGTCCAGACCGCTGGGCTTCCCTGTGACGTCCGCCGTCTGTGTGTAGTCGAGAAGGTCGTCCGTAATCTGGAACGCCATTCCGAGATCCCGCCCATACGCCGCCAGCGATTCGCGAAACGCCTGGTCTCCGTACATCGCTCCGAGTTCGCACGCCGCAGAGATCAGTGATGCGGTCTTTCGATCACACAACAGGTAGTAGTCGTCCTCCGTGGCGCCGAGGGCGTCGTGAGCCGCCAGCTGTCTCATCTCTCCGATCGACATCCGGTTGGAAGCCTCGGCGAGAAGCCGCACCGCATCGACCCGACCGAGGTCCGTAATCTCCACGAGGGCGCGGGAATACAGGTAGTCTCCCATGATCACGGCCACCTGGTGACTCCACCGCGAGTTCACCGTCGGCATGCCTCGTCGCTCCGGCGAATGATCCACGGCATCGTCGTGCACGAGAGTTGCCACGTGCATCAGTTCGACGACGGCAGCGAGGCGCACGGCCTCCGGAGCCGGCCGCCCGCCAACAGCGTTGCACAGGAGGACGAGAGTCGGACGCAGGAGCTTGCCGCGTGCGGAAAGCAGGTAGTCGCTGACCTCGTTCACGGCCCCGAAGTCGGCTTCTACCATCGCCGAGAGATCCTGCTGTACTTCGGCAAGACGAAGGGCGATGGGTTCCTGGAGCGTCTCCAGCGTAGGTGTAGGTATAATGGCGTCCAGCACTTACCTCCCCGGTCCTCACTCGTGTCCTCGTCCGGCGGCGCCGGACGCGAGAACGACCGGATTATACCGTCACGCGGACAGTGTGGACAACAGTTGAGCGGCGTCGGTTCGGGACGGATCGATTTGGACCACTCGCTCGAGACATTCACGCGCGGCGCCGGGGTCGCCGGCCCTCAAATGAGCGACGCCCAAGTGGAAGAGAACCCCGACCTTTGCCTTTTCCTCGCCGGGTTGCACGGCGGCCGAGCCCAGGACACGGCGGGCCTCGTCGTATCGTCGCAAGGCCAGGAGGCACTCTCCGAGTCGTTCGTAGGCTGGCAACGGCTCGGCCATCCCCTGTGCGGCCAGGTTGAACTCGCGCGCGGCCTCGTTCCACATCTCCATCTGTCGGAATGCGATCCCCAGCTCGTAGTGGGATTCGTAGTCCGGCGCCGCCTTCTCGGCCGGGCCATCGCCCTCGCGCATGTCCCCGAACATCTCGTCGAACTCGTCGGGCTGCTGAACGACGACCGGCTTCGTCCCGGGCGTGGCACTTTCCTCTGGTGAGCGGGGGGCTACCGGCCGGCCCCGGCTCTCCTGCCTCTGTCGCTCCCTCGCGAGCTCGTCTGCATCCACCGCCGCGATCCCGGCTCGCGCTTCCGCGTTCTGGGAATCGAGATCCAGGATCCGCCCATACACAGACCGTGCGCTGCGATAGCCGTTCTGACGTCGGAGACAGGCCGCCAGGTCGAGGTAGGCCGAGATCAGAAGATCCCGATCGTTGGTCATGATGGCGAACTCGGTCTTCTGGTGGTGCAGAACGACATCGTCGGGACGAAGTCCAAGCAGTCGATCGACCGACCGGATCGCGTTCAGCGCGTCACGCTTCTTCTCGAACAATTCCAGGGCACGGTAGTAGTGCGAAGCCGCCTCGTCCGTCCGCCCCGCCGCCCGAAGGCCTTCCGCTTCCTCGAATAGCGCAACGGGATCCTCACCCGCGGCCTCCGGGAGCGGCCCTTCTGTCCCGGCTGCCGTTACCTGCGTCGCCGCGACCTCATCTCCCGCTACTGCGTCCAGTTCGGCGAATATGTCGCCGAGATCAGCCAGGGCCTCCTTGGCCGGGTGCGTCGGGTGGGTCGGCTCCGCAGGCACCGCAAACGGCTCCTCCGGCGGCAGCAGGGCCTGAACTGTCTGCCGATCCACTTCACTGATACCGGACCGTTCCACAAACTCGCGTCCCGCCTGCACCGCGGCATCGCTTCGGCCACGGTCCATCAGCCTCGTGAGAACGTCCCGGAGCGTTGCGGCCTCGATGCTCTCCACCATCGCGATTCGCTCCAGGGCGTCCAGGGCCTCGGCCTCGACGCCAGCCGGTCCTTCGACGGCAACGAGCAGGTCTCTCACGGCTTCCGAGAGCAGGCCCATCCTTTCGTACGTGTGGCCGAGCTCCAGGTGTGCCGCCGGGTCGGCCCGACCTTCGTCCGAGGCGGTCCGGACCCTGTGCTGTGCAAGTCTTGCTTGAAACAGCATGTCCGCCAGGTCCTCTTCCTCGTTCCGCCCGGCATCGGGCCCGGGCGAATCGGCAGACGACGGTTCGGGGGCGGGCCCCGGCTCCGGCTCCGCGAGGAGGGAGGCCGGATCCACCCGTGGGGGCTCGTCCGATCCCGACGTGGGGCCGGGCTTTGCCGGTACCCCCAGGTCCAGGGACCGCCCCATCATGAAGTCATCGAGCGCACTTCCCTTCTCCAGCCCGTCGCCTTCTGTCGACGGTGGCCCGGTCTCCTGCACGGCTGACTCGCCGCGGTCGCGTAGGCACTCGCCGAGGAGGGCGTGTGCGGACTCCATCAGCGCCGGACTCTGCATCGCCAGCTGGAACTCACCGATCGCCTCCTCGAGCAGGCCCATCCCCATGTAGGCCACACCGAGATCGTAGTGCACGGCGTGATCCGTCTCTTCGACGATCTCACGGACCTGGGAGCGGAATTTCGTGAGCACGGACTCCATATCGGAACCGACGTTCACCGCGAAATCGGGGGGCTCGTCAGCGACGGGATCGACATCAGCCACGTCGTGTCCGACGTCGAGGGACAAAAGCTCCAGAGCGGGTGGATGGGGCGGCTCCGGTGGCTCCGGCGTCGAGATGGCGCGGGGTGGCGGATCGGCCGTGGCCACCACTGGGTCAGCGTCAGGGTCGATCGCGAGGATTCGGTCCCGAATGTCCTGGGCGTTCCTGCCCCCTGCGACACGAGCCTGGTAGACCAACCTGAGCTGTGCAACGGCCTGCGCTCCCAGGCCAGCCCCTGCCAGTTGCTCGGCGAAAGCGGTCCGCAGCTCCTCGTCACCCGTCAAGCTGACCAGGTCCTGCACGGCCTCCAGGGCCTCGCTGAGACGGTCGCGCTCCCTCATACTCTCGGCGAAGCGCAGGAAGGCGCTTCTCGCCTCGGCGAGCAACCCTGTCGAGGCATGCAGGCGGGCCAGGCGACCATACACCTCGTCGCGGTCTGGAGCGATTCGCAAAATCTTATTGCAGAGCGCGATAGCTGAGGTGTGGAGGCCGTTAAGCGCGTACCGGTCCGCGGCCTGCTCGTAGAACTCGACCGCCGACGCGGAATCACCCTGTCTGAGGTACAGGTCTCCAACACGATTGTAGATGCCGACGTCCGACCCCGCCCCATGCTCCTCCTGGAGACGCATGGCGCTCTTGTAGAGCTCGATCGCCCGAGCCCAATCGGACCGCTGCTCGGCCCGTCTCGCCTCGTTCTTGAGCTGGTGGTGCTTCGACATCCGGGCCCGTAGCTCCAGTTTTTGTTCGTGCCGTGGGACGCCCACGCCGCGCGACTGTGCTATTCCGAGCCGTTTCTATTCAAGAATCCGGCCACTTCGCGCTCTGCCGACTTAGTTCGTCTGCTGCCTGTAGTCGCCCTTGAGCTCCGGCGCGTCGGTGAGGTGTACGCCAACAGAGAAGATGACGTTCCCGTTCGGCGAGCGGGCGAACTGGAAGGACGCCCGCCACCGGTGCAGGTCCCGATCCAGGGTGATCAGCTGCTGCCCGAAGTCGCCTGACGTGAAGTTGTACTGCGTGGTCCAGCGTACGGCCCAGCCGGGCGTCGGTTGGAACGAGAGCGTACCGTCCACCGTCTGACTCTCGAGCCCTCCCTCCACCTGGGGCCGGATCAACGAGTAGCGAAGCCTGAGGTCCCAGGGGCCGCCCCCCGCGCCGTCCGCGAACGGGTCCGTCCGATCCTCGTCGTAGAATTGGCGAAGACCACTCCGTGCGTCGGGCTCTCTCGTCGTAAGCGTGTCCGCGAGCCGGTCGTCGCGGGCCGATCGCGGAGCGTCGCTGCCGAGCCCCACGAGATCGCCGAGGCTCGTTCCTGACCTCAGGCTGAAGCTCAACGCGATCTGCTGCAGCGACGGGTCAAATCTGCGGTCCACTCCTGTTCCGTCGAACAGCCGGTGTGTCATGTTGATCGTGAGACCGCGCAGCAGATCCGAGCTGATGTTGTTCGATATGGTCGGAGATATCAGTGCTGGCTCGCCCAATTTCGCCCGTTCGAAATCGAACACGAGCGCCGAGGTGTTGAGCGCAAGCAGGGTGACGACGCGGTCCCGCGGTGGCATCCGTGGTGGGCCGGTGAGATCGCCGGGCAGCAGCGAGTCCACCGTAACCGTATCCGCCCCGAGCCCCTCGGCGTCCGCAGCAGTCACCGCCGCCGAATCCGAAGCGAGATCCCTAGCCGCGCCCTGTGGCGGCTGCCTGCGCGCGAGATCCGCCTGAGCCGCAGGATCCTCGCGTGGTCTGACCTTAGCTTCGAATGTCTGTCTCAGAGTGAACGTAAGGGTATTCCGGGCCCTGATTGAATCCAGCGGGAAGCCGGGAATGGAGGCGCGAACCGAGTCCACCCCGACCGCCGGTGAGTATGCCCACGAAAAGCCCGGCGACAGCTTGTGCCGCACCCTGCTGAAAGACCCGAAACCGGGGTAGAACCCGAAGATATCCGTGCTGAGGGTTGCACCGATGCTCATCTGCGTGGGAACAGACACGAAGTCTCCCGCCGTGTCCGGCGAGCGGAAGTACCCGCCTCTCCACCGCACGTTAGGGCGAAGCGTGGTTGAGCCGATCAGGTTGATCTGGTAGTCGACACTGGCGTTCCAATCCAACTCACGGACCGCCACGGACGGCAGCTCGATCCCGGTCGAGTCCTCCTCTGTCGTCCGGAGCTCGTTGTAGCTGGCGCCGGCCGAGATGTTGAGTTGACGCATGCGCAGCCCGCCGGACAGAGATCCGTTGGTCGTCGCCCGGTCCGTCGCGAATTGCTGGCTCGTGCTCTGGCGACTGAAGTTGCCCGAACCGCTCAGGGTCAAATTATTGAAGATCCCTTGCCTGGCGCGGGGAGCGGCGAACAGCGTCACCGGGGAGAAGCTCAAGCTGAACCGGGGCAGCGTGAGTTCCGTCTTCTCGCTCGTCAGGAACTGCCGTCGCCGCGCCGATACAGAGACGTTGGCAAACGAGAATCGGTGATTGAGCCCGGCGTCGGAGTCGATCGATTGAGTCTGAAGGCGCGGGTCAAATGTCTGGTCCTGGAACGTGCGGGTGTCCTGGATGTAGCGTGCCGACACCCGTAGCGTCGTCGCGAGTCCGAGATCCTGGTCGTGATTGAATCCCATGGTCAAGTTGCGGCCCGTCTCGCTGAACGTCTCCCCGTACGCGATGCTCCCCCGGATGAACTTCTTCAGAATCCGGTACCGAAAGGCGCCGTTCAGCCGCGTATAGTTGCCGCTGAACCAGTCGACGGACGCCTCGAGATCCGTATAGTCGTTGATCGCCCAATAGTATCCGAAGTCCGTGACGTTCCGGCTCACGCTACCCGATGTCTGGACAACGTCGTTCATGCCAAACCGGGGCGGAAGGATTCCGCTGCGCCGGCCCGGCCGGATGTCCTGCGCGAAGAAGGGCATCCATAACACGGGGACGTTGCCCACATAGAGCACGACCGGCCAGGCGACAATGACGTCCTGGTTCACGATCTTGATCTTGCCGGCCTGGAACCGGTAGTGGGGCTGTTCGACATCGCAGGACGTGAATGCTCCCTGGGAGGCGAAGATCGTGTCCCTCGCCTTCGGGATCACGTCGCCCACCACCCGCCACGTCGTGCCGCCCTGCATGAACTGAGTCTCGGCCCCGAAGACGGTACCCTTGCGGTTGGCCAGGTCGTAGTAGAGAACGGAATCGCTCTTCACATCCTTCTGGTCCGCTCCCACGAGCTCGATGTTCCCGAAAGCAGACATGAACTTCACGTTGCCCCGGTAACGGATCGTATCGGCCGTGATGACGTCCGGGCCACGATTCACCTGCGCATCTCCGTACAGCCCGATATGCTGCTCCTCTACCTCCAGCCGCACTTCCTCGCCCCGGTACTCGAAGACCATGAAGCCGAGGAGTTCCTTGAGCTGTCGGAAGACGTCGTCGCGCGCCGGATAACCCTCCGTCTCCAACGCTTGGCGCCGCTCCTCGATGTCGATGCGAGGTGTGGTGTCGGCCGGGAGGCCGAGCGTGTCGTCGGGAAACCCACTGGGATCGATAGGAGGCAGTCCCTGCTCCTTCCGCTGCCGGTCAATGCCTCCCGGGACACGTGCCCGGTCCGGCTCCTGGGCGGCGACCACCGAGGGCAGGCTCAGTAACGTGATTCCAAGAATCAGAAGGCGCGCGGCACGCATCGCGTCAGGCCCCCGCGGCGGGCTCCTCCGCCCGGGTACGGTGTTTCCCGCCACCGACGAGGCGAACGAGCCAGATGGACAGCTCGTACAGGAGGACCATGGGCGTGAGCAGCATGAACATCGTGCCGAGATCCGCCGGTGTGAGGAGGGCCGCGGCGACGGCCAGGCCAACCAGGGCCTGCCGCTGGTACTTGCGCAGACCCGCGGGGGTGACGATCCCCAGGAAGCTCAGGAGAACCAGGACGACCGGCATCTCGAAGATGATGCCGAACGCCAGGATCAGCCGTGTCGCGAAGCGAAGGTACTCGTCGACCGTGATGATCGGTGTCAGGGTCTCGGCCTGGAACCCGATCAGGAATCGGAGGCCCAGCGGAAGCACCAGGAAGTAGGCCATCGCGATACCGGTCAGGAACAGCACGAAACCCACCGTGATCGCCGGAATGATGTACTTCCTTTCCCGCTCGTACAATGCCGGGGAGAAGAACGCCCACGCCTGGTAAGCGATCACGGGAAGCGCGAGGATGAACCCCACGACGAAGGCCAGCTTGAAGGTGACGACCACGGGCGTGGTCGGACTCGTGTAACGGAGCCCCTCGCCCGGCAGGACCTGGTTGAACGGACGCTCGAGGATCTCGAGCACTCCGCACTCCGTTACGAGAAAGAAGCCCACTACCGAAAGCGCGACCAGAGCGACGAGGCTCCAGATCACGCGTTTCCTCAGCTCCTCCAGGTGATCGAGGAAGGGCATCTCGCCCATGTCGCCAGTCATTCGGCTACTCGCTCGCCTCATCCTTAGCGTCGAACAGCTCCTGCTGGCCACGGGCCTGGTAGCGGGCTCTCGTCACCAGCTCGCGCACTTCCTCCATGAACTCCGTCGTATCCTGGAAGTTCCGGTAGACCGAAGCGAAACGGACGTAGGCCACGTGGTCCGCTACCTGGAGGTGGCGCATCACGAGCTCCCCGACCGCCTGGCTGCTCACCTCCCGCGCGTCGGTCGCCTCGAGAGCCTCCTCGATCGCGTCCACCATATTCTCGATCTCGGTGAGTGAGACGGGGCGCTTTGCACATGCGATCCGGATGCTACGCAGGAGCTTGTTGCGATCGTACGCCTCGATGGCGCCGGACGTCTTCCGGACGGTCAGCGGTTCCTTCTCGACGAGCTCGTACGTGGTGAAGCGCTGGCCGCAGGCGATACACTCGCGGCGGCGGCGGATGGCGCGACCTCCGCGGCTGAGCCGCGAATCTACCACGCGGTCTTCGATGTGATCACATGTGGGACAGCGCACGCGTCCTCCTCGTCCGGGTCCGGCAACCCGCGATAGGACGCAAACCCCGGGCCAGGCGCCTCAGTCCTGCAGCCTGGACAACTCCCGCTCCGCGAGGTCGACCTCGTCGCTGTCCGGGTAGCCCTGAACGACCCTCTGGAAGAAAGTACGGGCGTCGTCGATGTTGCCCCGTCGAAGCTCGATCAGGCCGCTCTTGTAGAGGGCCGTCGGGGCACGCCTCGAGTTCGGATAGAGCTCCAGAACTCGTGCGTATTCTGCGAGCGCCTCGTCGAGCGCGTCTGATTCCGCGAACGTCTCCGCCCGGAAGTACTGCGCGTCCGGGGCCAACTCATGGCCGGGATACTGCTCCAGAAACTGATCCAGACCGGTGCGCGCCGTCTCGTACGAGCCACGCCGGTACTGCCTCAAAGCCGCCTCGTACAGATCCTGTGGCTCGCCGCCGTCTCCCACAACGGGTGCATCGTCTCCGTCACCGCCAATCAGTGCGGCTCCGGCAGCACCCGCCGCGGCGGCTCCCGCCAGCTCCCCACCTCCGGAATCCCGCTGCAAGGCCAGCTGGCGCTGCGTCTCTCCGGTCAGGGCCGTCAGCTGCGTGACCGCCACCGCCAGATCCGCAATCTGGCGCTGGAGGTCTACGGTGCCGGAAATGTCACGGCGCTGCTGGACGTTGAGGCTGTCCAGCAGCACCGATCGCAGCTGCCTGATCTCCGTCATCAGGCTGTCCCTCTGGGCGCGCTCCATCTCCATCTGCGCCTGCAACGCGGACTCCAGATCGGCCACGTCGCTCTTCATGGCGCATGCCGCGCCCAGAAGGGTGAAACATGCGGTTACGAGAACTCTACGAATCAAAGAGCATCCATGTTCTCGATAACGAACTCGGAGCGCCGATTCATCTGCCAGGCATCCTCATCGGAGCCCTGGGCGATCGGTCTCTCCTTGCCGTAGCTCACCGCCTGGAACATGTCCTCGGACAGTCCGAGGCTGACCAGATAGCGAACTGTGCTGTCCGCGCGACGCTGCCCGAGAGCGAGGTTGTACTCGATCGAGCCGCGCTCGTCGCAGTGTCCCTCGATCGCGAGTTTGACGTTCGGGAACTCCCGCAGCACATCGGCCTTCGCCTGCAGAACGGCCGCCGCATCATCGCGAATGTTGTACTTGTCGAAGTCGAAGTGCACGCGCTCGCGGATCACCATGATCGCGTCGATCAGGGCGATCTGCCCGCCGGCCGTGCTTGCGCACTCGGTGCCGGCGTAGTCGCGCTGCGCCTGCTCGTACAGGCCCCGGGCCCGATCGTAGTTGCCAGCAGCCATCGCTGACGCTGCTTCACGGCACAGACGCGAAGCTGCGGCCTCGCGCTCCGCTGCTCGGACCGCAGCGAGGCTGTCCGCATCAGGCTGCGGCACGGTCTCAGCTACCACCGGCGGCGGTTCGGGTGCGGGATTCCCGGCGCAGGCGGCAACTCCCACGGCGAGGAGTGCCAGGAGAGCTACGATCCTACCATTGAAACGCATTTGGGTGCTCCTTTTCAGTGAGTCGCGAACTCCCGAAATGGGGTGTCGGATCTCGTACAGTCGTGACGGTAAAGATGGTTCCGTAGGAACCGCTGTATTGTATACTGCCCGCGCGCGCTTGCCAACCCATGGAGGCTGCTTCAGAACGCCGGGCGTCCGCTGCGCTTCCGGGCTCAGGAGCCGGGTGGAATCGGGTCCGACCAATCGGGCAGCTGATCCACGTTGTTCACCGTGACAGATCGGAGTCGTCCGCTCACCGTGTCCAGCACCCAGAGCGCGTAATACCCACGCAGTGTGCCGGCAAACACGAGGTGACGGCCATCGGGCGCCCAGCTCGGATCCTCGTTGTTCCCCCGCGACGTCATCACCCTGCGGTCCGATCCATCGGGATTCACGGTCACGATCTGGAACCAGCTGTCCACCCAGGTATGGTATGCGACCCGGTCGCCACGCGGTGACCAGTCGGGCGACGTGGCATATCCCCGCTCGCCGAATACATAGCGGCTGACGATCGACGGATCGCCGCCGCGTTGCAAGTTCAACACGTAAATCTGCGGATTGCCCAGCGGCGTGGACGTGATCGCGAGCAGCCTGCCGTCAGGCGAGTACGCGCCGCCCATCGTCTCGCCGGTCGACGTGTACGTCACCCTGCGTGTACAGCACAGCGGATCGCGCTGGATCTCGAACAGCTCGGTGTGGTCGTCCTGCGTGCGTCCGAACAGGATTCGCCTGCCGTCGGGAGAGTAGACGGGAGTGATGTTGATGCGGCCGATGTCGGAGATCACCTGCTCGGCCCCGGTCACCAGGTCCATCTCGTAGATCACAGGGTAGCCCGATCGAAACGAGACGTAGGCCACGGACCTCCCGTTGGGTGAGAACGCCGGTGACATCACGATGGCACTGTCGTTGGTCGCCGCCTCGCGCGTGAGTCGGCGGAGCCCGTGCCCGTCACTGTCGATCACGTACAGATCGGACGAACTCGGAGTCACGTTGCGGCGGAACACGATGCGGGTCGTCGCGATCCCCGGCTCGCCCGTCGCCCACATCACGACTTCATCGGAGATCCGGTGGACCGCCATCCTGAAGCCCGAATCCCCGGGTCGCGGCAACGAGAAGGCTTTGACCTCTTTGAGCTCGGAGAACACGACGTCGTGCAGGCTGACCCTGAGCATCGGCCGACCAGGCGTGCCCGTGAGCTCCGTCACGACCAGCCACACCGCGCCCAACTGGTTCCACAGACCGTAATTGAGGGGCCCCTCGGTCGGCAGGTCATCTGGCACCGGAACGATCTGGAACCGGTCAGCGTAATCGAGGTCGCGGCGCAGGATGCTGTCCACCTGGACGGCAGCCGCCGCCAGGGTTCCATCAGACTCGACCGGCGTCATCACGAGGCCCGGAAGGTAGCCCGGCGTATACGTGATGCCCACGCGTACGTCGCTTGGATCCTGTGCTCTGACCGCACCTGCTGCCATCATCACGCAAGCGGCGACTGTCAGTCCGGTATTTGCAAGCTTCCGTCCCATCATCACGCCATTCACCTCACAATGAAGCTGGATCGAAGAAGAAGGACACGCGCAGCTGATCGCGCGGCCAGGCATCCGGAAGCGGGCCGAAGGCCTTCGCGCGACCTGCGGCCTCGACGGCTCCGTGCGCCTCCAGATCGAAGGCCAGGTCGCCGGAACGCTGAACCCACTGGATATCGCTCGTCGACCCGTCGCTCTCGATCGTGAAAACGACCTCCGACCGGAGGTTGCGGTTTCCGGTCGGCGGCCTCCAGTACCTGTGGACCTGGAGGATGATATTCTCCAGGTAGGCCGGATCCACAAACACCGCGCCGTCGAGATGGACGTTGATCGGATCGTCGCCCTCCTCGGGCCCGCGCGCGGGCTCCTTGGATGGGTCCAGGGGAGGGGGCTGTTCCACTACGGTCGGCACCTCCGTGCGCGGCTTCGGATCGGGAGTGGGCTCTGGGGGTGGTGGCCGATTCTCTTCTTCCGCTACCGCTGCCGGCTGCGGTCTGAGGCGCATGGGCGCCGTCTCGTCGGCAGCCGCCACCAGATGGACCCGAAACGTCTGGGCCGGCAGCGGGCGAGGCGCCACGTACGCTCCGGCCACCGCCATCCCGATGCCGACCAGGGCGTGCAGGATGGTCGAAGCGATCAGCGCGCCCGGCGGCATCCTGTGCCGCTCTCGACCTCCGCTCACGATCCCGACTCGGCTCACGGCCATCTCAGCGATCCGTGTCCGGCTCCGCGATCAAGCTCACGGCATCGATCTCCGACTCCTTGAGCTTGCCGATCACCCAGAGAACGGATCCGTAAAGCACGTCTTTGTCGCCCTTCACGTATACCGTCGGCCCACCGCGCTGCTCCACCAGTTGGACGATGGTGGCCGCGAACTCCTCGCGCGTGAACGCGTCGTCCTCCACGAAGATCTGCCCACCGCGATCCACGGTGATCACGAGGCCCTCGGACACCTGCAGCGGCGCAGAAGGCGCCTTCGGAACTGCCACTTCGATCCCTCCCTGCAGGATCGGTGCGGTGATCATGAAGATCACGAGGAGGATGAACGCGACGTCCACGAGGCTCGTGACGTTGATCTCGGCCCGGACCGGAAGACCGCTGTCGGGACCGCCCCCGAGTCGACCGCCGATCATATCCGGCCTTCTCTCGCCAGCGTGCCTACGAACTCGCTCGCGAAGCCCTCGAGCTCGCCCGTGAACAGTCCGAGCTTCGCCGCGTAGTGGTTGTACGCGATCACGGCCGGGATCGCGACGGCGAGTCCGACTACCGTCGTCACGAGCGCCTCGGCGATTCCTGGCGCCACGGCCGCGATACTCGAGGAGCCCTGGGAGGCGATTCCGATGAAGGAGTTCATGACACCGACGACGGTTCCCATCAGCCCGAGGAGGGGGCTCACCGATCCAATGATGGCGAGCCACGGCAGACCGTGCGCCATGTCGTCACGCTCCTCGGCCAGCTCCTTCTCAAGGACCAGTCGCAGCGTGTCGAGCTGAGCGGAGGACAGGCCCGGGGCTTCATGCCCATCGTCGCGCAGGGCCGTCGGACGAAGCTCGGTGAAGAAGTTGACTCCCCGGCGGAAGACCCTGGTGTAAGGCGAATCGTCAAGTCGCGTGAGCGTCTGGTATACGTCTCGCAGACCGGCCGCGGCCTCCATTCCCGCCACGAACGTGTCGCCGGCCTGCCGCATCTTCCGGAATTCGGACCACTTCCAGAAGATCATGACCCATGACCAGAGCGAGAACACCGCAAGGACGAGGAGTATGACCTTGGTTACCGGCGTCGCACCCAGTGCCAGCTCCCACGGACTGGACCCGACCGGGGACGCCCGCTGAATCAGAACCGTGACTGCGAGAGTCATCGCTCCTCCCCCTCGATCCAGGCATACGTCCTTGCCAGGCCCGCCTCCAGAGTGGAGGCCGGCCCCCAACCTACGCCGTGCAAGCGCGACGGATCGAGACAACTTCGCAGCAGCTCCCCCGGTCTCGCCGGTGCTCTCTCCACTGCCACCTCTCGTCCCGCCGCTCGCATGAGCCCCGCTGCGAGCTCGTTCACGCTTGTTTCCACTCCCGTCCCCACGTTGAATGCAACCACGTCGATGTCACCCGACTGTGGCAGATCGACTTGCGCCGCCACCAGGTTGGCCTCGGCCACGTCTCCCACATACACGTAGTCGCGTGTCTGTTCCCCATCGCCGAACACCGTGATCGGCTGCCCGCCGAGTATATTCCGGCCGAAAATGGCCACGACCCCGGCCTCCCCGTGTGGGTCCTGCCGCGGACCGTACACGTTCGAGTACCGCAGCGACACGCCCTCCAGCCCGTGGATTTCCCGATAGAAACGCAGGTAGTGCTCTCCCGTCAGCTTGCTGACACCATACGGCGACAGGGGCAGCTTCGGCGCGGTCTCCGATACGGGCAGCAACTCCGGCTCTCCGTACACGACCCCCCCGGAAGACACGTACACGAACCTGCGGACGCCTCCCTTGACCGACGCCTCGAGCAGGTTCAGCAATCCCAAGATGTTGATAGAGGCATCGTGATCGGGCCTCTCGACCGATACGCGCACATCGATCTGCGCGGCGTGGTGGCTGACGGCTTCGAATCCGCCGTTCTCGACGAGGTCCGCGGCTTCCGGCGACCTGATGTCGGCTACGACGAGCTCCACGCCCGGTGAGACGTTCTCCTCCCGGCCCGAGCTCAGATCGTCAACCGCCGTGACGCTCCACCCCGCCGACAAGAAGGCGTCACACACGTGCGATCCGATGAATCCGGCGCCACCCGTCACCAGCAGCCGGCGACTATCATTCGACATCGATTCTTCTTTCTTGGTTGCCCGCATTGATGAGGCGGTCGATCCACCCCGGCACGAGCGCCGCGGCCAAGCTATTTACCGGTGCCGCAGCCCGAAAGACGTTACGTGCCGGATGCGAAGAAGCGCCCCGCCACGTGGCGGGACGCTTCCCTTCTCCTCGTACGACCTCAAACAGGTTGCTGAGGAATCCTCGCCGCTACTGAGGCATCCGCTCGACACGACGCACCGGCACCCCGGGCTGCATCCCCGGATCCCGAATTTCGACGGCCCTCGCCGTGGATGTCCCGTCCGACGTATGAACGACCAGAACCGTGGACAGGCGATCTTCGATGAGCGCCATCTCGGCAGCGTGCTCGGACGCGGAGAAGATGGCGAACTCGTCCCCGACCTGGACCCCGTCCGCCGCTCCGACATCGAGGAACAGCAACTCACCTGTGCCAAGCAGAGTCTGATCCACCGAGAACCCGATCACCCTGCCCACGGGGCCCGCCTCCTCCGGCTCCGCCTCTACTCCTGGAATGACTGTGTACTCCTCCGCAAGGACCAGCGCGTCGCCGTCCCTGTAGTCCCCGAACAGGCGCACCACTTCCGCGCGCACACTGTCGCGACCGGGGAAGGTGCGAGTCACGCGAACCGCGGCCACCGTGTAGAGCACATGACCCGCCGTTCCCAGGGAACGACCCCACTGGACGGCCTTCAAGTAGTCTCCGACCTCGAGGGCCGGGCCATTCAGGTGGACCACGATCTCGTCGTTCAGCCGCACGGCCCGAGGGAGCGTGATGTCGGGATGGATCTCGGCCACGAGCTTGAATGTCGTGCCTACCGCAACGAACACCTGCCTGTCCTCAAGAACCGGGGCGCTAAAGAAGTCGCTCATTGAGACGACGGGTCGCGGCTCAACCTGCCCGATCGAAAGAGCACCGTAGGAGGGTGCGCTGGGATCCGACCGGAAGACAGAGCCGTCCGGGAATTCTCCGGGCAGGCCGAAAGACCGCCGGGTCTCCTGGTCGCCGGCCTTGTTCGAGACCGGTTCCCCACGCGCGTACCCCTGTGTCTCAACCGGCGACTCGGCGACCCGCTCGCCCGCATCCACGCGAGCACCGGGCATGCGCAACAGTTCGCCCGGGTAGATCCAGTGTGGATCCTCCACGACCTGTGGATTCAGGTCGTAGATCTCGGGCCAGCGGAACGGATCCGCGAGGTAGCGCGCCGCGAGGTCCCACAACGTGTCGCCTCCCAGCACCTGGTGCGATCCCTTCGTATCCTGTGCCGCCACGGCCGGAGCGATCAGCAGGATCGCAATGATCGTCGTGATGGCCCGGGTTGCCCCGTTCATGCGCCGCCTCCTCAGAAGGGCAGGTCGTCTTCTCCGGCGAGGGCATCGTCGGTCAGATCCGACATGCCGGATCCAGCTGAATTTTTCTGCTGCGGGGCGGGACTAGACATCGAATCGGACCGCTCGCCACGTCCGCCCAGCATGATCATCTCCCGCGCCCTGATATCCGTGAAGTACCGTACCTGGCCGTCCTGCTCCGACTGCCGGTATTCGACGCTCCCCTCGATATACACGCGGTCGCCTTTCTGCAGGTATCGCTCGCAGACCTCGGCCAGTTTGTCCCAGCAGGCTACCCGGTGCCACTCGGTTTTCTCCTGCTTTTCACCGCTCCGATCCGTCCACTCGCGGCTCGTCGCGACGGACAGTGAAGCAACCCGCGTGCCGGAAGACGTGACCCGTACCTCGGGATCACGGCCGAGGTTTCCGATGAGCTGAACCTTGTTGAGAGAGCGTGACATTCTATCCTCTTATCAGCTAACGAGATACATGAACATGACGAATCCGGAAAACGCCGACTCACCGGCACAACAACCAAACTAGACGGCCGTTCCTCGACGTGTCAACGCACCGTATCGTGCAGATGCAGCCTCATCACGATCGCATCTTCGACCGGCTGCGCATAGTACTCTTTGCGCACTCCCGCCACGTGGAACCCGGCTTTCTCATACAAGCGCCGGGCCTCCTCGTTGCTGCGCCTGACTTCGAGGTGGATAGACCGCGCCCCTCGGCCCGCGGTCAGCGTGACGCTTTCCCGGAGGAGCAGCGCGCCGATTCCACGCCCCCGCAGGTCGGGAAGGACGGCCATGTTTCCGAGCTCGGCCCCGTCGGAAGTGAACCAGGTGACCGAGTACCCCGCTACTCGATCGTCGAGCTCGGCGACGAGCAGCGCCGTGCTGGGTCGGCGCATCAGCCCGCGGAATGTGGACTCCTCCCACGGGGCCGAGAAAGATCGCCGCTCGATGAGCATGACTTCCGACAGGTCAGCGGGGCGCATCGATCGTACCGTCACCAGAGCCTCGGGGGGATGCGGTTCGCTCACGTCAGGCATCCGTAAGTCGCTGGGCGGAGGGTAGCCGGATGTACGCCGGCTCCCACCGTTGGGGATCGGCTACACGACCCGTTTCGGGGACGACGGCCGCTAGCCACAGAAGGGCGCCGGCACGCGGAACCCACCGGTCCTCGGAAAG
Source organism: Akkermansiaceae bacterium (assembly GCA_964195715.1). GTDB lineage: Bacteria > Gemmatimonadota > Gemmatimonadetes > Palauibacterales > Palauibacteraceae > Benthicola. Next base: position 33,505 of record CAXMRU010000003.1, on the reverse strand, counting down.
GACCTGTCCACCGGCGGCCCGGATGGCGGGTTCTCCTGCCCCCGCACCATCTCCTGCAAAATACCATCGCCCCGGCTCATCCAGGTAGTCCAGCAGGTCGTCGATCGCCACGGCCCGGGGCTCGAAAAGCTCCTCGACGGACGATTCGATCCGGTAGCCCGCGGCGTATACCTCACCGCGACGCGCGTCGAACATCGCGCACACCGGCCCGTCGCAGTCCGCTCCGACTGCCACCGCGGCCAGGCTGGAATACGAGTACAACTCGAGACCCCTCGCGTGACAGATGCCCTTGGCCAGTGAAGCGGCGATTCGAACGCCCGTGAACGAGCCGGGCCCGCCCCCCACCACCACCGCTCTCAGGTCGGAAGGACCAAGGCCACACGCCCCCAGCATCCGGTCGATCTCAGGCAGCACCACCTCCGAGTGCGTGGCCCGCACCCGCAGGAACGACTCGGCCAGGATCTCGCCTTCGCGGCCCACGGCAATGCTGCCGGTCGGCGTGCTCGTATCCAGCGCGAGGATCGCCATATCAGCTGTCCGGACCTTTCCGCGGTGCGGGAACGGGAGGGACGTCGCCAATCGAGAGGACCGTGACCCGCCGGCGGGTCAGGTCCTCCACGAATTCGAGGCGGATCTCCCAGCGGTCGATCGGCAGGTACCCGTCAGCCCGGTCCGCCCACTCCACAAACACCGCCCGGTCTGACCGGACGAGATCTGACCACCCCATGTCCGCCAGGCCCTCCGGTCCATCCAGGCGATACAGGTCGGCGTGGTAGAGGGTCTGCCCGTCCCGGCCTTCGTACCGGTTGACCAGGGTGAAGGTGGGACTGGGAACGGGCCCGGTAACCCCCGCCTCGCGGCAGGCGGCGCGAGCCAGAGTGGACTTGCCGGCCCCGAGCTCTCCCCGGAGACACACGAACACCCCGTTCCCGGCAACGACGCGGCCTACCTCGCGGGCCCAGTCAACGAGCCTGGGCTCGGTCATCTCGTGCACCCATGACTCCGGCGCGCCCTCGTTCCCGCCGGTCATCGCGCCCGCTTCCCGCCGCGTCCCTGCGGCCTCGTCTCGAGCGCCACACGCACCTCGAACAGCTCGTCCCTCAGGCGTGCCGCGCGCTCGAAGTCGAGAGCCTGGGCAGCCATCTTCATCTCGTTCTCGATCTGGTGAGCGAGCTCCGCCGGGTCGATGCTGGAGTAGCGGTCGTACGCAGGTGGCGACTCAGCCACCCGCGCGTCCGCCACCGAAGTCGTGAAGCGGATCTGCTCGACCGACTTCACGATCGAGCGCGGCACGATCCCGTGCTTCTCGTTATACTCGGCCTGTACCTCCCGCCGCCGGTCGGTCTCCCGGATGGCCCGGTCCATCGAGCCGGTCAACCGGTCGGCGTACATGACGGCCATTCCCTCCACGTTTCGCGCGGCGCGCCCGATCGTCTGGATCAGCGACGTCTGGGATCGCAGGAAACCCTCCTTGTCCGCGTCGAGGATCGCCACGAGCGACACTTCCGGAAGGTCGAGCCCCTCCCGCAGCAGATTGATCCCCACGAGAACGTCGAATACGCCCAGGCGGAGCTCGCGCAGGATCTCCACGCGCTCGATGGAGTTGATGTCGCTGTGCAGGTAGCGCACACGCACGCCCCGCGAGGCCAGGTACTCGGACAGGTCCTCCGCCATCCGTTTCGTGAGCGTCGTGACGAGGATGCGCTCGGACCGGGCCGTCCGGATACGGATCTCCTCCAGGAGGTCGTCCACCTGCCCTGCTACGGGCCGGATCTCTACCTTCGGATCCAGGATGCCGGTCGGACGGATGAACTGTTCGACGACCACCCCCTCCGAACGACGGAGCTCGTGGTCCCCCGGCGTGGCGCTGACGAATACGACCAACGGAACGATGTCCTCCCACTCCTGGAAGTTCAGGGGACGGTTGTCCAATGCGGAAGGCAGGCGGAAACCGTATTCGACGAGGGTCGTCTTCCGGCTGCGGTCACCCTTGTACATCCCCCCGATCTGCGGCACCGTCACATGTGACTCGTCCACGATGACGAGGAAATCGTCCGGAAAGTAGTCGAGCAGGCAATATGGCCGTTCGCCGGGCTGCCGGCCGTCGAAATAGCGAGAGTAGTTCTCGATGCCCTGGCACACGCCCATCTCGCGCAGCATCTCGACGTCGAAGCGGGTCCGCTGTTCCAATCTCTGCGCCTCGAGCAGCCGCCCATCCGTGCGCAGGTCCATGAGACGTCGCTCGAGCTCCGTCAGAATCCCATCGATCGCTCGCTCCAGGCGTTCGGGATCGACCGCGTAGTGGGTGGCCGGAAAGACGGCCGTCCGTTCGAGGGACGCGATCGCCTTGCCGGTCAGGGGGTCGGTCTTGGTGATGCGCTCGATCTCGTCGCCGAACAGCTCGATCCTGACGGCCTGCTCCTCGTAAGCGGGTAGCACCTCGATCACATCTCCCCGCACGCGGAAGGTCCCGCGGCGGAAGTCGATGTCGTTGCGCCCGTACTGGATCTGCACGAGCCCGGCGAGGATGTCGCGGCGGCCGATCTTCTGGCCTACCTCCAGCGTCAGCATCTGGGAGCGGTAGGAGCGCGGATCCCCCAGTCCGTAGATCGCCGAGACGGAAGCGACGATGACCACGTCGCTGCGCTCCATCAGGGAGGACGTGGCTCTGAGACGCAGCCGATCAATGTCCTCGTTGATGGACGCGTCCTTCTCAATGTACGTGTCCGTAGTCGGCACGTACGCTTCGGGCTGGTAGTAGTCGTAGTAGGAAATGAAATACTCGACCGCGTTGCGCGGGAAGAACTGCTTCAACTCACCGTACAGCTGCGCAGCCAGAGTCTTGTTGTGGCTCATCACCAGCGTCGGGAGTCCCGTCTCCTGGATGACTCCCGCCATCGTCACCGTCTTGCCGCTCCCGGTGACTCCGAGGAGCGTCTGCCACCGCTCGCCCCGGCGCACGCCTTCGGTCAGCGCCCTGATGGCGTCCGGCTGGTCGCCCGTGGGCTCGAACGGAAGCTCGAGATGGAAACTGTCTGACGTCACCGGTTCTCCCTGTTCGGCGCCCGTTGCGACGGGCTCCGGAGCGCCGGCCCGCCCGCTTGACGGGACGCGGCACGCGGATCACGTTGCGGCCTCCGTATCGCTTGTACAAGGGGCGACATCAGAGGATGCCATGAGACGATACAGCTCGATCCTGGTCGCCGTCGCGGCGACACTTGCCACGGTCGCGGCGTGCTCCGGACCGTCCGCTCAGAACGAAGAGCGCCTGGCCGAGCTTCGAAGCGAGAGGCGATCGCTGCTCGTGCAATTCGCTGCCGCTCAGCTCCCTATCCGGCGCGTCCAAGCGCGGGCGCTCGAGGAACCGGGCGTGCGTTTCGCCCAGAAAGCTTTCTACACGGAGTTTCGGGCCGCCGTCCTCCGGAAGGATCCCGACGCCGCCGAGTTGCTCGATCGGGCCCAGGCCGTTGGCCACGACCTCGACTTCATGCAGACACCCGTGCTGCTCCAGGAGGGACAGGAAGACCCTCGTCCCGTGGAGCCTGAGGAGCGTGCTCAGGTGGCGAGTGAGCTTATCGAAGTCGAGCTTAGCCTGCGACCGGTGATCAGCCGCGCGTTACAGGATTCGGCCGTCGCGGTGACGTTCCGGGTGATGCGTGACAGCGTTGTCGCCGCCATCTTGCGCATCGACCCCCAGAGCCAGCGCTCCATGGACCTGATGGCCGACCTTGAGAGACGGGTCGCCGAGATCGACGCCGAGATCGTGAGCCTGTCTCAGTAGCGAGCGGCGTGGCCAGGAGAGATAACAGGACGCTCAAGACCATCTGGGGTTCATCGGCGACCTGACAGGTTTCTGAAGGCCCCTGGCTATACGTCGAGCGTGAGGTCGCTGTCCCCGAAGCTCTCCTTCCGCTCGACAGTCAGCACGCCCTTCACGCGTCGGATCTGCCGCATGACCTTCTTCAGGTGGGCCAGGTTCTCGACCTCGATCACGAATTGCCCCGTCATGCCGCCCTCGGTAGAGTGGATGTCCGCTGACTGAATGTTCGTGCCCGTGTTGCTGATCGCCTGGGCGATGTCCGCGAACAGCCCGTGCCGGTCCGTGCCCTCCATCACGATGCGAACCAGGAATCGCTGGGCTCCGTCGTCATCCCAGTCGATAGTGATCCGGCGCTCCGGAAGGTCGGGCAGATTCAGAACGTTGGGACAGTCCTGCCGGTGGATGGAGATTCCGCGGCCGACAGTGATGTAACCCACAACCTCGTCGCCCGGTACCGGCTGGCAGCACTGCGAGTACCGGACCATCAGGTTGTCCATCCCCTGGATCCGAACGCCCTTCGATCCGCTCCACACACGTTTCACTAACTTCGAGAGCGGATGGTCCTGTTTCTCCCGGTCGGGAGCCTCCTCGGGGAACACCGCCCGCATGACCTTGGTCATGCCCAGGTCCCCCCGACCGACGGCGGCGAACAGTCCATCCGCACCGTCGAGCACTCCCAGGGCACTGGCAGCCTTCTCGAGCTGCTTGTCATCGGGCTTCTGCTTTATCCGGCGCCACTCCCGGACCAGGATCTCACGACCCAGCCGAACCGACGAGTCGTACTCCTCGTGACGGATCCACTGGCGGATCCGGTGCCGCGCGCGGCTCGTCTGTACGAAGCCGAGCCAGTCCCGGGACGGCGTCTTGGAATCGGAAGTGAGGATCTCGACCGTGTCCCCGTTGCGCAGCGCCCGTGACAGGGGAGCGATGCGGCCGTTCACCTTGGCGCCGGAGCACCGTTGGCCGATCTCGGTGTGCACCGCATATGCGAAGTCAATCGGCGTGGCGCCCTTGGGCAGCTGTTTCACGTCACCCGCGGGGGTGAACACGAAGATCTCGTCCTGGAACAGGTCGATCTTCAGGAATTCGAGGAATTCTTCCGGCTCGCGCGTTTCCTGCTGCCACTCGAGCACCTGCCGGAACCAGGTGAGCTTCTCGTCGACCTCGTCTCCCTCCCGGTTCTCCTTGTAACGCCAGTGAGCCGCGATCCCGAGCTCCGCCGTCCGGTGCATCTCCTCGGTACGAAGCTGGATCTCGTACAGCCGGCCGCCCGGTCCGAAGATCGTCGTGTGGAGGCTCTGGTACAGATTCGATTTCGGGGTCGCTATATAGTCGTGGAAGCGTTCAGTCAGCGGCGTCCACTTGTTGTGGATCACCCCGAGGGCGTGGTAGCAGTCCCGCACCGAGGCCAGGACCACCCGTACGGCGAGGCCGTCGTAGATCTCCTCGTACGGCCGGCCCCGCTTCTCCATCTTCCGGTGGATCGACCACAGGTGCTTCGCACGGCCTTCGACGTCGCATTCGAGACCGGCCGCCCGGAGCTCCTCCTTGAGCGGCGCAACCATCCGTCCGATCAGGCTCTCTCGTTCGCTTCGCTTGTCCGACACGGTGGTGGCCACCGCGCGATACTCCTCGGGCTCCAGGAACTTGAACGCGAGGTCCTCCAGCTCCCACCGCACCCGGGCCATTCCGAGGCGATGAGCGAGCGGGGCGTAGATGTCGCGCGTCTCCAGAGCGATCCGTCGCTGGCTCGCAGGGTCCAGGTGCTCGAGCGTGCGCATGTTGTGAAGCCGGTCGGCCAGCTTGACGATGATCACCCGCGCGTCCCGCGCCATCGAGAGCAGCAGCTTCCGGTACGTCTCCACCTGACGCTCGGCGAGGGACCGGATCTCTACCCGGGAAATCTTGGTCAGGCCGTCCACGATCGTGGCGATCTCGCTGCCGAACTCGCGCTCGATCTCCTCCACCGTCGTGCGACTGTCCTCGACCACGTCGTGCAGGAGCGAGGCGGCGATGCTCACCGTATCCCGGTGAATCTCTCCCAGGATGGTGGCGACCTGGACGCAGTGCGTGATGTAGTCCTCGCCCGAGCTGCGCTTCTGGCCCTCGTGCTTATCGCTCGCGTACTGGAAAGCCAGGGCGAGGAGCTCGAGATCCAGGCGGTCCTCGCTGCCGGCAATCGCCTCGAGGAACTCCGGCGGCAGGATGGACATTGCCCAATCCCCCGCGGGGGCGGAGCCATCCTCCCGCTTGACCCGGGTCGATTTCGTCGCCACGGCGTTTCCCTGGGAGTTCATCGTCCCCTGCGCATACCCTCGGGGAGCGTAGAGTTGCCCCAGCCTGTCGAATCTGGCGGGGTCTCTCTCAAGTTCAACATAGAGAGCAACTCGCATGCCATGCAAAGAACTTTGCCTCAGGATTCAAGACGTCCCGGACTGCGGACCGACGCCTCACGCCCCACACCGGGCACCAACCCGCGCTCGAGCAAACTGATGTAGCGACCGTCCCCGATGACGATGTGGTCGCGCACCGGAATGCCGAGAAGCCGGCCGCTCTCTACCAGTTGCCATGTAACTTCCAGGTCTTCGGGAGAGGGATCGGGGTCGCCGCTCGGATGGTTGTGGGCCAGCACGACGCTCGCCGCGGCGTGCGCGATCGCGGGAGCGAACACCTCCCGTGGATGGACGAGCGAAGAGTTGAGCAGGCCTACCGTGACGCAGCGCTCACAGATCACCCGGTTCTGCGTGTCCAGGTACAGCGCCCAGAACTCCTCCTGCCTCCGGTCCCGCAGAGCAGGTCCGAGCCTCCGGAAGACGTCCCCGGGGCCCTGGATGCGAGACTCGCGCCGTGCAGGTTCCGCGGACGCGCGACGACCCAGCTCGAACGCGGCCACCAGCGCGCAGGCACGCGCCGGACCGATTCCCGATGCGGTGGCCAGCTCCCCGGGCTCCGCGGCCCCGAGACGCCGCAGGGACCCGCCGTAACGAACCAGAACCTCCGACGCCAGGTCCAGGGCCGTCCGCCCTGATCCGCCGGAGCCGAGGAGGACCGCCAGAAGCTCACGAGGTGACAGCGCGCTCGGCGGATGCGTGGTCAGACGCTCGCGTGGCCGGTCCGCGGGCGGCCATTCCCGGATCGTGGGGGTCACGGGGAGAATCTGTGGAACAGCTCTCACCAGAGGATCAAAGAGATGGCGCTGACGGTGACCGTAACCACCACGGTGGCTGACGTCCGCAAGTCGGTATCTAGCGTAGCGTCAGAGACGACCACCCCGGCGCCACCTCACGCGGCTGGAGTGCCGACCCTCCCCCGGCGTCGAGTGCGACGTCTCCGGAGCGCGTCTCCGGAGCGCAGCGAGGAACCCCGGCCATTAATGCTCCGCGGTGGGGTGATCCGGCGAGCCGGGAGGCTTGGCTGAGTCCCCGAGGAGACCCCGCAGCGGCTTCAGCCGCGAGGAGGCTCCGACAGGGACGAGCCGCCTCCCGGGAACCGGGTCACCCCAACCGCCCATGGCACTTCTTGTACTTCTTCCCGCTCCCGCACGGACACGGATCGTTTCGCCCGATCTCTTCCCCACTCTGCAGTGGAACTTCGGGACGCACGACCTGCTGCATGGGCCTCGCAGCCGGCTCCTTCAGCGCCGTGGCCGCCACGCCCGTCGCCGCCAGCTCCGGCGCGGCCCTCGGCGGCGCTCCCGAGGCCGAGACAGGACCACCCGCCGGCGCCAGTCCACTTCCGGTACCCGCGAGCTCGCTCGGTCCACTCATCGAGCTTACCTGCTGTGGCCTGAGCGCTGGACGCATCTCGACCTGCGCCCGGAACAACAGGTTTGACAGGCTCTTCCGAAGGTCCTGCATCAGGTCGACGAACGATTCGTATGCTTCCCTCTTGTACTCGACCAGGGGATCCCGCTGACCGTAAGCCCGGTAGCGGATCGACTCCCGCAGGTGATCGAGGTCGTACAGGTGCCCCTTCCACTTTTCGTCGATCACCGACAGGACGATGAAGCTGAGGATCCTCTCCCAGTTCTCACCAAAGCTGTCGATCTTCTCTAGGTACGCCTCGTGGACGAAATCGAGCACGGAGTCCATCAGCTCGTCCGTGTCCGTCCATTCGATTTCGGCCGGGTTCAGCTCATCGGTCGGCAGGAACGACGCCACGAGGAAGTAGTCCAGGAGCAGGCGCTCACGGAGCCCAGGGAGATCCCAATCGTCGGCGTGCGAGCCGGGTTCGATCACGCCCTCGACGATTTCGATGACAGATCGCTCGATCATCTCCCACGCCTCGCCCTTCAGGTCCTCGCCACCTTCCAGCCCGAACAGCCGCAGATCGTAGATGACCTCACGCTGCTGGTTCATGACGTCGTCGTACTCGAGCAGCCGCTTGCGAGCGTCGAAGTTCTGGAGCTCGACGCGCCGCTGCGCTCGCTCGATGGACTTGGTCATCCACGGGTGAGTGATGACCTCTCCCTCCTCGGCCCCGAGTCGATCCATGACCTTGGCCACCCGCTCGGTCCCGAACAGGCGCATCAGGTCGTCCTCGAGAGACAGGAAGAAACGGCTCGAGCCCGGGTCGCCCTGCCGACCCGCGCGACCGCGGAGCTGGCGGTCGATTCGGCGGGACTCGTGTCTCTCGGTGCCGAGGATCTGCAGACCGCACGGCGGGTCCACGTAACACCCGAGCGCCTTCACCTGGTCCTGATCGAGGTCCTCCTCCTCCTCTAGCTGGCCGAAGGCGGGCTCGGATGAGCGAAGACCGCACACCTGGCACTTCACCAGGGCCGCGCCGAGTTTGATGTCGGTGCCGCGGCCTGCCATGTTCGTAGCGATCGTGATCGCGCCGGGCTGTCCCGCCTGGGTCACGATCTCCGCCTCGCGCTCGTGCTGCTTCGCGTTCAGGACCTCATGAGCCAGCCCGCGCCGCTTCAACATGCGTGAGAGTTTCTCAGAGACGTCTACGCTCGTGGTGCCGACGAGCATGGGCAGGCCGCGTCGGTGGAGCCGCTCGATCTCGTCCAGCAGGGCGGCGAACTTCTCCCTCTTCGTCCGATAGAGAAGGTCCTCGTCGTCCATCCGGCGCACTGGCCGATTGGTGGGAATAACGACGACCTCGAGGCCGTAGATCTCATGGAATTCGCCTTCCTCCGTCTCCGCTGTACCGGTCATTCCGGCCAGGCTGGAGTACATGCGGAAGTAGTTCTGGATCGTGATCGTGGCCAGAGTCTGGGTCTCCCCGCGGACGCTGACGTTTTCCTTCGCCTCGACTGCCTGGTGGAGCCCGTCGCTCCAGCGCCGACCCACCATCTTCCGGCCCGTGAACTCGTCGACGATCACGACCTCGCCGTTCTCGACGACGTACTCCACATCCTTCTCGTACAGGCCATGCGCCTTCACGAGTTGGTGGATGATGTGGAGGCGCTCAGACTTCTCGGCGTAGTCGCGCTCCAGCTGCTGGATGCGGTCCCGCTTCTCATCCGGCCCCAGCTTCTCGTCGTCCTCGACCTTCTTCACGTCCTCCGAGATGTCGGGCACCACGAACGCGTCCGGATCGCCCGGGCTCAGGATGTCCTGCCCCCGATCGCTGATCTGGATCGTGTGACCCTTCTCGTCGGTCGTGAACAACAGCATCTCGTCGATCTCGGTCATGGCCTTCTCGCGCATGACCCCAGCCTCGGTCCGCTGCATCAGCTGCTTCACGCCCGTCTCACTCAGTAACTTCATCAGACGGCGGTTCTTGGGCGCGCCGCGCTGTGCGGCGAGAAGCAGCTTGCCCGCGTGGAAATCGCTCGCGTCCTCCGCTTCCTCCTCGAGCTTCGCGAGCTCCTTCTCCGCCTCGGCGACCAGCTCGCTCGTGATCGCGGTCTGCTTGCGAACGAGGCTGGCTACCTGAGCGTTGTACTTCTTATAGATCTGCTGGTCCTGCGCCTGTCCTACAGGACCGCTGATGATGAGCGGCGTCCGGGCCTCATCGATCAGGACGGAGTCGACTTCGTCGATGATCGCGTAGTTGTGGGCCCGTTGTACCCGGTCTTCCTGGCGCACCACCATGTTGTCGCGCAGGTAATCGAAACCGAATTCGTTGTTGGTACCGTAGGTGATGTCGCAGCCGTACATGCCGCGGCGCACCTCGCTGCCGGGCTGGGTGTCGTCGATACAGCCCACGGTGAGCCCGAGGTAACGGAAGACCGTGCCCATCCATTGGGAATCCCGCCGGGCCAGGTAGTTGTTCACCGTGACCAGGTGGGCGCCCTTTCCAGACAGCGCGTTGAGATAGAGCGGCAGGGTGGCAACGAGCGTCTTTCCTTCACCGGTGGCCATCTCGGCGATCTTACCCTGGTGAAGAACGATGCCACCGATCAGCTGCACATCGTACGGGACCATGTCCCAGGTCATATTGTGCCCGGTAACATCGATCTCGCGTCCGAGCATGCGACGGCAGGCTTCGCGCACGGTCGCGAAGGCCTCGGGGAGAAGCTCGTCCAGCACTTCGTCCGTGGCTTCCTGAAACTCCTCCTCCGCCTGGTGGATCCGCTCGGACAGGTCGGCCCTCTTCGAGCTGTCCTGGGTGTGCCGGCGCTCTTCGCGTAGACTCTCAATCTCGTCCTCGAGCTGCTGCGTCCGTTCGCGAATCCGAGCCCGGAACTGCCCGGTCCGGGCCTTCAGCTCGTCTTCCGAGACGTCAGCCAGCAGTTCCTCGTGCCGTTTGATCTCATCGACGATGGGCTGCATCCGCTTCATCTCGCGCTGGAAGCGGGTGCCCACGACTTTCTGTACGAGTTCCTTCAACATGTGCTGCGATCTTCCTTTATTCCGCCGAGCTACCCCAGGGAGCGCGACACCACCCGGCGCACCGCCCACGCCTGCTCTACCGCGGGACGAATGCGCTCCGGCACCATGTAGCGGATGGACCGGCCCTCGTCGAGCCGGCGGCGAATCCGCGTGCTCGACAGGTCCACCCGTGTGACATCGATTCGGTCGTACGGAACGTCCGTGACCGGTGTTTCCTCTCCCGGTCGCGTCATCACCGCGAGCCGTGCCAGTTCCAGGATGCGCCGGGGCTCCCGCCAGCCGGCGAACGAACGGAGCTGGTCGGCTCCTATGATGAGGTACAGGACCTCGGGGTCCAGCTCCCGCCGGACCCACTCCAGCGTATCGACCGTCCAGGACGGCCCATCGCGTCTGAGCTCGACATCGCTCACCTCGACGCGCTCGTCGCCGCGGAACGCCTCCAACACGAGATCCAGCCTGGTGGACGCGTCCAGCACGGCCTCCCTGTGTGGGGGACGGGCCGCCGGAATCACGATCAATCGGTACAGCTTCAGAAGCTCGATGGCGTCCTGGGCCACGACCAGGTGTCCGATGTGAGGGGGATCGAACGTCCCGCCCAGCACCCCGATGCGCCCGGACACCTCAGCCCTCGTCCTCGTCTCTCTCGGGCAGCGCCTTGGCCGCACGCGAGTCCGGAAACAGCTCCAGGAGACGCTGCCTCACCGCATCCGCTTCCATCCGGAAACCGACACGATAGTAGCTATCATGCAGGACCAGCAGGGTCTCCGGCACCACGTCGGCCTCCGGATAGGTCTGCAGAATGTTCTCCAGGTAGATGATCGCCGACTCGTAGAACCCTCGATCGTAGTAATACTTCCCGACCCTGAGCTCCTTGGCAGCCACCTTCTGCCGGGCCTGTGCCACCAGGTCGCGAGCCTCGCCCACCAGCGGACTCCGCGGGAAGAACTCTAGCAATCGCGTACACTCCTCGATCGTCTTCTCAGTAAACTCCTGATCGCGCGGGAGATCTGGTGACACGACCCAATAGGACCGGCATATGCCGAATTGCGCGTCATCGGCCACTGGACTGTTCGGCCGGGATGTCGTCATCTGCCGGAACTCGTTCGCCGCGAGGAGCTCCTGATCGGTCTCGAGGTACGACTCCGCCAGCAGAAGTCGGCTGCTGTCGGCCGTTGGATGCAGGGGCTCCCGCAACAGGTGATCGCGGAAACCGCGGATCGCATCGTGGTATTTCCCTCGCTCGTACCGGTCCAGCGACCACTCGAACCGCCCCCGCGGCGTCGCGGTTGCCGGGGGCATGGCCGGGGCGCACGCCGCGAGCAAGCCGATCCACACGCACGCGCCCCAGGCGAAGCTCGCGCCACCCGGATTCCGTCCCACTCCCCATCGTCCCATTATCTCAAGTATCCGTATCGGATCTCTCGTATCCTCTCTTCGGCCATTCCCACAAGAGGGCCACTCCGCGCAGGATTCAATTCCAGCACCGCCAGGAAGTCGATCTCGGCTTCCTCGTACGCCCCCCGGGCCAGCAGGATCTCTCCGCGCTCGAAGTGGGCCCGGTCCAGCAGTGTCCGGGGCACTCCCTGGTCGATCAGCTGGTCGAGATACTCCCGCGCCGTCCTGTGGTCGCCCTCACGCAACTCCTCTTCCGCTACGCTGAACAGGCAGTTCCCGTACTGCCACCGTGCGCCCGACCGGTCGGTTCCCGCCGCGCCACCGCGCTCCAGGTAGCGCTCGAAGTAGCCTAGCGCCTCGCGGCATCCTCCGAGCTCCTGAAACGTGCGAGCCGTCTCCAGCACCACCGCGGCCGGAAGCGAATCGCTCTCCGCCGCCGCCAGGTACAGCGGGAGGGCGCGTCCGTGATCCGACAGCCCGGAGTAGTACCGTGCGAGCGACAGTCTCAGGTCCGGCGGGATGAGTCCAATCCCCATCCTCTCAACCGGCCCGAGTGCCCGTGCCATGTTGTCGGGAGCGCCGCCTTCCAGGGCTACCCGGGCCGCACTCGAAAGAACCGCGGCCGCCTGGTAGCGATACGTGGAATCCTGCGCCAGCAGACGTCTCACATATCTGAGACCCGCCTCAACCTCTCCGCGCTTTCCGTACGCGTCCCCCAGTCGTAGAAGCACTTCGGGCTCATCGCCACGCTGCCGAAGGGCCAGCCGATACTCGGCGATCGCCGCGTTCACCTGGCCGGCTCCGTACAGACGATCTCCGCGCTCCACGGCGTCGTCCGGCGAGCCGCCGCAGGCCGCCGGAAGGACGAAAAGAACGACGAGCGCCATGCTCGTCCGGGAGTGTCTTGCCCTGGAACCGGTGTGCGGCACGACCTGCTACCTCAGCCCTCGGCGGACGGTGCCGGAATCTGCGGGCGTGATATCGCCCGACGTACGATTCCGTACTTCACGATGCACTGCAGAGCCCGAATTCCGTCCTTCCAGTTGATCTTCTTCCCCTCAGCGTACGTCCTGCCACTGTAGGACACCCCTATTTCGTATACCCGCCAGCCGCCACGAGCTACCTTCGCCGTGATCTCCGGCTCGACCCCGAACCCACGCTCCTCGATCTCGAGACCCTCGAGCACTTCCTTGCGGAAGCACTTATAGCAGGTCTCCATGTCCGTCAGATTCAGGTTCGTCACCATGTTGGACATCAGTGTGAGGAAACGGTTCCCCACGTAGTGCCAGAAGTACAGCACGCGGTGCGGTTCCCCGCCCAGGAATCGCGAGCCGTAGACGACGTCGGCCCGATTGTCGAGGATCGGCTCGAGCAGCTTGCGATACTCGTCCGGATTGTACTCCAGGTCCGCGTCCTGGATGATCACAACGCTGCCGCTGGCGGCCGCAAAACCCGTGGCGAGTGCCCTTCCCTTGCCCTGGTTGCGCTCGTGCAGAATGACCTGATCCACGAGACCTTCCGCCTTCAGCCGTGCCAGGATCTCCCTCGATCGATCCGTCGATCCATCGTCCACGCATAGCAGCTCAATCTTGAGCGGCACTTCACGCACGCGACGAACGATCGCCTCGAGCGTATCCTGCTCATTGTATACCGGCATCACGACTGACAGGACCTGTCCGGAAGTCTCGGTCATTGGGCCTGTTCCTCGGAGGCTACCGTGAGAACGGGCGGCGGCCTCAGCTCGCCTTGCTCCTGCAGCGAGCGAAAATAAGCGACCGTGCTCACCAGCCCCTCCTCCAGCGACACGGCGGGCTCCCAGTCCAGGATCGCCCTCGCCCGGGTGATGTCTGGCTTTCTCACCTTCGGGTCGTCCGTCGGCAGCGGCAGGTATCGCACGCCCACCCCCGGGTCCACGAGCGCCTGGATGTGCTCCGCCAGCTGTCCCACCGTGTACTCGTCCGGGTTGCCGATGTTCACCGGATCGCGCTCGGACGAGAAGAAGAGCCGGAAGATGCCTTCCACTTCGTCGGAGACGTAGCAGAAGCTGCGCGACTGCGAACCGTCGCCGTACACTGTAAGACCCCTGCCGAGCAGTGCCTGCACGATGAAATTGGATACCACCCGGCCGTCGCCCGGCCTCATGCGCGACCCATACGTATTGAAGATCCTCACGATTCGCGTATCCACCCCGTGGTAGCGGCGGTACGCCGTCGTCATGGCTTCGGCGAACCTCTTTGCTTCGTCGTACACGCCGCGCGGACCGATCGGGTTCACGTTGCCCCAGTAGCTCTCGGGCTGCGGGTGAACAAGAGGGTCCCCGTACACTTCCGACGTGGACGCAAGCAGGAACGTGGCGCCCTTGGCGAGGGAAAGTCCGAGTGCGTTGTGCGTACCGAGGCTCCCGACCTTGAGAGTCTGGATCGGCAGCTCCATGTAGTCCACGGGGCTTGCAGGCGACGCGAAATGCAGAACGCCGTCGAGGTCCCCGGTGATGTCGATGAACTGCGTCACGTCGTGCTCGACGAAATCAAACCTGGGCTCACTCTCGAGGTGCGAGATGTTGTCCAGGCTCCCGGTGATCAGGTTGTCCATCCCGATCACCTCATGGCCGTCAGCGAGGAACCGGTCTACCAGGTGAGAGCCCAGAAAACCGGCGGCGCCGGTCAGCAGGATCCTCATCGCACCTGCTCCCGGCCGATCGGATAGTACTCGAATCCGTGCCGTCTCATCCGCGCCGGATCGTAGAGATTCCGGCCGTCGAACACGATCGGGGCCGCGAGCGCCATCTTGATTCGCTGCCAATCGGGACGCCGGTACTGGAGCCACTCCGTGATGACGATCAGCGCATCCGCACCGGCGAGCGCCGCGTACTCGTCACCCGCGTACTCGATCCGGTCGCCCAGATACCACTCGCGAGCCACGTCCGTGGCCACGGGGTCGTGCGCGGTGACGGTGGCTCCGCCCTCGAGAAGCTCCTCGATCAGCGTCACGGACGCCGCCTCTCGCATGTCGTCGGTCTCCGGCTTGAACGCCAGCCCCCACACCGCAAAGCTGCGCCCGGACAGGTCGTCTCCGAATCGGGCTCGAATCTTCTGGCCCAGGACCCGCTTTTGCCGCGCGTTGGTCTCGTGGACCTCCTTGAGGATCGAGAGGTCGACGTTCATCTCCTCGCCCGTCCGGATCAGGGCGCGCACATCCTTCGGAAAGCAGCTTCCTCCGTATCCGGCTCCGGCGTACAAGAAGGAAGCACCGATGCGGGGGTCGGAACCGACTCCACGGCGCACCATGTTGATGTCCGCTCCCGCCGCCTCGCAGAGAGCCGCGACCTGATTCATGAAGCTGATGCGCGTGGCAAGCATCGCGTTGGCCGCGTACTTCGTGAGCTCTGCGGACGCAATGTCCATGAAGATCAGCGGATTGCCGCTACGTACGAACGGCTCGTAAAGCTCCTCCAGGATCGGACGCGCTTCTTCGGACTCGATCCCGCAGACCACTCGATCGGGTCGCATGAAGTCGTCGATCGCGGCCCCCTCCTTCAGAAATTCGGGGTTGGAGCATACGTGAAACGTGCCGTCGGTGTGCTTTTCGATCTCGCTGCGCACCTTGGACGCGGTGCCCACGGGTACGGTGCTCTTCGTGATCACGACCTTCTCATCGACCATGTTCTGGCCGATGACGCTGGCCACGGCCAGCACGTGCTTTAGATCCGCCGAGCCATCCTCGTCGGGGGGAGTCCCGACCGCAATGAAAACGACGAGCCCGGAGCGAACCGCCTCGGCCACGTCCGTCGTGTACCGCATGCGACCCTCGGCCAGATTCCGCTGCAGCAGGCGGTCCAGACCCGGTTCGTAGATCGGGCTCTGTCCCCCGTTCAAAAGGTCGATCTTGCGTTCGTCGATGTCGGCGCAGACGACCCGATTCCCCGTCTCGGCCAGGCAAGCTCCCACGACCAGACCGACATATCCACTTCCGACGACGGTGACGTTCATGTATCCCTCGCTCAAACGACGGTGTTGGTGTTCTCCGTCCTTGCGAACCGACTCCACATCCAGCGATAAGTCTCCCGCACCGAGGCCTCGACGTCACGCCGCGGCGTCCAGCCCGTGTCCTCCCTCAGACGCGTCGCGTCGCCGACGACCATCGCCAGCTCCTCTCTCCGCACCCGGCTCGGAACCACTTCAATCTCTACCTCGATGCCCGCCTCGTCTACAATCCAGTCCAGAATCGTTTCGATCCGGATGGTGCGACCCGAAGCGACGTTGTAGGCTGCACGTGGCGTATCCAGATCCATCAGGAGACGGAGCGCTTCCACGCCGTCGCGAACGTCCGTGAAGTCGCGCTCCACACCCAGGTTTCCGACCTTGACGAGGGCCTCCGACTCCCGCGCCGCGATGCGGGCAACCTGGACCGCGAACTCAGGGACCACGAAAGGTGGCTCCTGCCCCGGACCCACCAGGTTGAAGCCGCGGACGACAAAGATCTGCAATCCGTGCGCCCGCCGATAGGTGTGCGCTGCGAGCTCCTGGCTGGCCTTGGAGAGGCCGTAGACGGACACAGGCCGCAGCGACATATCCTCGGTCAGCGGAACCCCATCGCGCGCTGCGTCTCCGTACGCATCGCACGACCCCATGATCAGGATCCGCGGGTCGAATTCGGGTTCCAGTTCACGGACCGCGACAACGGCCTCGCACAGGTTGACCGTGCCACCCGCGTTGATGTGGACGGCGTCGGACGCGTACTGCCGAGCCAGGGCACCCGAGGCGAATCCCGCCAGGTGATAGATGCGATCCGGCATGGCGGCAGCGACGAGTCTCACGAGCGTGCCGTGATCCCTGACGTCAGCTGCCTTCCAATCCACCGACGCGATCTGCTCGGGATCGAGAGTGGATCGGCTTGGGGGCAGATCCAGAGCCGACGCAGCCACGGTGAAACCGTGATCGAGCAGTTCCGCGATGAGGTGTTGCCCGACGAATCCGTCAGCTCCGGTGACCAGTGCTTTCATATGCGCCACGCTCCGGTCGTGCCGCATCGGCCTCGGTCCGACCCCCGGTGGAGCACCGGCCCACGACGACGGTTCGGTGACTCGACACAACAAGAAGGCTCCACCTTCTGGCGGAGCCTTCTCGGGTCGTCTCAGCTCGACGCGATGGAAAGAAGGTCGACTCGCGCCGACGCCTCAGGGTGCCTTGCGTACCTTGCCCGCCTTCAGGCACCGCGTGCAAACCCGCACACGAACGGCCCGGTCGTCCTCGAGAATCCGGACGCGCTGCAAGTTAGGCATGAAGCGCCGCTTGCTCCTGTTGTTCGCGTTGCTCACGCGATTGCCGGTAGCCGGCCCCTTATTACATACGTAGCAGAAATTTGCCATCTCAAACACACATCAGTTGAACGAGAGCGAGTCCGCAATCATGAAGCTCGGACTGATCGGCACCGCACCCGCGTTTTCCTGGTCTACGGCTTCTTGCTCCACCCAAACCGCCCGTATCGAGTCGTTGAGGGTAAACACATGGCCGTACAGAGTCACGACATCCCCACCGTATACCTGCGTGTCCATCTGAATCAGATCGGCTGACAGCAGCACCGGGTACGTCGACGCGCTGTCCAGCTGCAAGGCGAATGCGCCTCGACCGAGCCGCTGCGCAACCGGGACCGACCGCAGGTAGCCTGTCTCACCGACCGCCGCTGCTGGTTCGGCAGCGAGCGCGGCGATATCCATATCGACCGGAGCGGAGTCCACGACCTCCCCCTCCAGCACCGGAGCCACCTCGGTCCCGTATGAGTCGGCCTTCCGGTCCAACCACCACATGAAGCCGACGACAGCCAACACGGCGACGACCATCAGTCCTGTCGAAGCCCCGCGAAGCATCGCTGCCTGCCTTTCCCGACCCGAGGTCGGCTCTAGTGCCCCATCTCGGTAAACTCGATGATCGCCATCTCGGCTCCATCACCCTTCCGAGCTCCGAGCTTGACGATGCGGGTGTACCCGCCCGGACGCTCCCGAAAGCGAGGTCCCACTTCGTCGAACAGCTTATGCAGCACGGCCCGATCCGCAATATGACGCCGCACCCGGCGCCGGCTGTGAACGTCGTCCGTCCCACCGAGTGTGATCAGCTTCTCGACGAATGGCCTTAGCTCACGCGCTTTCGCCTCCGTCGTGCGGATCCGCTCGTGCTGGATCAGGCTCGTGGCCATGTTCCGGAGCGTCGCCGTCCGGTGGCTCGCCGTGCGGCTGAGCTGCCGGCCTTTTTTCCTATGCCTCATCTCCGCCCTCGCCTCCGGCGGACACCATCTCTGCCTCCTCGACCATCCACAGGTCCCCGACATCGTCCCGCTCGATCGTCATGCTGAAGCGAAGCCCATTGAGGGCCAGAACCTCGGCGATCTCCTCGAGCGACTTCTCGCCGAAGGAGGGAACCGCCAGGATCTCGTCCCGAGACCTCACGACGACGTCCAGGAGTGTGTGAATGTCCGCCTTGTCCAGATTGTTGCGGGAACGAATCGAGATTCCCTCGAACGCTTCGAGAGAAGATTCGAGAAGCACGGTCATCCCGCCGTCCACTGCCGTACGTCCCGGGCGACCACCGATCTCGGGCACGGCGCCACCGTTGCCGCCACTGCCGAAACCTGTCAGGTACAGCAGGTGCAGCCGGGCGATCTCCGCTGCGTAAGCGATCGCGTCGCCTGGATCCAGCGAGCCGTTCGTCTCGACCTGAAGTGTCAGCCGATCGAAGTCGGTCCGCTGGCCGACACGCGTCTCCTGGACCAGGAAGTTGGCCCGGACGACCGGGCTGTAGATCGAGTCGACGCGAATCAGGTCCACGGGAGCATCTTCCGGAAGCTCGTGCTGATCAGCGACCACGAATCCGCGGCCCCGGTTGACCCGGAATTCGAGGTTCAGCGGCCGGCCCTCCGGCAGATCGTCCTGAAGCGTGAACAGGACCTCGTCCGCGTTCACGATGGTCACACCCGAGACACTCCCGATCATCGAGGCCGTGACCGGCCCCGCCTTGTGGACCGAGAGCTCGAGCTTGGCCTCATCTACGCCCGGATCGAGAACAACGACCAGCTTCTTCAGCTTCTGGATCACCTGGTGGATGTCCTCCACCACGCCCGGTATCGTCTGGTGCTCGTGTTGCACGCCATCGGCCCGGAAAGCCCAGATGGCGCAACCGGGGAGGGAGGAGAGGAGCACACGGCGGATGGAGTTGCCCACCGTATGACCGAAACCTCTCTCCAGCGGCTGCAGAACATACTCTGCGTGCAGGCCATCGTCGGAACGGCTGTGCTCCTCGACGGTCCCAGGCAGTACGAGTCCTGTTAGGTCTAGCCCTGCTGACATGTGTTTTTCGCCTCGATTACTTGCTGTAGAGCTCGACGATCAACTGCTCCTGAACGGCGAGCGGGATGTCTGCCCGGCTCGGCTGCTCGAGCACACGGCCCGAATAGTTGTCGTAGTCGACACCCAGCCAGCTGAGCTGATCCTTGCCCTTCCGATCCTCCACGGCCTCGCGCACAACCGGCATGTCCTGCGATGCGGGAGCGATCGAAACTTCCTGTCCAGGTGACACCTGGTAGCTGGGGATATCCACGGTGGCACCGTCGATGCGAACGTGCCGATGCCGTACGAGCTGCCGCGCCGCCTTGCGCGATGGAGCGAAGCCGAGTCGGTAAACAATGTTGTCCAGTCGCGCCTCGAGCGAGATCAGCAGGAGGTCACCCGTGATCCCCTTCACGCGAGCCGCTTTCGTGAACAACGTGCGAAACTGCTTCTCGCCCACGCCGTAGATTCGCTTGACCTTCTGCTTCTCCCGGAGCTGCGTGGCGTACTGCGAGGAACGACGACGGCGCCTACTCGTGCCATGCTCACCCGGGGGATATGCCTTACGCTCGAGCGCGCACTTCTCAGTGAAGCAGCGCTTGCCCTTTAGAAACAGCTTCTCGTTTTCCCTCCGGCAGAGCCTGCACACCGGACCCGTATAACGTGCCATCTGGTTTTCCTTACCCTGTCACCTGCGTGTTCCTGACTGCCCCGCTCAACTCAGACGCGCCTCTTCTTCGGCGGACGGCAACCGTTGTGTGGGATCGGCGTGACATCCCGGATTGACCGGATCGTCAGACCGGCACCCTGAAGCGCCTGGATCGCGGACTCCCGCCCCGAGCCGGGGCCTTGTACGCGTACGTGAACCCGCTTCATTCCCATCGAGGCGGCTTCGCGCCCGACAGTCTCGGCGGCGATCGTCGCGGCGAACGGGGTAGACTTCTTGGAGCCCTTGAAACCAGCCGTGCCAGCGCTGGCCCAGGCCACAGTACCCCCGTCCGTATCCGTGATCGTGATGATCGTGTTGTTAAACGTCGCCTTGATATGGGCGATCCCTTCGGCTTCGACCTGACGCTTACTTCTTCCGCTCGTTCTCGGCTTGGCCATGCGTCGTCCCTATTTCTTCGAAGGCGGCTTTTTCCTGCCGGCTACCGCGCGCCGCGGTCCCTTGCGGGTGCGGGCGTTTGTGTGGGTGCGCTGCCCTCTGACCGGGAGGCCTCGACGATGGCGCACACCCCGGTAGCAGCCGATGTCCATGAGTCGCTTGATGTTCATGGACGTCTCCGTGCGAAGCGCACCCTCCACCCTGTACCGGTTTTCTATGACCTGCCGGAGCTTGTTGACGTCCTCATCCGTGAGCTCGTTCACACGAGTGTCCGGACTCACGCCCGTCTCGTCCAGGATCGCCTGGGCCGTCGAGCGACCGATCCCGAAGATGTAAGTCAGGCCGATCACGACCCGCTTGGTCCGGGGGAGGTCAACGCCAGCTATTCTTGCCATGTACCACCCAATCAGATTGTCGACCCGTGGCGCTCGCGGCGCGCACCTGGTCGAACGCCTTCTAGCCTTGCCGCTGCTTGTGCTTCGGATCCCGGCTGCAGATAACCCGGACCACACCTCGGCGCCGGACGATCTTGCAGTGCTCGCAGATCCGCTTTACGCTTGAACGCACCTTCATGACGACATCCGTCCTTTTCGATCGTTCGCGAGATAGCTGGTAATGATAACCGCCAACTGCCCGCGAATCAACGACCCTATTTGAACCGGTAAGTAATCCGCCCCTTAGTCAAATCGTAGGGCGACATCTCAACCGTCACCTTGTCCCCCGGGAGGATGCGGATGTAGTGCATCCGGATCTTGCCCGACACATGGCAAATGATTTCGTGCTCGTTCTCGAGTCGCACACGAAACATGGCGTTCGGCAGAGCTTCGATCACGTCGCCGGCCATCTGAATCGGTTCCTCTTTCGCCAACCTGCCCTCCTTCTCGCCTTAGTCGCGCGGTCGCCGTGTGAGGATTCTGGGGCCCTCACGCGTTACCGCCACCGTATGCTCGAAATGCGCCGACAGGCTTCCGTCGGCCGTCACGACCGTCCACCCGTCCGGCAGAGTTCGGATGTGACGCCGCCCGACGTTCACCATCGGCTCGATGGCGATCACGAGCCCTTCCTCCAGTACCACTCCCTGTCCCCACCGCCCGAAGTTGGGAACGTGCGGTTCCTCATGTGGCGAGAAGCCGACACCGTGCCCCACCAGCTCGCGAATCACGCTGAAGCCGGCGTCCTCCACTACATCCTGGATCGCCGCTCCGACATCGCCGAGGCGGGACCCGCTCGACGCTTGCAGGACCCCTGCATCGAGCGCCCTTCGGGTCACCTCGAGCAGCTGCTCGACCTCCTCCGACGGCTGTCCCACGGGCACCGTTACCGCCGCGTCGGCATACATTTCCTCCAGGACCACCCCGACGTCCACCCCGAGGAGATCACCGTCAGCCAGACGCCGCTCAGACGACGGAATCCCGTGCACTACTTCGTCGTTCAAGCTCGTGCACAACGCAGCGGGGAAACCGTACAGCCCCTTGAACGCCGGTGCCGCCCCTTCGTGGTCCCGAATGTAGCTCTCCGCCAGGGCGTCCAGGTCTTCCGTGCTCACGCCTGGCGCGGCCCGCTCGCCGACAAGGGCGAGCACTCCCGCCACGATCTCCCCCGCTCTGCCAATCGCGTCGATCTCCGCAGCTGATTTCAGGCGCATCACAGACCGAGGCGGCTCAGAATGTCGGACTGGATCTCGTCTACGTCGCCGACTCCCCCGACGCTGAGAATCCGCACGTCCGCGTTCGCGTACCAATCCAGGACCGGTTGCGTCTGGGCCCTGTGCACTTCGAGCCGGCGGCGGATCGTATTCAGCGAATCGTCCCTTCGCCCGCGGGCCGCCAGGCGTTGCATGATCTCCTCCTCGTCCACCGCGAGGTCCACGATCGCGTCGAGCTCGATCCCCATCTCGTCAAGCAACCGGCGGAGACCTGCGGCCTGCACCACCGTGCGTGGGAAGCCGTCCAGCAGGAACCCACGCTCCGACTCTTCTTTCTCCAGGACGTCGGCCACGATACCGAGGATGACTTCGTCAGGAACGAGCTCGCCGGCGTCCATGTACCGCCGAGCTTCCAGGCCCATCGACGTGCCCTCTCGACGCGCCTGTCTGAGAATGTCTCCCGTCGAGTACCGCGGGATCCCCAGCCGTCGTGCCAAAAGCGTCCCCTGGGTGCCTTTCCCCGCCCCCGGGGGACCCACGATGATAAGCCTCACGTCCGGATCTCCTCGGTCCGGGGCGTTACATGTACTTCTGTCGGCCTCTGTACTTGACCCGCCCCTTTTTCATGAAGCCCTCGTATTGCCGGAGAAGGAGATGCTGCTGCATCTGCTGCACCGTATCCAGGGCCACACCTACTACGATCAGCAGCGACGTTCCCCCGAAGAAGAACGTCTGAATGTCGAACGCCGCGAAGATCCAGAACGGAAGGATCGCGATCGAAGCCAGGTAGATCGATCCGGGCAGAGTGACTCGCGTAAGGACGTGATCGATGTACTCCGCTGTCTGGACTCCGGGCTTCACGCCCGGGATGAACCCACCCTGTTTCTTCAAGTTCTCGGCCAGGTCCACCGGGTTGAAGATGATCGCCGTGTACACATAAGTGAACACGATGATCAGCGTCGCATACGTGATGTAGTACCACGTCGAGCCCGGCTGAAAGATCTGGCTGATATCGTAGAGGATTCCAGCCCCCCCCTGTCCTCCGGTGAAGGAGTACAGGGTGCCGGGAACGATGATGATCGCCTGGGCAAAGATGATCGGCATTACCCCGGCGCTGTTGATGCGGATCGGGATGAACGACTTCTGTCCTTCACGCACACGACCGCGTCCCACCACCTTTCGAGGGATCTGAACGGGTATCTTCCGCGCCGCCATCGTCAGCGCCACGACGGCCGCCGTGATCAGCACCAGCACTGCGAGAAGCGCGATCAGCTTGAACAGGCTGATCCCACCGGCCCGCAGCAGCTCGAGCGTGTTGAACACAGCCGCCGGAAATCCCTGGATGATCGAGAAGAAGATCAGCAGCGACATTCCGTTCCCGATCCCTCGCTCCGTGATCTGCTCGCCGAGCCACATCACGAATACACCACCGGCGGTCAGAAGCAGGACCGTCTCGAAGCGGAAACCCCAGCCGGGGTCCACGACCACGCCCGGCTGAGACTCGAGGAAGATCGAGTACCCGTACCCCTGCATGATGCACAGGAAGACAGTCGCATACCGCGTCCACTGCGTCAGCTTGCGGCGTCCGTCCTCGCCTTCCTTCTGTAGCTTCTCGATGGTCGGGAAGGTGGAGCCGAGCACCTGGAAGACGATGCTGGCCGAAATGTACGGCATGATCCCCAGCGCAAACACGGTCGCCCGCTGCAGCGCGCCACCCGTGAACAGATCGTAGATCCCGAACAGGGTCCCTTCGAATTGTCCAGCCAGCTGCTGGAGGGCCAGCAAGTTGACTCCGGCCGTCGGGACGTGCGATCCGAACCGGTACACAGCGAGACAAATGAGCGTGAAGAGGATCTTGCTCTTCAGCTCCGGGATCTTGAACAGATTCTGGGCGGCGTGGAGCGCTTGCGCTCGTTCGTTCGCCATGTCAGCCGATCAATTCCGCGGTTCCGCCGTCCGCTTCGATCTTCTCGCGGGCCGAGGCGCTGAATGCGTGGGCACGGACCGTCACCGCCCGGCCTGCCGTGCCGACCCCGAGAATCTTCACCGGCTTCCTGAGGGACGAGATGAGACCGCGCGCCTTGAACTCCTCGGGCCCGAACTCGGAACCCTCCAGGTCCGCGATAATACCCACGTTCACGACCTGGTACTCGCGCCGGTTGATCGGCTTGAAGCCGCGCTTGGGCACACGCCGATACAGCGGCATCTGGCCACCCTCGAACCACGACGGAATCGAGGCCCCGGAACGAGACTTCTGTCCCTTGTGCCCCCTGCCCGACGTCTTACCGTGACCCGACCCGTGGCCCCTGCCGACTCGCTTCCGCTTGCCGCGGGAGCCGGACGCCGGGCTGAGGTTGTCCAGACCGATTCGCTTGTTCTCTGCCATGGGCCTAGTCGACCTCCTCGACTTCCACGAGGTGCGCTACCACCCGGATCATTCCACGAATCGCCGGGTTGTCTTCCTTGACCACCTCCGACTGGTGATGGCGCAGACCCAGGGCCTCGAGCGTCGCGCGCTGCTTCCGCATCGCGTTACACCCGCTGCGTACCTGCTTGATCCGGATGCTCTTAGCCACGCATCGCCTCCCGGATCACCTCGACGTCCACACCACGCTCGCGCGCCACCGCCTCGGGAGTCATGAGACTCTGGAGCCCGTGCATTGTGGCCGCGACCACGTTGAGCGGGTTGTTAGACCCGAGGCTCTTGGTGAGGATGTCCTGGACCCCGGCACAGTCGAGCACGGCCCTCACGGGTCCGCCCGCGATGACACCCGTACCCGGAGACGCCGGCTTCAGCAGAACCCGGCCCGCGCCGTGCCGCCCGATCATCTCGTGCGGGATGGTGCCGCCAACGATCGGGACCTCGACCATCGCCTTACGGGCCTGCTCGAGCCCCTTCCGGATGGCCTCGGCCACTTCGTTGGCCTTGCCGAGCGCCGTGCCGACCTTGCCCTGACCGTCGCCGACGGCCACCAGGGCAGTGAAGGAGAACCGGCGGCCACCCTTGACCACCTTGGAGACCCGGTTGATGTGGATCACGTTCTCCTTGAGGTTGTCTCCCTCATCCCGCCGGTCCCGTCTGCGACCTTGCTTCTTCGCCATTCCCTCAGCTTCTCCGAATGCTGCGGCGCCTGTCGCGTAGCTCGCGACAGCACTGCCGTCAAGTGATTATGTTTAGAATTTCAGCCCGCCGGCCCTCGCCCCTTCGGCGAACGCCTTGACACGACCGTGAAAGCGATACCCCCCACGGTCAAACACGATACTCTTGATGCCCCGGGCCTTCGCCTTCTCGGCCAGGGCCTTACCCGCCGTATAGCTGGCGGCCATCTTGCCCGACAGGTCCTCCACCTCGTCATTCCCATCGATTGCGAGCGTGGAGACGCCCACCAGGGTGGCGCCCAGGTCGTCGTCGACGAGCTGACCTTCGATGTTCTTCAAGCTGCGGAAGACTACCAGGCGCGGCCGGTCGGCCGTGCCCCTTATCTTCTTCAGAACCCTCTTGTGCCTCGTGATGCGGCGGCGCCGCCGCTCCCCCGAAATGCTGACTGCCATCTCCCGCTCCTCCATCCGTCCGCCGGATCATCGGCGTCCGGCGAACTGGATCTCGTTGTCTATCAACCGGCTACGGCCGCTGCCTTGCCGGCCTTGCGCCGCACGTGCTCACCGCGATAGCGGATGCCTTTGCCCTTGTACGGCTCCGGTGGCCGTATCCTGCGGATCTGGGCCGCCACCTCGCCCACGGCCTGCTTATCGATACCTCGGACGTGGACCAGCGTGCGGGTCTCGACCGTGAGCTCCACGCCCTCGGGCGCATCAAACATCACCGGGTTGCTGTAGCCCACGGAGAACTCCACGGACTTGCCCTTCTGCTGTGCCCGGTATCCGATTCCGTGGATCTCGAGCGAACGCTCGAAGCCCTGGTGCACTCCCTCGACCATGTTGGCGATGAGACTGCGCGTCAGACCGTGCAGGGCTCGGTGCCGCGGTTGATCCGTGGGGCGCGTGACCCTGATCTCCCCATCGGCGAGCTCGATGGTCATATCCGCGTCAAAGCGGCTGCTGAGCTCGCCCTTCGGGCCCTTCACGTTCACGCTGGACCCCTCGATGGTCACGTCCACCCCATCCGGGACGACGATCGGCTGTCTTCCGACTCTCGACATCTCTATCGCGCTCTACTGTCTGGCGCCCCACGGTAGCGGGACGACTGTTCCGTGCCCCGGCCTAGTAGACCGTGGCGATCACCTCTCCACCGATACGCTCCTGGCGGGCCTGGCGATCCGTCATCAACCCCCTGGACGTCGACAGGATCGCAATGCCCATCCCGGAGCGGACCTTCGGCATGCCCTCGGCCCCGACGTACCTGCGAAGACCCGGGCGGGAAATCCGGCGCAGCGACCGAATGACCGGCTTCTCGTCCTCGGTGTACTTCAGATAGATACGCAGCACACCGTGCGCCCCGTCGTCCAGGACCTTGTAGCCGTGGATGAAGTGGTTCTCCGTCAGGATGCGCGCGATCCGCACCTTCAGCTTCGCAACCGGCATGTCGACTCGACGGTGTCCCGCCCGGTTCGCGTTGCGAACCCGCGTCAGCATGTCGGCAATGGGATCATTCATGCTCATGTCTTACCAACTCGCCTTTCGAACACCCGGGATCTCCCCCCGCAGCGCCTGCTGCCGGAAGCAGATCCTGCACAGACCGAACTGCCGCATGTAAGCACGAGACCGTCCGCATCGCTGACAGCGACGGATCGTCCGGCTGCTATACTTGGGCTTGCGTTTCGCTTTTGCTATCAGGGACTTCTTCGCCATTGAACTCTCCGACCTGCGTTAGACGACCACCGGAGTCTCGCCGCGGAATGGCATGCCCATCTCCCGCAGCAGGACCAGAGCCTCGTCATCCTTGTCCGTCGTCGTCACGAACGTGATGTCCATGCCGTGGATACGGACAATGTCGTCGTAGTCGACCTCCGGGAACACCATCTGCTCGCGAATGCCAACGGTGTAGTTGCCGCGACCGTCGAAAGCGCGACTGTTGAAGCCGCGGAAGTCACGGATACGCGGAACGGCCGCGCTGATGAACCGGTCCAGGAACTCGTACATGCGCGACGCACGGAGCGTCACCTTCACACCGACGGGCATCCCCTCCCGGAGGTTGAAGTTGGAGATCGAATGCCGGGCCCGGGTGACCACGGGCCTTTGCCCGCTGATCAGTGCGATCTCAGCGACCACTGAATCAAGAAGCTTCGCGTTGTCCTTCGCGTCTCCGAGACCGCAGTTGATGACGATCTTCTCGAGCCGCGGCACCTCCATCGCGTTATCGATCCCGAAGGATTCCTGCATCTTCGAGGTTACGTGCTTGTCGTAATGCTGTCTGAGTCTGGGCTTCTGCTTCATGCCAACATCACTCTATCCTGCGTCCCGAAGCCCATTACGGCCTCGGAATCGGGTTGCCGCTCTTGGTCGAGATCCGCTCCTTCGTGCCGTCCGCGTCGATCCGGTTGCGATACCGGGTCGGCTCGTCGCTGGACGGGTCGATGAGCATGACGTTGGAGACGTGAATGGGCGCCTCGAACGTGATGATCCCACCTTCCGGATTCGCCTGCGTCGGGGCCTGGTGGCGCTTGCGCATGTTCACGCCCTCCACCACGATCTGGTGCTTCGAGGGAATGGCGCGCAGCACCTGTCCTCTCACCCCCTTGTAGTTGCCCGCGATCACGTGAACCTGGTCGCCCCTGCGCACGTGAAGCTTGTTCTTCTTGCTCATTTCAGGGCTCCTCAGATCACTTCTGGCGCGAGCGAGACGATCTTCATGAATTTCTTCTCGCGCAGCTCTCTCGCCACCGGCCCGAAGATCCGAGTGGCGCGCGGCTCGCCGGCATCATTGATTATGACGGCCGCGTTCTCGTCAAACCGGATGTACGATCCGTCCTTCCGGCGACTCTCCTTGGCGACTCGCACGACGACGGCCCTGGCGACCTCGCCCTTCTTCACAGTACCGCCGGGGATGGCGTCCTTGATCGTGACGACCACGATGTCGCCCAGGCCCGCATAACGGCGGGACGAGCCGCCGAGGACACGGATGCACCGTGCGCGGCGGGCGCCCGAGTTGTCGGCGATCCGGAGATCGGTCTCCTGCTGGATCATCTCCTCAGTCCTCCTGGTCCGACCGCGCGATGAGCTTCACGACACGCCAGCGCTTGCGCTTCGATACGGGGCGAGTCTCCTCGATGACGACCAGGTCGCCGGAGCGGAACTCGTTCCTCTCGTCGTGCGCGTGGTACTTCTTGCGGCGCGTCACCCGCTTACCGTACAGAGGGTGGGCGAACTGGCGTTCCACGGAGACCACCACGGTCTTGTCCATGGCGTCGCTCACCACGCGGCCCTGTCGGACCTTGCGGTTTCCAGCGGTCTCAGTCGAATCCTCAACCATTGTTATCTCCCGCGGCCCGCAGCTCGCGCTCGTGCCGAATCGTCTTCATCCTCGCGACATCCCGACGTAGCTCCTTGAGCAGCGTCGGATTCTCGAGCTCCTCGTAGGCAGCACGGAAGCGGAGCTTGAACATCTCCTCGCGTGCCCGCTCGATCTCGATGTCGATCTCCTCAATCGTCAGTTCTCGAATGTCCTTCGCGTCCATCTCTCTTACTCCTCCCGGACAAGGAACCTGGTCTTAACCGGGAGCTTCGCGGCAGCCAGGTCCATGGCCCGGCGGGCGATGGACTCCTCCACCCCCTCCAGCTCGAACATCACGCGACCCGGCTTGACCGGGGCGACCCAACCCTCCGGGTTCCCCTTACCCTTGCCCATGCGCGTCTCGGCCGGCTTCGACGTGATCGGCTTGTCGGGAAAGATCCGGATCCAGACCTTTCCCCCACGCTTGATGTGCCGGGTCATCGCGACACGAGCCGCCTCGATCTGGCGATTCGTGATCCACCCCGCAGCCAGCGTCTGAAGGCCATAGTCACCGAACGCCACCGTGTTGCCGCGCATGGCGTTGCCCCGGATCTTGCCTTTCTGCTGCTTTCGGTACTTCACGCGTTTTGGTTGAAGCATCGTCTGTTATCTCTAGCTCTGACGTCGTGCTACTTTGCGCCGCCGGCCGTGTAGGTCTGGCCGCGGCGGTCGTCCGTCGCCTCGCCGCGGTAGATCCACACCTTCACCCCGATGGTCCCGTACGTGGTCTTGGCCATGCGCTCGGCGTAATCGATATCCGCGCGCATCGTGTGCAGCGGCACGCGGCCCTCGTGGTAACCCTCGGTACGCGCGATCTCCGCACCTCCGAGCCGGCCACCGCACTGCACCTTTACTCCCTCGGCACCGGCCCGCGTGGCCGCCTGCATGGCGCGCTTCATGGCGCGGCGGAACCCGATCCGCTGCTGCAACTGGTGGGCGATGCTGTTCGCTACAAGCTGAGCGCTTAGCTCTGGCCGCTTGATCTCCTCGACGTTGATCGACACCTCGGAGTCCGTGAGAAGAGAGAGCTCGTCGCGCAGCTTGTCCACCTCCGCACCACGCTTCCCGATCACGACGCCGGGACGACCCGTGTGGATCGTTACCACGATCTTGGTCGGCTTTCGCTCGATCTCGACATCGGCGATCGCCGCATGATCCAGCCGCGCGTGCAGGTATTTGCGCAACTTCTCGTCCTCGGCGAGCAGGGCCGGGAAATCCCGCCCCTTCGCATACCAGCGCGACTTCCAGGGCTTTACGATCCCCAGCCTGAAGCCGTACGGATGTGTCTTCTGGCCCACAATTACTCCTTTGTGTCCACCACGACGGTGACATGACTCATGCGC
This sequence comes from Akkermansiaceae bacterium, assembly GCA_964195715.1. Classification (GTDB taxonomy): domain Bacteria; phylum Gemmatimonadota; class Gemmatimonadetes; order Palauibacterales; family Palauibacteraceae; genus Benthicola. Next base: position 3,640 of record CAXMRU010000003.1, on the reverse strand, counting down.
TTGCGCCGGGGTGACGCACGACCCATGGCGCCTGCCCGGTAACGACGGAGAGTCGGCCCCTCGTTCACATAGGCCTCTTTGACGTACAGATCGTCCACGTCCAGCACTTCGCCCTGCTGATCGGTCTTGTCAACCGCATTCGCAACCGCTGACCGGAGAGCCTTTTCGATCGGCTCGGACGCCGCCTTTGTCGAAAACTGGAGAATCGAATATGCGTCGTTCACATCGGCGTTGCGGATCTGGTCGATGACCAGCCGCATCTTCCTGGCCGACATCCGAATTCTCTTCGAGATTGCTCGCGCTTCCATCTCGCTATCCCCTGGCTTCCCGTTCGAGCTCTACAGACGGGCCCGTTTGTCGGCGAACTTACCGCCGTGGCCCCGGAACAGGCGGGTGGGCGAAAACTCGCCCAACTTGTGCCCCACCATGTTCTCTGTGATGTAGACCGGGATGAACTTGTTGCCGTTGTGCACGGCGACCGTGTGGCCGACGAACTCCGGACTGATCGTGCATGCCCGAGCCCACGTCTTCGTGACCCGCTTCTCGCCGGATTTGTTCATCGCTCGGATCCGACCGAGCAGCCGCTCGTCGATGTACGGTCCCTTTTTGACACTCCGCGCCATTCTCGTCTCCCTGCACCCGTTCTACTTGGTGGCCTTTCCGCGCTTGCGACCGCGGACGATGTACTGGTTGCTGGCCTTCTTCCGCTTTCTCGTCTTGCGTCCCTCGGCTTTGCCCCACGGCGAGACCGGCGGACGGCCGCCCGAAGCACGGCCCTCGCCTCCTCCGAGTGGATGGTCGACCGGGTTCATGGCGACACCGCGAACCTTCGGCCGCTTTCCGAGCCAGCGGGACCTGCCCGCCTTGCCGGACCGGATCAACTCGTGGTCGACGTTGCCGACCTGGCCGATCGTCGCGTAGCACTCGCCGCGCACCATGCGCACCTCGGTGCTCGGGAGCCGGAGGGTGACCATATCGCCTTCCTTGGCGATCAGCTGCACCGACGCGCCCGCCGAGCGGGCCATCTGGGCTCCCTTACCGGGCTTCAGCTCCACCGCGTGAAGCATCGTGCCGAGCGGAACCTCCATGAGCGGCAAGCAGTTACCGAGACTCGGCTCCGATCCTGGCCCCGACACGATCGTGTCTCCCTGCTTGACTCCCCGCGCGTGCAGAATGTAGCGCTTCTCACCATCGGCGTAATGAACCAACGCGATGCGGGCAGACCTGTTCGGATCGTACTCGATCTCGGCGATCCTGCCCGGAATCCCATGCTTGTCGCGACGGAAGTCGATGCGTCGGTAGCGACGCTTGTGACCGCCGCCTCTCCGCCGGCTCGTGATGTGGCCGTGGTTATTTCGTCCGGCTTTCTTCGACAGCCCCTCGGTCAACGACTTCTCGGGCTCGCTCCGCGTGATCTCCTCAAACGTGGAAACGGACCGGAAGCGCGAGCTAGGCGTGACGGGGCGGAATTTCTTGAGCGCCATTCTATACTCCCTCGAACACGTCGATCACCTCGCCCTTGGCGAGCGTGACGATGGCCTTCTTCCAGTCGGATCGCTTGCCGACCGACCGACCGACGCGCCGGTCTTTGCCCAGGATGTTCATCGTGTTCACCGAGCTCACGTGGACCTCGAACATCTTCTCCACGGCCCGCTTGATCTCGATCTTGGTCGCTCCTCGAGACACCTGGAACACGAACTGCGGTTGAATTTCACCCTCTTTTTCCTGATGCCTATTCCGGATGCGGCCCGGGTTGAACTGCAGCCGCGACGTTTCTTCGGTGATGACCGGCCGGATCAGGATCTCGCGTGGCGCGCGGCTCATGAAGCCTCCTCGGCGTCGTCGTTTCCATCGTCGCCACTGAATGCGGACTCCTCGACGATCGTTACGTCGGACCACAGGATGTCGTAGGCGGAAGCTTCTCCCCACGGCCGCACCTCGACGCCCTGGATGTTCCGGGCAGAGAGGTACAAGTCCTTCTTCACTCCGTCCGTCAGGATCAGCACATTGCCGACCTGCAGCTCGAGGGCCTCGAAAAAGCCGACCAACGTCTTCGTGCTCGGCGAGTCGAGAGCGAACGGCTCCACGACGATCATCGCGCCCTCCGCGGCCCTTGCGTTCAGGGCGGAACGTATGGCGAGCCGGCGGACCTGCTTCGGGACGCGAACGCGATAGCTGCGGGGCTGCGGCCCGAATACGATCGACCCACCTCTCCACAGGGCAGACCGTACCGAACCCGCCCGGGCGCGGCCCGTGCCCTTCTGACGCCACGGCTTTCGGCCACCGCCACGCACGGTGTGCCGCGTCTTCGTGGCATGCGTGCCATGGCGCTGGTTGGCCCGGTAAGCCGTGATGACCTCGTGCAGGACGCTCTCGTTCACCGTGCCGTCAAACACGGCATCGGGCAGCTCGAAGTCGGTCGCGCGTGCCTTGCCCGTCGTCGAATATGCTTTCGCCTTCATGCTCTCTCTCTTCAACTTCCCAGCGGAGATCATTCGCTCAGGCGGAGCGAATGAGAACCACGTTGTGACGCGCCCCCGGCACGGAGCCGCGGATGAGCATCAGGTTCTTCTCCGGATCGATCATCTCGATGCGCCGGTTCGACGCTGTACGCTGCGTTCCGCCCATCTGGCCAGACATCTTGCGGCCCTTGATCACTCTGGACGGGTCCGTGCCGGGCCCGATCGATCCAGGCTTCCGCAGAACGGAGCTGCCGCCGTGGCTCGCCGGCGATCCAGCGAAATTGTGCCGCTTCACCGTGCCCTGAAATCCGCGGCCCTTGGTCACTCCGGTGATCTTCACCCGCTGCCCGACCTCGAACAGGTCCACCGTCAGGCTCTGGCCGTCCTCGTACTCCATGCCCTCTTCGAGCTCGAATTCGGCCAGCACCCTGGGCGCGTAGTCGAGACCCGCGCGAGCGGCGTGTCCAGCCTCCGGCTTCGTGACGCGACGCTCACGCTGCGCCCCGAAACCGATCTGGATCGCCTCGTAGCCGTCCGTCTCCGTCGTCTTGATCTGCACGATGGGGCACGGCCCGACCTCGAGAACGGTGCAACCGACGGCCTTTCCATCCTCCGTGAAGATCTGGGTCATCCCCAGCTTCTTTCCAATCAAACCAGGCATGTCACTGCACCTTGATTTCGACGTCGACGCCAGCGGCGAGGTCGAGCTTCGTCAGCGCGTCCACCGTCTGCGGGCGCGTGTCGTAGATATCGATCAGCCGCTTGTGCGTCTTGAGCTCGAACTGCTCCCGCGACTTCTTGTCCTTGTGCGGACTCCGGAGCACCGTGTACAACTGGCGCCGCGTCGGAAGCGGGATCGGTCCCTTCACGGACGCGCCCGTCTTCTGCGCCGTGCGCACGATGTCCGCCGCCGTCTGATCGATGACCGCCGCGTCGAAGGAACGCAGCCGAATCCGAATTTTCTCCGCCATGTCTCTCTCGTCTGTTCCTATCAGCCCGTGCGCCGGGTCACGGCGCGGGATCGATTCCGCTGCCGTTACTCTACAATATCCGTGACGACGCCGGCACCGACGGTGCGGCCGCCCTCACGAATCGCGAACCGCAGCTCCTTGTCCATCGCGATCGGAGCAATCAGTTCCACGTCCATGTTCACGTTGTCGCCCGGCATCACCATCTCC
>CAXMRU010000002.1:0-4492 GCA_964195715.1 Akkermansiaceae bacterium | reverse complement strand
GGCGTCCCGAGAGCCAGGCCAGTTCCGGTCAGCGTACCGCCCTCGGTCTCCGCCAGATAGGCGATTCCGAAGTCGGCCAGCCGGGCGTGGTCCTCCGTGAGCAGGATGTTCCCCGGCTTCACATCGCGGTGGATGACGCCGCGCCGGTGCGCGAACCCTAGCGCGTCAGCGATCTCGCGGGTGATCCGGATTGCGTCCCGAACGGGAAGGCGGCCTTCCCGTTTCAGACGCGCGCGCAGTGACTCACCCTCGATATGCGGCATCACGTAATAGAGAAGGCCGTCCGCTTCACCGGAGTCATAAAGGGGGAGAATGTGGGGGTGGGTGAGGCCGGCCACGACTTCGATCTCGCGCTGGAACCGATCGCCGCCGATCGCGCTCGCAAGCTCGGGCTTCAGGACTTTTATCGCGACCCTGCGATCGTGCTTCAGATCGTGCGCGAGGAACACCACAGCCATGGCGCCCGTCCCGAGCTCACCCTCGATGACGTACCGGCCATCGAGCGAGGAGCGGAGCGTTGCCTCGAGGTCGACCATACCGCTCTCCCTCCTGAAGGGAGTGCTGCGTAGAGGGGCCGCTAGGTGGAAGTCGTGTAAGGGGCTTTCCATCGCAAGAATACGCGGCCTCGGCGTATCCGTCAATCGAGAGGTCGGTCTCCCAGAGCTGTCACCACGACTCTACGCCGCCCACCGTGGTCGCGGTGCTCGCACAGGTAGATCCCCTGCCAGGTGCCGAGATTGAGGCGACCTGCCGTGATCGGAATCGACACTGAACTACCCATCATCGAGGCCTTGATGTGGGCCGGCATGTCGTCCGGACCCTCGGCCGTGTGCAGGAAGTAGGGCTCATTTTCTGGAACCGCCCGATTGAAGTACGCCTCGAAGTCCTCGCGAACGGTCGGATCGGCGTTCTCGTTCAGCGTGAGGCTCGCAGACGTGTGTTTGATGAAGACGTGGATGACACCGACCTCGATCTCTCTGATCTCAGGCACTTCCCTCTCGATCAACTCCGTAACGAGGTGGAAGCCGCGCGGAAAGGCCGGCAGCGTGATCTCCCTCTGGAAAGTCTTCATGCGTTGAGTCTCCGCTCTCAGAGTCCGAAGCGCGGGGTCAGCTCCGGGCGCGTTTCAAGATTGTCCGAGCTTTCGAGGGCAGCAAGGCGGCTGGAATCAAGGTCACGGGGAGCTGAGTCCTGGGCGACTGGCAGGAGCCAGTGGCTCCACGCGAGCGCAGTGACGGCCACGCCGCGGTTACGCCCACATGCGAAGAGGGCCGGCAGACGCCGGCCCTCTTCACTTCTTCAACTCTCCACCTTCTTCCGTCCTGAAGTGCTTGTTTTCAGACTACAGATTCAGGTCCAGCCTGAGGTAGTAGAACCCACCGTTGGAACCGAACTGTGTCACGCGCCGGCTGAAGATGAACCGCTCGTCGCTGCGGTTGGACGCCTTCTCGTGCTGATCCGGATACGTGTTGAACAGGTTCTGCGCCCCGAGCGTGAGTTTCACACCCGGCACGAATGCGTACCCGAACTCGGCATCGAACAGGAACTTGGAGGCGAACTCCTCGTCGTTGGGGCACGAGTCCGGCGCGGGGAATCCGCAATCTGGCTTGTAAAACACGTTGCCGTAGTACGTCCCCCGCGCGAGCGCGGTGATCTTATTGATCGTATACCTGCCGGTGAGTCCCACCTGCTGCCTCGGAAGGGCGTCTTCCACCCGGTTCCGCTCCTCGCGGTTGAACAGGTTGTGGGCAACTTCGGCCTCGGCTACTGAGCCGAAGGCGTCCAGGATGGACTCGGGCACGTTGGTGCTCGTCACGTCCGTGGACGTGAAGTTGGCCGCCAGGGTAAGTCCGAGCTGACCGGCGCCGACCTGGTCCGCCCACGAGGCCACGATATCCACGCCGAAGGTCTCCGTGTCGATGGCGTTGTACCAGAACTGCGCCGAGCCTACCTCGAGGGAGGCTAACGGCTCCAGGATCTCGGCGACCTGCATGCCGAAATCGCTGTCGCCGGCTCCGAACCGGCTGGAGAGGACGATCCGGTCATCGATCTTGATAAAATACACGTCCCCCGATAGCGAAAAGTTGCTCATGGGCCCCACGGTGAACCCACCGCTCAGGTTGACGGACGTCTCCTCCTTCAGGGCCGGGACCCCGAAGGCGCGTGAAACTCCGCTGAGGTTGTTGGTTGTCAGCACGTTTTGGGCAACCTGCTCTCCCGCCTCGTCGGTGAGGAACTGGGTGCTGACGTTGTTGAACCACGACTGGTGCAGCGACGGGGCCCGGAAGCCGGTGCTCGCGGCTCCGCGCAAAGCGAAACCCTGCGCCACTTCAAAGCGGGTCGCGATCTTGCCCGTTAGCCGGCTCCCAAAGTCGCTGTAATTCTCGAACCGGCCCGCCACATCCAGCGCCCAGCGGTCGGAAAGCTCACTCTCGAGGGCCGCGTACAGACTAACGCTGTTCCGCGTGCGGTTCACCTCGTTGGTAGGTTGGAAGCCTACGAATACCTGCGATCCAGCCGCTCTGGGCTGTCCGGCCGAGGTCGTGTCGAAGTCGACCCCGGGAATGTCTCCACCGTTTCCGAGGGAATACGAGCCGAAGTCGCCGGCCTCTATCTGGTAGTTCTCGGCCCGGTACTCGCCGCCCAGAGCCAGTGCCATCGACCGGATCCCGCTCACGCTCAGCGGCCGCACGGCGTCGAAGTTGCCCGTCGTCTGACCGAAGATCAGGGTTCCGGCGTCGAACGACACCGGGCTGGACGCGCCCAGGGAGGCGTTGTTCGTGTTCTCGATGTTGTACAGGAGCGAGTTCTGGCCGTACGTGACGCTCCCATCAAGATCCCAGCCCTTGTGCCCGCCTCGGACGCCACCGGTGAAGCTCAGGTCCCTGATGTCCGGGTTAATCTCCGGACGGAACCCGCTCGGGTACAGGTCCAGAACCGTCTTCGGCTCCTCATTCGCCCTTCGGTAGAACCCGGTCGCCGCGCCGTCGCGAAACGACGCTCCGCCGTTGCCGTAGACCTCCGCATCCAGACCAAGCGGGATCGCGGTGTTGAAGAAGATCATCCCCACCTTGGCCCCACTCTGCCCCGTAAACATGGAGACGTCGGCCCGGGTGAGCCCGCGCCGTGCGAGCTCGGCATCCGTCGCCGCTACTCCCTCGATCCCCAGGAACTGGTCTTTCATTTCGGCGCCCGACCGGTTGGTGCGCTCGCGGCTCAGATACTGCCCGGACACGTTGAAGAAGCCCCGCCCGCCGATCGGGAAGCCGTAGTTGAGGCCGAGCTGGACCTGCTCTCCGTCGCAGTCCCAGTCGAGGTTGATGGGCTCACCCGTGTCCGCCCGGTTGGGTGTGCTCAGGCAGCCCCCCGTAGCGCCGACGGTGCTGGTGAGCTGGAAGCTATCGGTCTGTTCCTTGAGCACGATGTTGATCACGCCCGCGATGGCGTCGGAGCCGTACTGCGCCGACGCGCCGTCCCGCAGCACCTCGATCCGCCCGATCGCGGCGACCGGAATGGCGTTGAGGTCCACCATGACCGTGCCTCGCCCGAACGTACCGTTGACGGCCACCAGCGCGCTGTTGTGGCGCCGCTTGCCGTTGACCAGGACCAGCGTCTGGTCGGGGCCGAGGCCGCGCAGACTCGCCGGGTTTACGTGGTCGGTCCCGTCGGAGATGGTCTGGTGCGAAGCCTGGTACGAGGGCACGAGCTCTCTAAGGACCTGGTTCACCTCGGTGAACCCCGACTCCATGATCTGCTCGGCCGAGATCACGTCGATAGGCACCGGCGTCTCGAGGACTGTCCGCCCGGAACGGGAGCCCACGTTCACCACGATCTGGCCGATCTCCAGGGCCTGGACTGCCATCACCATATTCACGGTGAGTGGCTGGCCCGCCTGCACGGTCACGTCCTGCTCGATGGGGGCGTAGCCGATGATGGTCGTCCGCAGGGTCCAGGTGCCCGGCCGAATGCGGATCACGAACGCGCCGGCCGTGTTAGTGACCACGCCGCGGTTGGAGCCCACGATCGATATGGATACGCCGGCGATGGGCTGGCCCGTCGCTGCGTCGGTCACGGTGCCGCTGATCTCTTCCGGTTCCTGGGCAGCGGCTTCGGGAGCCAGCCCAACGAAGCAGAGAAGCGACAGGATTGCGCCGACGAGGATACGTCTTACGAGGGGAGACCTCACACTGCACCTCCTTATCAAGGGAACCACCCATCATCCGTCGTTCATCCGTGCGCACCGCGCCACGCGCGCGTGGCTCTCCGCTGCGTCCCGCATCGTGTGCGGGGAGCTTGGAATTTGGCCACGGATGTATCTAAATGCTGGGAGGAGGAGGAGTATCTGCTCCTCCTCCGACCTCAGCCTCGGATCAGCTATTTCCTCTGAGGTGCGGCAAGTGACGCCCGCTGGACGCCGAGTCTCCATCGGCCCGGCACGGTGTGCCCCGGGGGCGTGTAATGGGTCATTCCGTCACCGGTCCAGTATCGCGAA
>CAXMRU010000001.1:0-4938 GCA_964195715.1 Akkermansiaceae bacterium | reverse complement strand
TGAGGTGCAGAAAGCTTGCCACGGGACCGTGCGGGTACCGCGACAGAAACGATGAGGTACGCAAGAGTCAGGGCGGCCGCTAGTTAGCGCGGCCACCCCGTCAGGAAAGCGTGTGCCTCGGGGGTATTATGGGGCCGACTGTTGCATGAATGCAACAAGTCGGGACTGGTCTTCTGCGGTGAGCTGCTCCATACCGAGCATCGCCATCATGGCGCTCATCCGAGCCACCAGGGCCTGCGCATCCTGTGGCCCGTGTGCGGTGGGAGATGGCGTCTCGTGACACGCCGAGCACTTCTCGACGTACAGAGCCGCTTCCGGGGTGTCCGGAATCTCCGATTCGGCCGCTGCCGGGAACGCGTTCCTCTGAAAATACGCGACCAGAGAGTCCACGTCCTCGGCCGGGGGCAGCACCGCAGTTCGGAGACCGGCCATCAGCATTTCATCGACCATTTCCTCGCTGCGAGGGCCTCCAAGACGGCTGTCCAGGGCCGAAGCCCGCATCAGCATGCGCCGGATGAGCGTCGGCCACTCGTCAGCAGTGTGCATGCGGGGGCTCGAGACCCCGTGGCATTGGAGGCAGTAGGCCTGCTGCAGGCCGACGGCCCGCGATCCCTGCTCCGGAAGGTCCTCGAGACGGTAGCTCGCGGGAGGAAGGCCCGTGCCCAGCGAGGCGATCAGCCGCCAGCGCTGCCCGCGGCTCAGATCCGCCGTCTGCGGGCCGCCCAGATCAGCGAGCAGGCTGTCGAAGAACGCGAGCTGTGCCTCGTCGTCCGGAGCCTGCTCCGCCGGCGCGCATGCCACGGCCCCGAGTGCGATCGCCGCGATTCCGATCGCGACCCACGACGGCGTTGTCGAACCGCGCCTCGCCTCGCGGGCGAACCGCTTGCCAGTGTTCCCTGCAAGCCTCTTGTGCAGCATCCCGAGTCTCCCCCCGGACTGCCGTCCGAAGTGTGAAATCCCACCGAATCCTGAGCGGGAAAACGATACCACGTTGCACGGCCGCCCGCTACCGCTCGCGTCCAGCCGGTGGTGACCGGCATCGCGTCACGCGAGGGGCGTTAGCGGGCAACCGGAGACACTATGTCCCGCCGCAGGAGCGGCCTCTGAGCGGGCCCGCGAGGCGCCGAGATTGCGACTCCGGGGAAGGCCCATTTCAAGAGCCTCTCGGGACGAACGTACTACCTCTCACGACCTCTCGTCGTGGCCCTTCCCTTGCAATCCGACCCCCTGCCGCGCGAGGAGACATCGGTCCGCGCCGCAAACCCTGCATCGACATCGGTCGAGGCGAGACATGAGCGAAGATCTGGCGGCGCGAGTCAGCGCCATCTGCCGGGAATATGGAGCGGACGCCGGTCGCATGATCGATATCACGCGTACCGTGCAGGCCGAGCTCGGGTGCGTGTCCACGGAGGCGGTTGGAATTATCTCCGCCTTGACGGGCGCGATCCTGGCCGACGTGGAGAGCAGTGTTTCCTTCTATTCATTCCTGTCCAGCGAACAGAAGGGACGGGTCGTCATCCGGGTGAGCGACGACGTCCCCGATCGCATGGCCGGTTTCCAGAGAGTTCTCGACGCGTTCGCCGACGAGCTCGGCATCCAGCCGGGCGAGACGACCGAGGACGGTGCGTTCACTCTTGAGACGACGGCGTGCATCGGCCTGTCCGACCAGGCTCCGGCTGCCCTGATCAACGATGTTCCGGTGACCGACCTGTCGAGCGACCGGGCGCAGGAGATCGTGCGGGAATTGAGGCGCCACATGGATCCGCGGCGCCTGGTGCACAAACTGGGCGATGGAAACAACGCCCATCCCCTCATCCACTCGATGGTGCACAACAACATACGGGGCGCGGGCTCGATCCTGTTTACACCCTACAACCGCGGGGAGGCGATCCGGAAGGCCCTGTCCATGAGCCCTGTGGAGGTCATTCGGGCCGTCAAGACCGCGCGGCTGAGGGGTCGCGGGGGAGCCGGGTTCCCGACGGGAATGAAGTGGGAATTCACGAGGGGCGCCCGCGGCGATCGGAAGTTCATCATCTGCAACGCCGACGAGGGTGAGCCCGGCACGTTCAAAGACCGGGTACTGCTGACGGAACGTTCGGACCGGGTATTCGCGGGCATGACGATCGGCGGTTACGCGATCGGCGCTTCCGAAGGCATCGTCTATCTGCGTGCCGAGTACGAGTATCTGCGCCTCTTCCTCGAGGCGCAGCTCGAGAAGCGCCGGGAAGACGGTCTTCTCGGAGAGAACGTGCTCGGGCACGAGGGCTTCGACTTCGATATCCGGATCCAGATGGGCGCCGGCGCCTACATATGCGGGGAAGAGACGGCTCTCGTTAATTCGTGCGAGGGCCGGCGCGGCGATCCGCGTAACCGGCCGCCCTTCCCTGCCCAGAACGGCTACCTGGACTGCCCGACCTCGGTGAACAACGTCGAGACGCTGTGCTGCGTCACGAAGATCCTGGAGACGGGACCGGCCACGTTCTCTGAGTACGGCACCCATCAGAGCTGGGGCACGAAGCTGCTCAGTATCTCGGGTGACGTCCGGCAACCGGGTATTTACGAGGTTCCCTTCGGAGTGACCCTGGGGGATGTCCTCGAGATGTGCGAAGCCGAGGATCCGGTGGCCGTCCAGGTCGGTGGCCCGAGTGGGCAGATGGTCGGGCCGGACGAGTTCGGGCGGGAGATCTGCTTCGACGACCTGCCCACGGGCGGCTCGCTGATCGTTTTCGGCCCGGAACGAGACCTTCTCGGAGTAGTCGAGGCGTTCATGGACTTCTTCGCGGAGGAGAGCTGCGGATACTGCACGCCGTGCCGTGTCGGCAACGTGCTGCTGCGCGACGCCGTGGCGCGAGTGCGCAAGGGTCGCATGGAGCCGGCCGACCTCGATGAGATGGAAAGCCTCGCCGAAACGGTCCGCAAGACGAGTCGGTGCGGCCTCGGTCAGACATCGCCGAACCCTATCCTGAGCACGCTGAAGAACTTCCGGCCCCTGTACGACGCGCTGGTAGAGGAGGCGCCGGAGGGCCGGCGGCGCTCATTCGACCTGGACGATGCGCTGCGGACGGCGGCCGCCATCGCCGGCCGTCCCGACTGAGAGTGAACGATGAATGACGAGATCATCTTCTTCATAGATGGTGCGCAGGTTACGGGCCGCCCGGGTCAGACGATCATCGAGGCGGCCGACCAGGCGGGAGTCTACATCCCGCGCCTGTGCCACAGACCGGGCCTCGAGGCCTGGGGCGGCTGCCGGGTGTGCACGGTGACCGCCAACGGCCGGGCCTGCGCGGCCTGCACACAGCCCATCACGACAGGCCTCGTGGTCGAGAACGACACCGACGCCCTGCAAGGGTACCGGAAATCGATCATCGAGATGCTGTTCGTCGAGGGGAACCACTTCTGCATGGTCTGCGAGAAGAGCGGCAACTGTGAACTGCAGGCCCTCGCGTACCGCTTCGGAATCACGGCGCCACGCTACCCCTATCTGTGGCCCGAGAGGGACGTGGACGCCTCCCACCCCGACGTGATCGTCGATCGCAATCGCTGCATCCTGTGCGCCCGCTGCGTGCGGGCCTCCCGTGACCTGGATGGGAAGCACGTGTTCCAGTTCGTGGGTCGCGGCGAGCACAAGCAACTCGCCGTGAACGCCGAAGCCCGCCTCAAAGATACCGATCTCGATGTCACGGATGAGGCGCTGGACGCATGCCCGGTGGGCGCGCTCCTCAGGAAGCGCGAGGGCTACGCGGTCCCGTTCGGGCGGCGGACGTATGACCACGAGCCGATCGGCTCCGACATCGAACGGGGCGCGAAGGAACTCGGCAACGCAGCCTCCGGGGCAGAGGTGGAAGCATGAACGGAAACGGGGAGGAGACCGTGATGGCAAAGCCGCGTGTGGCGACGACGTCGCTGGCCGGGTGTTTCGGCTGCCACATGTCGCTGCTCGACATGGACGAGCGGATCCTGACCCTCTTCGATCTCGTGGACTTCGACAAATCGCCCATCGACGATTTCAAGGAGATCCAGGAGCACTGCGCGATCGGCCTGATCGAGGGCGGGTGCTGCAACGAGGAGAACGTTCACGTGCTGCGAGACTTCCGGAAGCAGTGCGACATCCTGATCTCGGTGGGCGACTGCGCGACGATGGGCGGCATCCCCGCCCTCCGCAACCTGGTTCCACTCGAGGAGTGCCTGCGCGAAGCCTACGTCGACGGACCGACCGTCTACAATCCCTCGGGCGAGATCCCGGCGGGCGAGGACATTCCGCTCCTGCTGGACAGGGTATACCCCGCGCACGAGGTAGTGAAGATCGACTACCACCTGCCAGGATGCCCCCCGTCGGCCGACACGCTGTGGGCCGCTCTCACCGCTCTTCTCAGCGACGAGCCGGTGGAGCTTCCTTATTCACTGATCAAGTACGATTGACCGGGAGGTCCAGGTGTCTACGACGACGACCCGGAAAGTAGTCATAGAACCGGTGACCCGAGTCGAGGGTCACGGGAAAGTCACCATTCTCCTCGATGAGGCGGGACAGGTAGAACAGGCGCGTCTCCACATCGTCGAGTTCCGCGGGTTCGAACGCTTCATCCAGGGACGCCCGTTCTGGGAGATGCCGGTGGCAGTGCAGCGGCTGTGCGGTATCTGCCCGGTGAGTCATCACCTGGCCGCGGCCAAGGCGATGGACTGGATCGTGGGAGGCGAGAACCTGACGCCCACGGCCGAGAAGATGCGGCGCCTGATGCACTATGGGCAGATGTTCCAGTCCCACTCGCTGCACTTCTTCTACCTCGCCTCGCCTGACCTGCTGTTCGGGTTCGGGGCCGACCCTGCGCTCCGAAACGTGATCGCGGTGGCCGGCAAGTTCCCCGAGCTCGGCAAGCAGGGGATCCTGATGCGGAAGTACGGCCAGGAGATCATCCGGATGACCGCGGGCAAGAAGATTCA